>JAFTCU010000108.1 GCA_017454585.1 Thermoguttaceae bacterium | reverse complement strand
CTCATCGGGAACCATAAACGGTTGAGCGTTCTCCGCTGCGTAACGTTCCGCGAAATCTTCCAGGTCTTTAGAAGTGTTCATTTTAACCTCTTTCTATGAATGAAAACGAAATAAAACAAAACCAAAAAAGGAACGGCCCGAAGCCCAAACCGTTCAAACACGGCCGCGGACCAAGGCCCGCTGGTCAGTGCTTGAACTACGGGGGAATTCCTCGGAGGGGGTAATTGAACCCCCAGCCCCTTGAGAACGTCGAAAGGCCGGAACGCACAGCGGCCCCGCCTTTCTTCCCATTGCGCTTGACGCCGCGCGGCTTTGATCCCGCTGCCGCGCGCTGCATCGACCCGCGCAAAGGGAACGCCCAGCCCGCCGCCACGCTCAAAATGGAAACAGTACCAGGAACAAACTAAAAGAATTTCAGAACGTTCTGATTTTAGAGTAATTGAGAAGAAACCAACAGAAAACGGGGGATTCTAAAAGAATATGACCCGTTTTTGACCCTTTTTTTTCAAAAAGTACCGTTTTTCCCGGGAAATATCAGCAAATAGAAATCCTGCCGGGGGTATATAGGCAGGTGAATTTCGGTTCACCTGTCTTTTTTATTTTCTTGCCTCGGGTTTTGAGGTTTGGTTCACGAAAAGAATTCGGGGAAATCAACCATCCGGTTTTGAATAGAAGAGCGCGATGAGGATCAAATCGGCGATGACAGTCCACCACAGGTCCTCCAGCTTCCAGCGCCAGGGGCCGAGGTTTGCGAGAATCCGCACCGAAATTTCCAGCAGCGCGGCCGCGCCATGGCCGACCCCGCGGCCGTATTTCGTCATTTTTCGGCCGATGAGCAGAATGGTCAGGATCGATGCGGCGTCCAAGATTACGTCCAGGGCCCAACACTCAACGGTCAGGCACCAGATATAAAAACCCACGATCAGACCAAAAACGGCCCACCCGATGATGTTCAGGAATCGTTTCATTTCCATCCCCTCATCTCTTTAAAAAGAAAAAGCAAAACAGAAGACGACGCAGAAACGCCGTCCCCGTATTTACTTGCGTTTTCTCCAGCAGAGCACACCGAAAACGCCGAGAAAGAGCAGGAGCCACGTGGACGGTTCCGGAATCTGATCTGCGGAGCCAAAAACACCCGTGATGGCGTAAAGACCCGAGTCGAGCAGTCTATAGTCAAAATTCGAGAAGCCGTCCGCTTGAATATTCAAGCCGCTCAGCGAGTCGCTGTTTCCCGCCGATAAAATCGCGTTGAAACGGTCGCCGATGATCATGTCGCAAGTGTCCGCCAGTTCAAGGTAAACGATGCCATTATTCAGGGTCAGGTCGCCCGAGACGATCAGCGCGTCGTTCAAACTGGCGTCTTCGCCGCCGATCTCCATGATCAGTTTCGCGGGATCACCGCTTCCGCCCGCTTCGCCGAGGGTGAAATTGCCATCGACGTTCAGCGTTCCGATCGAGTTGCCGGGGGAGAATTCCGCGCCGTTATTGACCGTCATGTTCCCCGTGAGGTACTCCTCCATATCGAGGCGGCCCTCAGCAACGACCAGGTTGCCCACGTTTATCGCGCCGTCGGGGGCGTCGATTTTCAGCAAGCCCTTGCCGAATTTGGTGACGGTCCCTGAGCCGGTGATGTTTTTATCCGTGGCGGCGGTCGTCAGCGTCTTTTCCTGACCGTCGGCCACGTTAAATTCGAGCGTCCCGTTTGCTTCGACCGTCGTCGTCTTCAAGCCGAGCGTGCCGTTGCCGGCGACCACAAGCGTACCTTCGGAGACGGTCGTGGTGCCGTGCCGGTTTGCGCCGGTCAGCGTCAGCGTGCCCGCGCCGGTTTTCACGAGCGCATTGTAATGGCCGCTGCCCGCCGGAACAAAACTGCCGGAAAACGTCAGCGGGGCTTTGTCCGCGATGTTGAACGTCATGGTCCTGCCCGTGTTGTACATGGAAATGTTGGCGGAGATCGTGTTCATCACGTTCTCTTCCGCGCCTTCGTCGTACACGGTAAAGAACTGGGAGTTCCAGTTATGCCCCGTGCGGAACTCGGAGCCCGCGGTGGTGCCCGAGATGGTCGAGCCGTTCTTCAGCGTGACCTGATGGGCGTATGAATTGATCGCGCCGTCGTAGATCAGGGAGCTGGCGTCGAGCGTGAGCACCGTCCCGTTGAGACCGTGGTCGGATTTGGTCGTCATCGTCGAGTCGGTCAGCGTGACCGCCGAACCGCCAAAGAAACCGTTGTCCAGCCAGTTCTTGTTCGTCGCCAGTTCCACGTTGACGTGGTTGAACGAAACGGTCCCCATGTTGGTGGCGTAATTGCTGCCCGAAGGATTGAAGATGATCTTTCCCGAGCCGTTCGCGCCGGAGCCGTTCACGACCACGTCGGTCCCGACGTAACCGCCCAGGCCGGAAATGTTCTTTTTGATGTCGAGCGTCGCGCCGTCGGCGATGTTGATCGTGAAAGTGGTGTAATCGCCGCTCTTGACCGCAACGACCGGATTATTAATGGTGGTCGTGCCGCCGGTGACCGTCCAATTACCGGAGCCGACGTAACCCACGCGCAGCTGGGACTCGCCGCTGACCGTGCCGGAATTGAAGGTGATCGCGTTTTGGTATTGCACCTGGTTCAAGGTCAGCGTTCCGCCGTTGATCGTAAGCATCGTATTGGGGGACGTGTTCCAGGCGTGGTCATAAACGAGCGTTCCGCCCGCGTTGATCGTGATCGGGGTGGTCCCCCAGAAACCGGTCGTACTGCTTGCGCTGAAAACGCTATGGGTGGCGTTAATGACCATCGTACCGCCGTCGATGATCACGTCTTTGATCGAATTGGGCGTCCCGGCATAGCCATACCCGGTACGGTTGAACGTCTGTGTGCCCGCGCCCACTTTTTTGAGGGTAACATTATACGCCCCATTGGAAGAACCGCGAACCAAGCCGGCATAGGAGGCCGTGTCGTCACTGGTCGTGCCTGCGCCGATCTCGTAAACGTAGGTTTTGCTGCCGTTGCTGCCGAACAGGGCGGTATCCGTCGTCGAATTCAACTTCCCGATCTGGACCGTTCCGCTTTCGAAAACGTTGAACTGGGCCTTGTTTTCGATCGTCAGATCAAACACGCCGAACGCGCCGGGATTGATCCGGGTAAAACCGCTGTTGACCGTAAGATGGCCGTTGTAGCCGCCCGTCCCGTTGAAGTGGACGTACCCGCTGGTCGTCAGATCGCCGGAGCCGGAAATGGAGGCGAAAGAGGAATAATCGCCCGTTGCAGTCGTGACCGTTCCGCCGTTCGCGCCGATCACGAGGCTGTTCGGGAAAGTCTTGCTTTTTCCGGCCGGCAAGGCGTCGAGGGCGCCGCCGTCGATCGTGACCGCGCCGGTCCCCAGGGCGTTGACGCTGGAAATCGCCAGCGTTCCCCCGGAAATGGTCGTTCCACCGGTGTAGGTGTTATTTCCTGATAAAGTCTGAGTACCTGTTCCGACCTTTTTGACCGCGGTATAGACATTGACGTTGTGACCATCCCATTTGTCCATGATCCGACCGGAAAACGACGCGTCTTTATTGGCGCCGCCGATTTCATAGGTCACGGTCACATTGTCGGCGGATTCATCGTTGCGCAGGTAGCCGGACCCTTCCAGCGCGCCAAGATAAATGGTACCGTTTGAGGGCAGCTTGACCCGCACGTAAGTGGCGGCGTCGCCCAGGTTCAACGTTCCCTGGGAGAAACCGGCATTGGCACTCGAAAACCAAAGGGCAGTGTTGGCGGACGCCACGTTAAATGTGCCGGAAAAGGCCGAATTGTCCCCCGTCAGGTTGAGATAGTAGGCGTTATTGTAACCGGTATAATTAACGACCCCGCCGCCGGAAAGGTTTCTCTGATAGGTATGAAGCGAAGTATCCGTGATAACAAAATTCGTGGAGTCGTAATTGTCCGTATTAATATTGGGTGCATCGTAAATTTCACCGTTCGTGTAGGTAACAGGATCCGCCTGCGTAAAATGGCACGCAAACAGGAGCGTCAAAACACCGAATATTGAAAAACTGGTGAAAAACAGGCGGCCCGCAGACTTGGTCATGATCATATTCCTTCAAGTGAAAATAAAATATTTCATTACTTATGCGATATTATACATCCATTTGTACAATTCACAAGAAAATTAAAAATTTTATTTGAAATTTTACAGGAAAAAACAGAGAAATTAGAGAAAATTTAACGGTTGGCCTCCCAACCGCCCCGTATTTTCGGGTGAGGAGTACCAGCGAGTATCCCCTCACCACTCCTCACTCCTCGCCCGGACCGACCTGATACCAGTCAAAGTCCGCCGTTCCGCCGGGGGTTTCGGTCGAGAAGTAAAACAGACCGAAGCGGTACCCCATAAAATGCGGGAGCGTGTAAACCATTTTCAGTTCTTCCGGAGCGGTTTGCCAGGACGAGCCGTCGAGCGACCAGCTGAACCGGGCGACGTCCGTCTGGGCGCGGAAATCGCAGGAGATCCGCAGATAAACGACGCTTTCGTCGATCTCCCGGACGACCGTTTCGGTCTTCGGCCCGCGGCTGCGGGGGTCGTTCAGCGCGACGACCAGCCGGTTCCGGCCTCCTTCTTTTTTCACGCCGATGAAGCCGTAGTGCTTTTGCAGCGCGACCAGGCCGGCATAGTCGCCGTCGTGAAGGCCGGAGCAATCCAGACGGACCGCCGCGGCGCAGGTCAGGCCGAACGTCCGCTGGGTGAGCGTGTTGCGCGCCTGCGTCACGTCATGATCGACGCGGCTGGTCGTGAGCCGGAAGAAACCTTCCCGCTCGGTCAGCGACCAGTCCGAAGGGACCGGATTGTGGTTCCACTGCCACGCGGAAGTGAGCGTCGGCGAGTTGAAATCGTCACTGGCGACCAGTTCTGGCACGGGCCCATTATGAGCCGGCATTGAGTCGATCTTCTGCGGGACTTTTCCGTCCACGCCCAACACGGGCCAGCCGTCGCGCCACTCGACCGGCATCACGTACGGCATGCGCCCCACCGCCCCGGAATCGCGGAACAGGACCGCCATCCACTTCCCGTCCGGCGTGTCGAAGATCCCGCCCTGCGCGATGCCGCGGTCGTGCAGACAGACGCTCGTTTCGTACGGCCCGGTAATTTGATCGGCGCGGGAAACGACCTCCGTCCTCATGTCGCCGCGGGGCCAGATGATGTTGAAGAGGTAGTACTTCCCGTTGACCTTGAACATTTGTGAGCCTTCTCCCAGACCGCCGCGCCCGGTCGCCGCCCGGCAAAGGTCCTGAATGAGGACCTGATCCAGCCCGCCCTCCAGAAGACCGGAGCAGTCAGGGTGGAGTTCCCGGATCCGGATCGTGCCGGAGCCGTAAATCATATAAACGCGCCCATCGTCGTCAAAAAAGAGCGACGAGTCGTGCAGCATGGGCCGGAAAGACTTCATTTCCCACTGCCCGGAAAGAGGGTCGTCGGTCGAGAAGACATACGTCCGGCCCGTCGTCCCGGCAAACGTCGAGACGTAGAATTTGCCGTCGTGAAAGCGCAGACTGCTCGCCCAGGTCCCACGGCCGTACTCGTTTTTCCCGTCGTTGAGGTTGAGCGAGTCCATGTCCGCGAGGTTCCCGTGGACGTACGACGCCAACTTCCAGTTTACGAGGTCTTTGGAATAGAAGATCGGCAGGCCCGGCGAGAGATGCATGGTCGTCGAGCTCATGAAATACGTATCGCCGACGCGCAGGATGGACGTGTCCGGGACGTCCGCCCAGATGATCGGGTTAGTTTGTTGAACTCGTTCCGGCTCTTGAGCAAAACCAGACGAAACAAGCAGAACCGTGCAAACAGCCCCTAAAAACAGAATATTTTTCATAATTGCATAACAAGGATACAATACTTACTTTTCCTCCAGCAAAGCAGGCTCGCCTTGCCGGGCAAGAGCAGAAGCCTCGCAGATAGCTTCGAAACAGTGTTGGCCCCGATTTTGAAACGACGCTGGAAGCGTCGTCCCCGTAATTACGATTTCGCCCGCTCGACGAGCCAGCGGAAAAGCGGGATCATGTCGTCGCGCTTCATCTCGCCGATCATTCTTTCCGGGTGCCACTGGACGCTGAGGAGGCGGTCGCCGTCTTCCATCGCTTCCACGACGCCGGCCGGGGAGAGGGCCGAGATCTTCATCCCGGCGCGATTCCGCTCGGGTTCAAAATGAACGGCCTGGTGGTGGTTACTGTTCACTGTGGTTTCCGTCACGCCCAGGAGTTTGTGCAGGACCGTCCCCTCGATGATCTTGACCGGGTGGATCGCTTTGTGATTTTCGTCGGGGAAATAAGCCGGCAGATGCTGGTAGAGCCGCATCCCGGCATGGACCCCGAGGACCTGATGCCCGCGGCAGATGCCCAGGACCGGGATCCCGCGTGTCTGCGCCAGGTTGACGAGGTAAAAATCGTAATCGTCCTGAGCCGTGTCGGTGTACGTCTCCGGGCGGCGTTCATCGCCGTAGCGTTCCGGCTCCACGTCCACGCCGCCGATGATGACCAGACCGTCGATTTTTTCGACTTCGGCCTCCCAGCTCGGCGCGAGGTTGGAAATGAGCCTCGGCACGCCGCCGGCCTTGCGCACGGCTTCGTGGTAAAACTCCTCGTTCCTGCGTTTCGCTTCCGGGTTGCTGGTCTTCTGAACGGCGGTGGAAATTCCGATGATGGGCGGGTTGTGTGCCATGATTATGAATTATGAATTTTGAATTATGAATTAGAGACGGCGCAGGAAGCGTCGTCGCCGCAGCTAAAGGGGTAAAAGGAATAGCCTGGAAATGGCCTTCAGGTTTTTTCGTTTTCTTCCTGCTTTTCAAGCCAGTCCAGGGCTTCTGCCATTTCCTCTTTGTTCTCCTCTGCTCTTTTTTCGGAAAAGGATTCAATCGGGGCTGGTCCATATTTGTTTCGGCCGCGTGTGCCTTTGTTGAGCAAAAGGAAATCAAAAAGATTGAAAAATGAATAAAAATTCCATCCGCTTTTACCGAGGTCATGCCAGCGGCGAATCTCTAAAGTCGTGGCGGGTATGGAAAGAAAAAGGCAAATCCCTACCGTCAGGTAAAAGCGAAAACCAAGACGGATATGGGAAATGGCCTCAATGAAATCTGCAATCAAAACATCCGAAAAAAACGCCCCAACAATTAGTATAAAACTGTAAAAATGAAAGATCAGATATTCCGACCGGGACGCTCGCCCATCGGAGCAAAAATATTTCCGGGTAATACAGTCCCCAAAAATTTGAAGTGAATCTTTCATTCAGGCGCTTTCTGTATAATGCCCCATCATTGAGGAGGTTGGGGAGCAAAGCGAGGCTGGGGGGTTCCGACCGAAGGACGGGCTTGCACCAGTTCCGGAACCCCTCCGGCGCTTTGCGCCATCTCCCCTTTCAGGGGAGGCTTTCTTCAATGAGGATTGACCGTCCAGCACGCTTCAGCGGCCGGGCCGGCCGCGGACGGCGAGCCGCCGTCCTTCCGGATTTTTTCACCCTTCAAACCGCACGTACGTCGGCAGTTCGCCGACCAGCGGGCGGATGTAGTCCAGGCAGGCGTCCGTGACGTAGTAGCGGTCTTCGCAGATGAACTCCGCCGGCATCGGTTTCGTGCCGATCGCCACGGCATGGAGCGGGGCGGTGCCCAGCGAGTAGGCGTACGGGGCGTTCGAGTCGCGCTTGATCGTGACCATCACGCCGCTGGTTCCCTGAACGGCCAGCTCGACGGCGCGGTTTCCGCACGCCCACGCCTCCTCGATGTCCTGCGGGACGGCACGGTCGGCCGCGCACATTTGCAGGGATTCGGTCACCTGGAACTCACCGCGCCAGCCGAACTCTTTGCTCAGCATCTGGTGCAGGACCATGGCCGCGCTGGTGCCGCCCATCGCGCCGAACTCG
>JAFTCU010000107.1 GCA_017454585.1 Thermoguttaceae bacterium | reverse complement strand
GGTTTCCAATGCGGCGGCCGTTGAGCGTCTGGGAGCCCGCGTCGTAGTGGTAGCGGTCCTCCGGAAGCGACTCGACCGCGACCAACCCGCTGATCGGGTACTGCTCGCACTCGACGAAAAAGCCGTGATGGGTCACGCCGACGATGCGCGCGTCGAGTTCCACGTCGCCCTTGTCCTCGAAGAACTGGATCATTTTCACGCGGGTCAGTTCGCGCTCCGCGTCCTCCGCGTTTGTTTCGCAGTACGTCAGGTGCTTCCCTTCGTCGTAGATCTTGCGGAAATTCCTCTTGGGGGACTCACCGAGGATGAAACTCTCGAGCTGGCGGTGGATCGTCAGGTCGGCGTAGCGGCGGATCGGCGAGGTAAAGTGGCAGTAGCAGTCGCTCGCCAGCGCGTAGTGACCTTCCTCCTCCGGGGAATACTCCGCGCGGGTCATGGAGCGCAAGATCGCCTGGTGGACGGCAAACTCGTTGGGCGTTCCAAGCGTTTGCTCAAGGATGCGCTGAAGCTCGAACCGGTCGGCCTTCTGCGCCATCCGAATTCCCAGTTCCTCGAGGAAAAGGCCCAGAGCGTCGAACTTTTCGAGCGTCGGCGCTTTGTGGATTCGCCGCATGATGCTCGCGCCGGTGTGCGTGAGTTCCTGCGCGACCGCCTCGTTCGTCGAGACCATGAACTCCTCGATCATCTGGTGCGACTCGGTGTTCTGCTCGCGCCGAACGCCGGTCACTTTCCCGTCACGGTCGAACTCCAGACGAATTTCGGGGAGGTTAATGTCGAGCTTCCCCCTGGCGGTGCGGCGGGCGCGAAGTACCTGGGCGAGCTGGCGGAACTGCGTCAGCGCGTCACGGACCTTCTGCGGAAGTTCCGAGCAGTCCCCCGCGAAGAAACGGTCCACCTGATCGTAATCAAGCCGGGCGTTCGAGCAGATCACCGAGTCACAGACCTCCACGTCGCTGACCACGCCTCGTGGGGAAATGGTGAGGAACGTCGTTTTCGTGAACCGGAGCCGATCCGGCTGGAGGCTGGCGATCCCGTTGCAAAGGATCTCGGGGAGCATGGGGATCACGTGGTCCGGCAGGTACACGCTGTTCCCGCGGTCAAACGCCTCACGGTCGAGCTTCGAGTCGGGCTGAACGAAGTGCGAAACGTCGGCGATGTGGACGGCGAGGCGCCAGTTCCCGTCGCGAAGCACCTCGACGGAGATCGCGTCGTCGAAATCCCTCGCGTCGGCCGGGTCGATCGTGATGGTAAAGAGGTGGGTCAGGACGCGCCGCCCGTCTTCCGTCCACTGAACGTCCGATTTCTCCTCGGAGCAGAATTCCGTGTCATCGTCGGGCTTGGGGAGAAGATCCTGGTGGGCCTTTTCCCACTGGTCGAAAAGGCTCGCCTGGTTGCGCGCCTCGTTCAGAAGCTCTTCGTCAAACTGATCGTTCAGGTGGTACTGACGAATGACCGCAAGCGTTTCGGTCGCCAAATCGCCGCGCGGGCCCAAGACTTCCGTAATGACCCCCTCGCCGGTACGCCACGGGGCGGGGTAGCTCAAAATCTCGATCACGACTTTGTCGCCGGGCTTGACCGCACGGCCGGCCGCGTCGGTGATCCGGATGGGATCCGCGAAGATGCGCCCATCGACCTCGACCCAGCTTCCGTCGTGGTTTTCCGTGTAGGTTCCGACGAAATTGCGGTTTTTACGCTCCAGGATCCTTACGATCTTGCCGGAACGCCCGTCTTTACCCCCTTCGCGGCCTTTGCGCCAGGGTTTTTCGTAGTCGGGAATGACCGCGACAAAATCCCCCGTCGCGGCGTCCTGGGCTTTTCCCGGCGGGATGAAAATGTCCTCGCGCTCGTCCGAAATATTCACGGAATTCGGGTTCAGTTCGACTTCGTGCACGAAACCGTACCCTTCGGGCATACGCTTGAAGTAGCCGCAGACCTCGCGCTCTTTTTCGTTTTCATTGAGGAGCGGCAGAACGACGTGCCCGGCGCCGAACTCGATCAGGCCCTGCTTGTGCATGGAGCGCAGGAGTTTCTGGAAATCCTTGAAATCTTCCTTCAGGATCCCGATCTGTTGGGCCACGACGAGCATTTTCGTCGGGACGTACTGCGGACGCGCGATCCATTTGAGGACCGCTTCCCGGGTTTCGGCTGGGTTGAGCATGGCTTTTCTCCTCTTGAATACGGCTCCGCGAAAAGGCCAGGCCATCGCGGGCACGTTCAACACTCTTCAAATCTTTGTCAGAAAGAAAACTCAAAAATACATTCGTAAATCATTATACACCAATTAAGAGGATCACGTGAAAAAAACGACAAAGTTTCGGAAAATATTCGATTTTTTAGCAAGCTGAGTAAGTTTTTTTCCTCAATCAGCTGGGCCTGTAATCGCTGGATTTTGCAGTGTGCTGAAGGTGAACTTTATTAATTCCCCCCCTTGCGGTCCAGAAAGGGAAGTGGTATAATACAGAATCATCACTCTGTCTTACTTACGAAAGGAAATCGTATGAAACGCTTCATCATGTTCTGCGCGGTCGTTGCCGCGTTTGTGATTTGCCCCGCCTTCCTTCATGGAGAAACCGCAAAGAAAAAGCCGGTCCTTGAACAAATCGCCTCCCAGACGGAACCGCCGGAAGTCGTAAACCCGTCCTTCGAGGCGGCTCAAAACCCCAAAATGCCCGACGGCTGGTGGGGGCCCGAGAAGAATTTCCAGCGTGACGAAACCGTCGCGCGCACCGGCTCGGCCTCGTTCCGCTGGACGAACGACGACCCGAACAATTACGTGCTTTCTTCCTCCCGCCCGAAAAATCTGATCCCCGGAAACTCCTACCTTCTTTCCGGCTGGGTCAAAACGAAAGACGTGAAGGGTGGAAAAGCCGCCATCTGCATTGAATGGAACGGCCCTGACGGAAAATGGGCCGGCGGAGCGTACCTGCAGGGGGTCAACGGAACGAAAGACTGGACCCGCATCTTCGAGATCGTCCGTTTCCCAATGGACGCGCAGAACCCGCACCTGACGTGCTACGGGACCCGTGACGCCACGGGGACGGCCTGGTTCGACGATCTGGAGATCGTCCCGTACTTCCCGCCGTGCATCACGCAGATGAGTTTCGACTGCTACCGCGCGCAGACGACCGGTGACCAGGTGAAACTTTTTGTGGGCGTCAGCTACGTGAAAGCCGATTTTGCGCCGGAACTTCTGAAAGAGATCTCGGTCGGGCTGGAGGGCCAAAAGATCCAGGATTACGAGTGGGACGAGGACCTGAACGCGCTGGTTTTCACGGTCCCGACGAAGGATCTGGCGCTCGGAAAGCACACCGTGACGGTTTCCGTTCCCAATCCGGGCCTGAAGACCAAAGAGGTTCGGGAGATCACCCTTACGAAAGTCGAAAAATTCCCGGAGCGCAAGTCGTTCATCGACCCGCAGCGCCGCCTGATCGTGGACGGAAAACCGTTCTTCCCGCTCGGGCTTTACTTCGGCGGAGTGACGCATGAGGACGTTCTGAATCTGGCCGACTCGCCGTTCAACTGCATCATGCCGTACCACCCGATCAGCCGGGAAACGCTGGACGATCTGTACGCGCACGGGATCTCGGTGATCTACAGCGTGAAGGACCTTTATGAAGGGCTTCAGTGCCAGTCGGACGAAGAAGGCCGCGAGAAGACCATCAAGCGCATCAACGAGCTGAAAGACCACCCGGGCATCATCGCGTGGTACATTAACGACGAACTGCCGCTTTCCATGCTGGAGCAGCTCTCCGGGCACCGCGATCTTTGCGAGGAACTCGACCCGGGCCGCCCGACGTGGGTCGTGCTTTACCAGGTCGAGCAGATACGCGATTACCTCCCGACGTTCGACGTGATCGGGACCGACCCGTACCCGATTTCGGGGAAACCGGCGAGCACGGCGTACAAGTGGGCGAAAATGACGTGCGACGGCGGGTTTGGTCTCCGCCCGTGCTGGCAGGTGCCGCAGCTCTTCAACTGGGCGAACTACCGCAAAAACGATAAAAACGCCCGGACGCCGACTTACGACGAGATCCGCGCGATGACGTGGATGAACCTGGCCGGCGGCGCCACGGGAATCATCGGTTACTCCTACTTCGACATGCCGCGCAACTTCTCGAACGAAAACCCGACCCCCGAGGCGAAAAAAGAGTCGTTCGACCGCTCGTGGGCCATGATCAAAAAAGTCGGCGAGGAGATCAAGAAGTACGAGAGCGTTTTCCTCACAGGCGAAACGATTGACCCGATCCCGTTCAACGAGGGGAGCGACGCGGAGATCGTGAGCCGTACCTACGCGCTTGACGGGACGATCTGGCTTCTGACGGTGAACTCGGATACGGAAGCGAAGACCGCCGAATTCACCGTCCCGGCCGGAAAGACGGTCAAAAACGCCGCGGATTGGCCCGGCGCGAAAGTCCAGCAGAACGGTCAGACCGTGAAAATCGAGCTGGACGGCCTGACTCCGGCGTTCCTTCAGATCCAGTGAGGAAGCGAGAGACCGAAATGAAAAAAGAGTTTTTTACCTTGATTTTCATTCTGGTTTTCGCGTTTGGTGCCGTGGCGCAGACTCCTGAAAACGGGGTTTGCGCCCACCGCGGCGCGTCGGTCGAACTCCCGGAAAATTCCCTCCGGGCGTTTGAGCGTGCGATCGAGCTGGACGCGGACTGGATCGAAACGGACGTTTGCCTCACCCGGGACGGCGTGGCGGTTTTGAGTCACGACCTTTCCACCGGCCGCCAGTGCAGCCAGGACGTGCGGATCAGCGAGAAAACCTACGCGGAACTCTGCGAGCTGGATCTGGCCGAGAAATTCCGCGCGGCGAGAAATCTTACGCTCGAGCAGTGCCCGAAGCACCAGATCACGCGGCTCGACGAGGCGCTGGATCTGATTCTGGCGCACAGAAAAGCGCGTCTGACCCTCCACCTGAAGAGCGGCTGCCTCGCGGAAGTGGCCCGAATCGTGCGGGAGAAAAAGGCGGAAGACTGGATCGGCTTCAACGGCCATGAACACCTTCTGATCCCCGCGCATCAGGAATTCCCGAACGCTCCGCTTTTCTGGGACCGCTACGGGCCCGACGTGGATGCGGACATTGAGTTGGGAAAGAAACTCGGCTTCCACACGATGATTTTCAATTTCAACGACGTGACGCCCGAAAAAGTCGCGAAGGTCCGCGCTGCCGGTTTTGTACCGGGAGCCTGGACGGTGAACAGCGAGGCGAAAATGCGCGAGATGATCGACGCCGGGATCGAGCGTTTCTACACGGACGACCCGCGGCTTTTGCTCAAGGTTTGGGGAAAATGAGGAATTTTGGTTTTTGATCCTCTTTTAATTTCATGCTTCAAATTGGCCCATTAACCCTTTCGACCCCGTTCGTTCAGGCTCCGATGGCGGGGTTTTCCAATGACGCCTGGCGCAGGATCCTCACCCGATTTGGAGGGGTGGGGCTTCTGGCGTCCGAGATGATGCACGCCCGCGGCTCGCTCGAAATGGAACGTCGGCGGAAGGCCCTCCACGGCCGGCTCTTTGGGTTTCCCCTCCGGTCGGAGCTTCGGAAGTCGGAGTCGGAACCGGCCCTCGGGGCGAAAAGTCCTCTCTCGGTCCAGATCTGGGCCCATCAGGCGGAACCTCTGGCTGAATTTTCCGCCAAACTGGTGCGGGAGTACGCGGTTCAGGTGATCGACCTGAATTTTGGCTGCCCGGCGCACGACGTCGTTCAAAAGGCGCACTGCGGCTCGTGGCTCCTTCAGTTCCCCGACCAGATGCACACGCTGGCCCACGCGGTCGTGGAGTCGGTCCGCGAAGCCTCCCGGTCGGTTGGTCTCGCAGAGCCCCTTCCCGTGACGGCCAAAATGCGCCTCGGGATCTCCGCGGACCGTCTGACCTGCCGCGAAGCGGCGCAGGCTCTTGAGGCGGCGGGCGTCTCGGCGGTCACGGTCCACGGACGCACCGCCCGTCAGATGTACTCCGGCGAGGCGGACTGGGAGAAAATCGCGGAGGTCAAATCCCTCCTCAAGATCCCGGTTATTGGAAACGGCGACGTGCGGACCGCGCAGCAGGCGGTTCACGCCCTGAAAACGTTTGGCGTGGACGGCGTGATGATCGGCCGCGCGGCTTTGAATGAGCCGTGGATCTTCCGCCAGGCGGCCGATCTGCTCGCGGGAGTCCCGGAGGAGGACGCTCTGAAGCGGCCCACGGCCGAGTTTCAGCGCGGGCTGCTTCTGGAGCATTTCGAGTCGGTTTTGGAGGCGCACGAGGAGGCCGAGGCCGTTATGCTGATGAGAAAATACGCGCCCTGCTACGGCGTGGGTTTGAAAAACGCCAGAAAGTTTAGGGTTCAGGTCGTACAAACCAGTACCGCGGAAGAATTTCGCCGGGTTGTGAAAGAGTTTTTCCCGACTGAGTAAAAAATGCCGGGATACGTTGTAAACGTCGTTTCAATTCATGATTCAAAATCACTAGTGTCCCATCAAAAATTTTTGTCCATCGCGTACCCCTCGTAAATTACGGCACTTACGCTATAATTGAGCTTGTAACGATTTCAATTTTGATCGGAGGCAAGCCATGCACGAGGGACGAAGCGTTTTTGCGCAAATCATGGACCGGATCCCATGGAGAAAATTTCAAAAAATCATCGATAAATACCAGGGCGATCATCACGTCACCAATCTGAAAAAGACCGTTTTATTTCGTGTGTTGGCCTTTGCTCAGCTCGCACTGAAAGTCAGTTTGAGGGACACGTTTTTTACCCTGAATATGATGAAATCGAAGTTGTATCACAAGGGAATGAGGGCCGCTTCACTTTCGATTCTACGACGATTGACCTTTGTTTGAACGTTTTCAAACTCCGGAGAATTAAATTTTACGACGCGGAAAACGACCACCGCATAATGTTTTTGACGAACGATTTCGATCAGCCCGCCGAGACGATCGCAGCGCTTTACAAACGTCGCTGGCAAGTGGAATTGTTCTTCAAATGGATCAAACAAAACCTCCACGTGAAAAAGTTTTTTGGCCAAACAGAAAACGCGGTTCGTAATTCCTGAAAAATTTCCAAATCAGGAATGCGCGAAACAGCTATTTTTGCCGGATTATTGATGGGACACTAGTGCACGGGGGTCATTTTCACGTCGTCGATCCACATTGTGCCGCGGGCACCGTGGAGGCCGAAGTAGATGAGCGCCTCGCGGGCCGATTCCGGGACGTTGATCGTGAACGAGACGTTCCTCCAGTCGAACGTTCCGCGCCAGCCGCCCAGGATGGAGCTTTTGATCGTGTTGCGTTTTTCGTCGATGAACACAACGAACACGCCCGGCTTCCCGCCATGTACCAGATCAGGAGCGAGATTTTCCCCCTTGATCCTCATTTCAAAGCGAAGACCCACTATCTTTCGGCCATCCACGCCCGTCCCCTGGCACGCCTGAGCGAGCGCTCCGGGAGTCTGGTTTTTGAACCGGAGGCAGTACTTCCCGCGCCCATCGTCGTTTACATCGATTTGGGCCTGACGCAAGTAGCACCAGACGGTCGGGATTTTGATAGTTTCCGACTCTGCGTCCGCGGGTTCCTCGTCCTCGCTTTCCTCCCCGGCGTCCGAACGCTGCCCCGGCATTTTCTCGATTTGGCTCGCCTGGCCGACCATGACTTTCTCAAAATTCCCGTTCTGGAGCGTCGGGTTTTCCGGGTCGGGCAGAACCTCGCGATGGTCCTCGGCCGCACCGGTCATCGGAACGAACAGGATCGGCCGGATCGGCTGTTTCTCAAGGCGGTCGCCGTCCTTTTTCAGGATGCAGAGATTTTGCGCGTACCGCTCTCCAAGCGGCACGACCATCAGCCCACCGTCCTTCAACTGCTTCACCAGCGCAGGAGGTGGGGACTCCGGCGAGCACGTCACGATGATTTTGTCGAAAGGCGCGGCTTCCGGCCAGCCCTTGTAACCGTCGCCGGCACGGACGAAGACGTTTTTATACTTCATGCTCTTGAGCGTTTTTTGCGCCTGCTTCGCCAGCGGCTCCACGATCTCGATCGAGTAAACCTCCGCCACGAGTGGCGAAAGGACCGCGGCCTGGTAGCCCGAGCCGGTCCCGATCTCCAGCACCCGATCATCGGGCTGGGGGTTCAGAGCCTCCGTCATGCTGGCCACCACAAACGGGGACGAAATCGTCTGGCCGTAACCGATGGGCAAAGCGCGCTCCTCGTAGGACTGGGCGCGGACATTTTTCGGGACGAATTTGTGCCGCAGGGTAGAGCGCATCGCCTCAAGAACGTCCGGGTTCCGGATCCCCGCACGGACCAGCTCGCGCTGAACCATTTTCTCGCGGGCCTCGGTCATTTCCCGCTCATTCTGCGCCAGGCAGAACACCGGAGCGAAAAACAGGAGGGCGGTCAGTAAAAGAGAAAAAGGTCGGTTCATGATCAATTCCTTTGGGAGAGTTTTTGGAGGAAAAGGGCTGGAGGGAGCCTCCGGATCTTATTAACTTGACCGGCGAGGACGCCGGCCCTCCGGGTCTTATTAACTTGACCGGCGAGGACGCCGGCCCTCCGGATCTTATTAACTTGACCGGCGAGGACGCCGGCCCTCCGGATCTAATTCAGCCCCAGCACGTCGAACATGGAGAAACGCCCCGACTCTTTTCCCTGGAGGAATTTCGCGGCCGCGTACGCGCCTTTGGCGTAGCCGTCACGGGAGGAGCAGCGGACCGTGAGTTCCAGCGTTTCGCCCAACATTCCGAACACGACGGTGTGCTGGCCCGGATCGTCACCGACGCGGATGGCGTGGTAAGCGATCTCGTTGTGCGGACGCTCGCCGACGATCCCCTCGCGGCCATTCCGGAAGCTGGTGATCCCCATCTCTTTGGCGATCAGTTCGCCGAATTTCAGGGCGGTACCGCTCGGCGAGTCCTTTTTGTAGCGGTGATGACGCTCGAGTATTTCCACGTCGGCGTCATGTTCGGCCAAGGCCCGGGCGCCGATCTCGGCCAGTTTCATGCAGACGTTCACGCCCATGCTCATGTTCGGGGCGAAAACGAGCGGGATCACTTTGGCCGCCTCGTCGATGATAGCGATTTGATCCGCAGTCAGGCCGGTCGTTGCAATGACGAGCGGGATCCGGCGCTGAACGCAAAGACTCAGCAGCGCTTCCAGGCCCGCCGGTTGCGAAAAGTCGATCATCACATCCGGCTGGACGTCCTCGGGCAGCTCGGAAGTAAGAGGGACGCCAAGTGCGTCAATTCCCGCGTTCAAGCCTGCATCCACGCCCATTTTCGGGTGTGAGGCGACGTCAATGGCCGCGACGATTTCAACATCCGGGTCGGCCGCACCGCAAACGACCAAACGCTGGCCCATACGTCCTGCGGCTCCATGAAGTGCGATTTTCATACTGGTTCATCCTTTCAGTCAGATTATATTTATAAACGCTACAATTTATTCATTATACCTGAGATTTTTCAAAAGTCAATCAAGCGGAAACGTTTTTTCGGAAAAAGTATCTGAAAAAAGAGCAAGCGGCAGGCCGTTTCCGGTTTTATTCGGAATAAACGCCTTTTTTAAGCAGAAAATTTCGGAAACCCCTCACCCCCATCCTTGCAAAAGCCGGGAATTTGTGGTAAACTGAGTTTAATGTGCCCCCCCTTTTTAATTAAAGGAGTTTCAAAAACTTCAAACCAGTTTCCAAAGTCAAGCCTCGCCCGCTTCAAACCTTGATTTAAACACGGATTTTCGCGGATTAAAAGGATTTCCACGGATTATTAAAGGGAATTTAAGGCTTTGCAGGAGTTTCAATGGAAAAAACGAAATCCTTTTAATCTTTTTAATCCCTGGAAATCCGTGTTTAAATTAAAGTGGGAAGTGGAAAAAGCCCGGCGTTTTAAATGGACTGGTTTGGGATTTTCCTTTAAAAATTTCCCCCTCATGAACTCGCTTTTTGATCCCATTGCGTATGAACCCGGAGTCGGGCCGAAACGCGCCGAGTTGCTCGCGAAACTGTCGGTTCGGACGCCAGTGGAGATGCTCTTTTTTTTCCCGCGTGATTATGAGGATTTTTCCAACTTCACGGACATTCGCCACCTCAAAGAGGATGAGCTTCAAACCATCTGCGTCCGAATTCTGAACGTTCGGAACCGCCGCACCATGCGTGGGTCGCTCACCACCATGGAGATCGAAGATGGAACTTACGGCCTGGCGGAGATTCTTTTTTTCAATCAACCGTTTCGGGCGAATGGAGTCGAAGAAGGGCAAATCTATCTCGTGAGCGGGAAACCCAAATACTCCAAGCGAAAGTGGCAGTTCAGCCATCCCGTGATGCGTCTGCTCACGGAGGAGGAAATTGCGCAGATCAACGCTAACACTACGCCCGGAAACCGGCTGGGGACCCGCGCCCCCGTCGCCGATTCGTGGGAAGACCCTGCGGTCGGGATCTCTCCGACCATCAGCGCCGCCGGACCGGAAACGCTTCCAACTTCAGCCGCGTTTTTGGGCTTTCAGCCGATTTACCGTCTTACAGAAGGCCTGCACCAGTGGGATCTGCGGCGGATCGCACGCACCGTGGTCCCGAAGTACGCGCAGTTGCTCGACGAAGCGTTTCCAGAAGCGTTTCGCGAGAAGTACTCGCTTTTGCCGATTTCCGAGGCGGTCCAGAAAATGCACTTTCCCAAAACGCAGGACGGTGCGGACCATGCCCGCCGCAGGTTTGTCTTTCAGGAGCTTTTTCTCCTCCAACTCGCGCTTGAAGTCCGCCGCCGGCAGCAGGTCAGCGATTTCCGTGCGCCGATCCTCGAAGCCACGCCCGAGGTGGACCGCCGCATCCGCCAGCTTTTCCCCTACGACCTGACGCAGGGCCAGCTCAAGGCGATCAGCGACATTACGCGCGATACGACTTCCGGCCGGCCGATGAACCGGCTGCTCCAGGGAGACGTCGGCTGCGGCAAAACGACCGTGGCGGTTTACGCCATCCTTCTGGCCGTTGCGCACGGTTTTCAGGCCGCGATCATGGCCCCGACGGAGGTCCTGGCCCGCCAGCACGTTCGGACCATGCGCAAGATTTTGAGTCACAGTCCGCTGGAAATCGTGGAACTGATCGGTGGTTTGCGCCCCGCCGAGCGTCAGGACGCGCTTGAAAAAATCGCCTCCGGCTCGGCCAAAATCGTCATCGGGACGCAGGCCCTCCTTCAGAAAGACGTGAATTTCGCCAATCTCGCGATGGTCGTGATCGACGAGCAGCACAAATTCGGCGTGAACCAGCGTGCGGCCCTGCGCAAGTCCGGCCAATCGCCCCACTACCTCGTCATGACCGCCACGCCCATCCCGCGCTCCGTCACCATGACGCTTTTCGGCGATCTGGACCTCACGACCATCCGTGAACTACCACCCGGTCGGCAAAAAACGAAAACGTACCTCGCCCTGAAAGAAAACCGTGCGGGCTGGTGGAAGTTTTTCGGAGAGAAACTCCGCGAGGGGGCGCAAGGGTACGTAGTCGTTCCGCGGATCGGCGAGGCGGAATCCCTTGGCGAATTGAAGAAAATCAACGAAACGCAGACGGAAATCGCCTTAATGGAAGGCGGTAATGGAGGCCGGAGGCCGGAATTACGCGCCCCCTCGGAATTACGCGTCGAAATGGAAGGCGGTAATGGAGCGCGGAGCGCGGAATTACGCGTCGAAACGGAAGGCGGTAATGGAGCGCGGAGCGCGGAATTACGCGCCGAAAAAACATTTGAAGACCCCTCGGAAGACGAAAAAGAATCCGACGTCGCGAACCTCCAGAAGCTCTACCGCGAGCTTTCCACTGGGCCGCTTGCGGAGTTCCCGATCGGGATCCTGCACGGCCGCATGACCCAGGATGAAAAAGAGACCGTGATGTTCCGCTTCCGCACCGGCGAGCTGAAAGTCCTGATCTCCACGCAGGTCATTGAGGTCGGGGTCGATATTCCGAACGCGACGCTCATGACGATCGACTCGGCGGAGTTCTTCGGGCTGGCCCAGCTCCACCAGCTCCGCGGACGCATCACCCGCGGCCCGAGACCCGGTTACTGCTGCGTTTTTCCGGCCAAAGAAACGGACGAAACGTTGGAACGCCTCCGCCTTTTCACCAGCACGGCCGATGGTTTTGAGCTTTCCGAAACCGATTTTAAACTCCGCGGGCCGGGAAACCTCTTCGGGACCCAGCAGCACGGGCTTCCGCCGTTCAAAGTCGCGAACCTTCTGCGTGACCAGGAGATCCTTGAAGATGCCCGACGTGCTGCAAAAGAAACGCTCGACAAAGACCCCGGCCTTGCCGCTCCAGATTTCCGGCTCCTGCGCCAACAAATGCTGAAGCGCTACGGCTCCGCGCTGGAACTGGGCGATGTGGGGTAATTCATAATTAGGGACGACGTTTCCAGCGTCGTCTTGATGAGCGTTGGACGTAACCTTTTTTTAACCTTTTTTTCGCCCATGTTGTTCCAGAAATCGATCCTGAAAAAGTACCTCGCCCAGATCCCCGCCGCCTCGGTCCGCGCCGCGTGGGAACGTTTTACCGACTACTTCCACAATCCGGAAAGGCAGCGCAACATCCGCGCCCTGAAGGAAGAGCAGTACCAGGGCGAGTTTCTCGAGAAACTCTTCGGCAGCATTTTCGGCTACACGCTCAACCCTGACCCGGGTTTCAACCTCCTGCGCGAGCAGAAAAACGTGACGAACGCCAAGTCCGCAGATGGCGCGATCCTGAAGGACCAGAAGGTTTTCGCCGTCATCGAGCTGAAGGACACGAACACGCGCGACCTGACACGGGTCGAGGAACAGGCTTTCGGCTACAAAAACGCCCATCCGGGGGTCAATTACGTCGTGATCTCCAACTTCGAGAAGCTGCGGTTTTACATAGACAGTACGGTCAATTACATCGAGTTTGACCTCTTCACGCTGACGGAGCCCGAGTTCAAACTCCTTTACTTCTGCCTGTCGGCGGATTCCCTGCTCGAAAACGCCCCGCTGCGTGCACACGCGGAGACCGTCTCGGCCGAGGAATCGATCACGAAGCGGCTTTACGGCGATTACTCCCGGTTCAAGCGTCTCCTTTTCGCCGACCTTTGCGAGCGCAACGCCGACCGCGGGCTGGACCGCCTCCTCCTCTTCCGAAAAACGCAGAAACTGCTGGATCGGCTGATTTTCATTTTCTTCTGCGAGGACCGCGGTCTGCTTCCCGCCAACTCGATCGCGAAAATCATCACGTCGTGGCGCGAGCAATCCATTTGGTCGCCCCGCCCGCTTTACGACCAGTTTCGGACGTTCTTCAATTTCGTGAACGCCGGCCAGCCGCAGCTGGGGATCTTCGCGTACAACGGCGGCCTGTTCGCCCCGGACGAGCTGCTCGACTCGCTCAAGATCGACGATGAACTCCTCGTGGAGCACACCCAGCTCCTGAGCAATTACGACTTTGAGTCGGAGGTTGACGTGAATATTCTCGGCCACATTTTCGAGCACTCGCTGACGGAGATCGAGGAGATAAAAAGTTCAAATTTACAGGCTCCCCTGAAAGGGGAGCTGCCCGCCACCTCTTTAAAGGCCCCCCTGAAAGGGGGGCTGGCGAGCGAAGCGAGACGGGGGGGTTCCGAAACCGGGGAAGAGCAAAACCACTTCCAGAACCCCTCCACCGCCTCCGGCGGTCCCCCTCCCCTTTCAGGGGAGGCTTTAAATTCCCCCGCCCCTCCCCTTTCAGGGGAGGCTTTAAACTCCACCGTAAACAAGCGCAAGCGCGACGGCGTGTTCTACACCCCGCCGTACATCACGCGGTTCATCGTGGAGAACACGCTGGGGGCGCTCTGTGCCCGGAAGAAAACCGAACTGGGGATCAGCGACGAAACCTACGCCGCCAGCGAAACCTTCACCTCCGCCCAGCGCAGGAAACTGGAGGAGACCCTTTTCGCCTACCGCGACTGGCTTCTCGACCTGAAGATCTGCGACCCGGCGTGCGGGTCGGGGGCGTTCCTGGTCGCCGCCCTCAATTTCCTCATCGAGGAGCACGCCCACGTGGACGCCTGGTACACCCGCCTCCACTACGGCAAAGACTCCTCCCGCGGCCAAAGCGCCCTGATCCTCACCGACCTGGACCAGTCCATCCTCGAACGGAACCTTTACGGCGTGGACATCAATGAGGAATCGGTCGAGATCGCCCGCCTTTCTCTCTGGCTGCACACCTGCAAACCCGGCCGGAAGCTCAACAGTCTGACCCAAAACATCAAGTGCGGGAACAGCCTCCTCGACGCCGAATTTGACTGGAAAACCGAATTCCCCTTTGATGGTTTCGACGTCGTGATCGGGAATCCGCCCTACGTCCAGCTTCAAACCATGGGCGCGATGAGCGACGTGTATGCCGCGGCCGGGTTCCGGTCCTTCAACAAATCGGCCGACCTGTACTGCCTCTTCACCGAGCGCGGCTACGATCTGCTGCGCCCCGGCGGGTTTCTCTCCTTCATCATGCCGAACAAGTGGATGATCACCTCCTACGGCAAGCAGCTCCGACAGTTCATGGCCGGGACCGGGTTGCAGCAGATACTCAATTTCGGCGACGTGCAGTTTTTCGACGACGCGACGACGTACTGCTGCATTTTCGTGACCGCGAAGGAACCCAAACCCGAGACCGTGCGCGTCCTTTCCGTCAACAGGAAGACGTACACCGGTTTCGATTCGGCCATAGCGGGCCGGTACGAGTACCCGAGCGGTGCGTTCGGGGAAAGCGAGTGGAGCATCCAGCCACTCGAGGACTTCCAGACGCTACAGCGGATGAAGGAGACCGGAACGCCGCTGAAAGAACTGCCCGTCACGATTTACCGTGGGATTTTGACCGGTTATAATGATGCGTTTTTCATCGACACGGCGACGAAAGAACGGCTGATCCGGGAGGACGCGCGCAGCGCGGAGCTGATTCGGCCGCTTCTGCGTGGGCGGGACATTGTGGCGTATGGGGCCGATTGGGATGATTTGTGGCTGATCGGGACGTTCCCGGCGCTGCACCTGAACATCGACGAATACCCCGCGATTCAGAAGCATCTTCTTTCCTTCGGTAAAGAACGGCTGAATCAATCAGGTGAAAAAGGCTCGCGAAAAAAGACCTCAAACCAGTGGTTTGAGACCCAGGACACGATTTCCTACTACGAAGATTTCGCGAAACCAAAAATCATTTATCCGAACATGACCTCGGTTTTTCCGTTCATGTACGACACAAGCGGCTTCGTGAGCAATGATAAAAGTTTCATCATGACGGCAGATGACGATTCCGTCTCGCTTCCGTTCCTGACGGCGGTTTTCAACTCGTCGCTTGCGAAGCTCTGGATCTGGTATAACTGCCCGGAACTTCAGGGCGGAACTCGCGAGGTGCGGAAGGTCTTTTTCGAGAATTTCCCGGTACCGCCTGCGGACGCGGCGCAAACCGCTTCGCTTGCGGCCCTCACGCGGGACCGGACCGCCGCAGTGTCGGCACTTCAGACGCTTCGCCGCAATTTCGCGCGTCTGGTTCAGGCCAACTTCCCGGGCGTGAAAATGACGTCGGTCCTGACCGGGCTGGAAACGCTGGATTTCCCGGCGTTCCTGAAAGAGCTGGGCCGACAGAAACACCGTATCCCGCTCAAGGATCAGACCGAATGGGCGGAGCTGATCGGGGAAAATCCCCCGCCGCCCGCGCCCTGACCGCACAAATCGCGCAAATCGACGCGCAAGTGGATAAAGAGGTGAAGGCGCTGTACGGGATGTAATACGGGGACGACGATTCCAGCGTCGTAAGAAGAAATACTTTGTTGGTTTTCCAGAGACGACGCTGGAAGTGTCGTCCCCGCAGGGGTTG
>JAFTCU010000106.1 GCA_017454585.1 Thermoguttaceae bacterium | reverse complement strand
GGATTTTAAATATTGAATTGAATCGCTCAAAACGAGCGTGAACGCTTAAAAGTTTGAATGATTTATTTTTAAAATATTTAAATCCAATCCGCCTTAATCCGCCCAATCCGCCTGATCCGCGGGGCCTATTGCGGCCTTGGGTACTCGGTTGGGGCTTGAGTGTCGCGTCCACGGGGGTTAATGAAGCTGTTTTTTTCGCTGCCGGTTCATTTCTCGTAAACCTCCGGCCGGCGTTCCATTTTGTAAAGCTGGTACGGGTCGCCGAACGACGGGCCGACCGAGAGCCAGAAGCTGCGTTTGCGCTCGTTCAGGTCGAGTTCCTTGAACGCGAATCCGTTTTGGTCCGTCGTTTTGGCAAGCCATTCACCGTCCCGGTCCACGATGACCGACGGGAGGTGCGACTGCTGCGTCGAAACGACGAGCGGGACCGACGAGTCGATCGCGCGGGCCGACCAGATCTTGCCCCAGTGGCTTTCTTTTCCATCGCCGGCCAGCGGGAAAAGCAGGATCTCCGCCCCTTTGAGCCGCAGGAGTTTGGCGGTTTCGGAGAACCAATTATCCCAGCAGATCACGATGCCGACTTTGCCGAAATCGGTCTCGAAAACGGGCAGTTCGCCGCCGGGGATCACGCCCTTCATGGCCTCGCTCGTGGAAAGGTGGACCTTGCGGTACACGCCTGCCAGCTTGCCCTCGCGGTCGATCAGGAACGACGTGTTATGGATGACGTTTTCCGGCGTCACCTCGTGCACATTGGCGCAGATCCACGTCTGGTGCTCCCGCGCGTACCGGCTCAGAAGCTCGAACGTCGGGCCTCCCGGCAGCGGCTCGGACTTTTCCGGATACGACGCCTTGACGTTCGCGTCCACGAAACACTCGGAAAAGAGGATCAGGTCCGTTTTCCCCACGTTCCGGAAAATATTCTGAAGCGTTTCTTCCATCGCGCGGCGATTACCTTCGAGCGTCCCCGATGGGTCGTTCCAGGCGTTGGCGGCGACGATCCGAACCAGCCGCGGAGCAGGGGCGGCAACTTCGGAGACCCGCACGCTGCGGAAGGTCGCGGCGGCTTTTCGCCACTTGAAAACCAGCTCCAGCCGCAGGCGGTCGCAGCCGTCCGGGACACGGAACGTCTGGTCGAACACGCGCACGTTTTCCCGGTCGGTGAACTCGACGTAATCCCTCTGTTGGGGATTGGTTTTTCCCGGCTCGAACCACGACGCGAGGATCATGCAGTCGTTCCCGGCGTTGGCGTTTTCAAGCCCCTCCACGACGGCTTCGGCGGTGATCCTGCACCCGGTTTTTTCCTTGACGGGCACAAAACCGCGCCAGGATCCGACGGAATTTTCGGTCGTCAGTTCGATTTTCAACCCTGTTTCCCCTTGCGAAAAAACGGGTTTCGCGACGATTTCCGGTGCGACTGCCTCCCACTCCGTCGGAGTAAAGGCATCAACACAGGTCCCGCAGGAGAAAAGAAACAAAAAAAGAAGTTTAAGCTTCATACGCATTTTTATTTGTTGGAGTTTGGATTGTTGGTATATCTTATATCTGTTTTGCCCTACGCAGTTTCCGGGCGGCCCAAGCCATCAGCTCTTCAAATTTCTTTAACCTTGTCCTGGTGAAATCAGCGATCTTCTTCAGTTCTTCGATGTCCTGCTGATCCACAACAAAAGGTACGTTCAAGCGGGTCCCTGGAATCCTGGACCAGATGTTTCTCCAGTAGGGGTTGGAGTTTGAACTCATGGAATACCCCTTCAGTCCACCGGAACTGAATTTTCCGGGCACGAAGAATGGGTTTAATGCGTTTGCCGAGATCGTCCCAAAGTGGCAATTATTGGTGGTCAGCCAATATGGCCTCATACGGGATACCGCATTGGAAATTTCTTCTCCCGCGTTCATGGCATCGTTGATCGTGACTTCTATCGGCATACGATGGCCGTTATCGATCCGATCATCGTAAAGCAGAATCGGAGCGATATTCGCGGGACCAAGGGAGCCGATTGAATCGCGAAGCTCTCCATCATCGTCCGGAGCAACAGTCCATACATATTCATTTCGTTTGCCGGAAAAATAGTAAGGACGGACTTTCCCGGTTTTCCCGCTAAGAAAGTATCTTGTTATCGGGGCGGGTTTACTGCGTATATACCATTCTCCGTGTCGGGGAATCCGTTTTTGGGGGGGTAACTCGGCATCAGCCCTCCCCAGGAGTGTATTTGCGATAAAGTAATCCCCCTCCCACGAATTCGGACAGGACCTGTGGTTGTTGCCTAGCGATGTGGAGTAGGTTCGGAAGAAAATCGTCTGCGTCCGATCTTCCCGTTTCCAGGGAGCGGATCGCCATTTCGCCTGTTCTTCCGGCGGCAGGTTTTCCCAGTAATCCTGCGTCAGAAAAGCGGTTGTCTGCGTATGGAAGACAGGGAAATTTCCGCTGGCAATGGGAACCTCGATTTGAAGGACTTGAGGCTTGCTGAAATCCCAGTCTTTGAAACGATTTATGCTTTTCTCTTTGCGGATATTGTCAAGATTCTGTCGAAACATTTACTCGGTTGGCTATCGTTTTAATGTTGTTCAGCCCAATTCCGGACACCTTATACTGCCTGGAGTTATCAGGCTTGCTGCACGATCCTGACACGTAAAAATGGACTTTGTCCTATTAATCCAGTTCCAGTTTCTTCTCCTGGTCGATCGTTTGAACGTACTCAAGAACCTCTCCGCTGATTCGATGGATATAATCGAGGTTTTTGAGTAATTTCTTTTTCTGGGAGTAAGTCCGCAAGAACTGAAGGTCGCTTATCAGTTCGGACTGTTCCTCCCGAAAACGGGTATTTTCTGACTGAAGTTCCGCGTTTTGGTTTGTAAAGTTATTAACGTCTCTCAGAAGCTGGGTTTTTAAAGCGTTATTCTTCAGAATATCAGCTTTCAATTCTTCTCGCTTACCCGACTCACTTTGGATTTCCTGCCGGATCTGTTCAAGCCGGGTTGTTAATGTTTGAGATTGTTCTGTAAGCTCATCGTAACTTTTTCTGGCTTCGTTCAATTTTGTGATGAGTGTCTGAAACTGATTTTGCGCCTGTTCGATCTCCTGTTTTATCTCCACATTGCGACGGGTTAAAGCATCATTGGCATGCTGCAGATTCGACTGCTTTTCATTCTCCTCTTTGAGTTTCGTTTCCAGAGAAGTCAGCTCGTTTCTCATACGCTCAGCGCTGTTTTTGTAACGGCTGTTGGCTTCTTTCAGACTTGAAAGTTCAGAATTCATCCTTGACGTTTCCGCAGCAAGTTCGTTCTGGACCTTTTGAAAATCTTCGTGAAGTTTACGAACAAGCCCCGTTTGTTCTTCCCAGACAATACCGCACGGGACCGGGAAATCAGGGGTTTGCTCGTAATTCGTCTGCGCTTCGGTCACGTTGCCGGTCATCAGGTAGTGTTCGATTCCTGACAGGTTGGAAATTTCAAAAATCTCTGCCGGAAAATTGTGTGTTCCAGTGCTCAAATCAAGATAAAACACTTTGCCTGACTGACAAAATTGAGCCGTCGTGTCTGTCTCTTTCAAAAGCCCGTTCAGGGAATAAACCATTCCCGGGTTGGAAAGATACGTGTTAAACGTGTATTTCCAGCGGCAGGTGACCGGCAAAAGAGACCATAGTTCCCGGAAAAGGGGTAAAATATCTTCTCTTTGGTTCTGGCTGTAAACAAGATAAACCGGATTTCCCCGTAAAACGAGGAGCGCTGCCGCGCCAGCAAAGGAACGGCCATCCAGTTCAAATGGGTAAAGAATACTTTGCCACGTGCCGCAGCGTGAGTTTTCTTCCCGGCAGCCGTCATAACGGTTCAAAAACTGCCGGGTATTCCGTTCTAATCCAGCCTCATCAGAAGATTGCGGAGTAAAACGATACCGGCTCAGAACGTACACCGGCCCGTCTTCATAAAGGAGGGTTTCCTCCTGACTGAGTTCCAGATGACTCGCCAGAAAGCTGGGACGCCCGGAATAATCAACGCTCGCACAGCTTCGGGAAAGAAAGACATTATTCCCTGCCAGCGAAAAAGCCCAGGAAACAGGGGATTCCTCCCGGCTTCCGATCCGTGTATAGACACTGTTGTCGGAAACCCATTTTTTCTCTTCGGGCGTGGCCGTGGATGAGGCGAGGATCAGGCCGAAACCGGAAATTCGTTTGTCGGAGCCGTAAAGGAATTCTTTGGGCATTTGAAAACCTTTCTATAGAAAAAAAGTGAATTATGAACCATGCGTAATTCATAATTCATAATTCACAATTCATAATTAAATTAATCGTTCCACACGACGGCTTTTTGACCTTCGACGACTTTGCCGATGACCCAGTTCTCGAGGCCCATGCCGTCGAGCGAGGCGCGGATCGCTTCGACCTGGTCGGCCGCGAGGACCATCACAAGACCCAGCCCCATGTTGAACACGCGGTACATCTCGTCTTCCTCGATCTCACCGAGTTTCTGGATCCAGCGGAAGACAGGCTTGACCGTCCAGCTTCCGCGGTCGATCAGCACGCGCGAACCAGCCGGAACGACCCGTTCCAGATTTTCGTGCAGGCCGCCGCCGGTGATATGGGCCACGCCATGAACCGCCTCGCGGAAGTTTTCCAGGATCTGCATCGCCGGCTTGACGTAAATGCGGGTCGGCGTGAGAAGGACTTCGCCCACGAGCTGCCCGTCCAGTTCCGTGCCGGAATTCTGGATCGTGTCGAAAACGTTCAGCTCGCTCAACGAGAAAACCACCTTGCGCACGAGTGAGAAGCCGTTCGAGTGCAGCCCGGTCGAGGCGATGCCGATGACCACGTCGCCCGGCTGGATCTTCGAGCCGTCGATCAGATTCTTTTTCGAGGCCACGCCGACGCAGAAGCCGCCAAGATCGTAATCGTCAGGCCCGTACATGTCAGGCATAATGGCAGTTTCACCGCCGAGCAGGGCGCTGTTGGCCTGAACGCAGCCATCGGAAATGCCGCTGACGATTTTTTCCAGAAGCGGCGGATTATCCTTTCCCATCGCCACGTAATCCAGGAAGAAGAGCGGCTCGGCCCCGCAGCAGATGGCGTCGTTGACGCTCATGGCGACCAGGTCGATCCCGACCGTCGAGTGGGAGTTCATGGCTTGGGCGATCTTCAGCTTCGTCCCCACGCCGTCGGTGCAGGAAATAAGGACCGGGTCCTCGTAATTGCGGCGGAAGGGCGAACCCTTTTCAAAGTCCAGCTGGAACATACCGGCAAAACCACCAGGCAGACGGCGGACTCGCGGGGTTTCCGTCCGTTCCATGAGTCCCGGCAGACGTTCCATCGCGTTACGGTACAGTTCCAGATCAACACCAGAGTCTTTGTAGGTTGCTTTTGCCATGATATGCTCCAACTGATAGTAGGGTTCCAATGAAAAGAAAAAACTTCAAACCTCCATTTTACACCGAAATCCCCTAAACGTCCAGCCCCCCCGGGGGGATTTTCAGAAAAAAAGGAGGGAGATGCAAAAGAGGGTGTTTGGGAGTGGAGAATTGAGGCAATATAATTAAGGTTCCTTTCGGGTCTTACCCTTCTCGTAGATAATTCCCAATGAAAACCTCGCGGTGAACAACAGCCAGACCACAACAGGAATCTCATTTTGCACAAATCTGTTTCCCCCCCTCTTTCTAAAATGAAGTATTCTGGTATAATCAAAGAATTCGTGAATCGAAGTGCACTTTGGGAATAGCTCAAAAGCACTGTCTCCCTTTCCTTTAAGTTCATTTTCACTTAATAGCCATGCAGAATTTTACGTATCAGAACACAGTCAAAATCGTTTTTGGACGCGACACCATCAAGCAGATCGGTCCTGAAGCCGCAGCGTACGGCAAGAAGGTCCTGCTAGTTTACGGGCACGGGTCCGTAAAGAAGAACGGCCTTTACGATGCCGTTGTCGGCTCGCTCAAAGCGGCAGGTCTGGAAATCGTAGAGTATCCCGGCGTCAGCCCGAACCCACGTCTGACGCACGCTCAGGCTGGGGCCGATCTGGCGAAACAGGAAAACGTGGACCTGATCGTCGCGTTGGGCGGTGGGAGCGTCATCGATGAATCCAAAGCGATCGCCATGGGCGCGATTTATGACGGCAGCGTGTGGGACTTCTACAGCGGTAAGGCGACACCCGAAAAGGCGCTCCCGCTTTGCGACGTTCTGACCGTTGCGGCTACCGGTACTGAAATGAACGGCGGCACGGTCATCACCAACGAGCAGACCCAGCAGAAACTTGGTCTCATCGTCCCCTGCCTCATGCCGAAGGTTTCGATCCTGGACCCAACCGCTACGTACTCGCTGGGGCCGAAGTACACCGCTTTCGCCGGCGTGGACATTTTCGCGCACATCGTCGAGGGGTATATCACCAACTCGGACCCGGAAACGCCGGTTCAGGACGTTTACGCCGAGGGGCTGATGCGGACGGTCATGGAGTACACTACCCGCTGTGTCGCGGACGGGTCGGACTACGACGCCCGCGCCAATATGATGTGGGCCTCCACGATGGCGTGGAACGGTCTGCTTCTGGCGGGGGTCGAGAACGCCGTCTATCCCGCGCACCTGATCGGTCACTCGATGTCGTGCCTGTACGATACGGCGCACGGCGCGTCGCTTTCGGTCGCCATGCCGTGCTGGATGCGTAAGATGAAAGGCTTCTGCAAACCCCGGCTGGTCCAGTTCGCGCGCAACGTCATGGGTGTAACGTGCCGGGACGAGGACACCGCGATCGAGCAAGGCATCACCCGGTTGGAAAAGTGGTACGAAAGCATCGGCGCGCCGATCACGTTCACGCAGGCGGAACTGCCGCTGGATTCGTTCGACAAAATCGTGGACAATATCGCATACTGCGCTCCGTCGTGGGGCCTGGATATGTACACGCGCGATTTCGTCGCTGACCTTCTCCGGCCTGCGGCCAGATAGTAGTAACCGTCATGAAAAAGTTCCTCCTGTTAGTACTAACTGCCTGCTTTTTAAGTTCCACCGTAGTCTGGGCGAAAAGCCCGGCACTACTTCGGACGGCTCAGGACGGTCCGGAATACCAGGCCGCCCTGACACTGGGGAAGACGCTCTTCCCGGATTTTCAGGAAGTGACGGCCGACGGTTTGGCGGAAGTCTCCGTTTTGTGGATCCATCTTGGCGATTCGGAGAAGTACGCCCTTTCGGACCCGGACGCCTCGAAGATCAAAGCGTTCGTCGAGCAAGGCGGAGGGCTTTTTCTGACCGGGGCGTCGTGGCCCGCGCTCAACCAGTTCGGGCTGGAAACCGTCTTGCCGCGTCAGTTGGCCGGGGGGCATGACCACACGCTGGCCGCAGTCATTCCGCTGCCGATGAAAAACGGCGTCCATCCGGTTTTTCGTGGTTTGCAGCGAGGAAACCCGCACGGGCAAAATCGGGCGGCGGTTTACTTCTCCGATGGCGGCTACTCCGCGTTTTCCGACTTCCACGCGATCCAGCCCCGCGGTGGAACTCTGTTGGCGGCGTCCGCAACGGGCGACGAAAAGCCGATCTGGGAGTACGCGCTGGGAAAGGGCCGAATAGTCACGTCCGGCTGGCGGCTGACGTGCTTCTCCGACCCCAGAAACGTCTTTTTCAGGAATCTGGTCCAATTTACTTCGAACGCCCTGAACTACCTCCAGACCCCGGCGGCATGGGTGGAATTGACGCCCTACGAGCCGAACGCTCAGCTGAACGACCGCCAGATCGCAGCAATGGAGCGGGATTTTGCGCACGAGGCCGAGTCGCTGAAGCTGGCGATCCGCGACCTGATGGAGTCGTACCCGCAGGAATACGTCAACGGGCAGAAGTACCTCGACGAACTGACGGAGCTGGAAAAAGCGTCCACGGCCTTAAAGCAGGAAGCCCGGTTTGACCAGCTGGACTCGCTGAAACGCCGGGCGCTGCTCGAAAACCCCGCGCTGAAAAACGTCCGGACGATCCTCGCGATCCGGCGCTCCGAAAAGAATCTGGGCCTCCCCGCCAACTGGTCGAGCAATTCCAGCCTGAGCCACACCGGATACGGGAACGAGATCGTCGCGATCCCGGTTTCGGCTCAGGCCGTTCCCGGGCCGGGAGACGTGAAAACTGTGTACCGGCCGCAAAGCGACGAGTACGTCGGCGAGCTGGACCTTCATTTCAACGCCGACCGCCTGATGTTTTCCAGGCCGGACCTTGAAAAAGACGGCGGGAACGGCCGCTGGCAGCTCTTCGAGATCCCGGTGACGGAGGAAACGCTCGCAGGCCTGAAAACCGCAGAACCGCGCAAAATCCCGACGATCGACCACCCGGACGTCGATAATTACGACGCCTGCTACCTCCCCGACGGCCGGATCATCTTCACCTCCACGGCCCCGATGGTCGGCGTGCCGTGTGTCCGCGGGTCGTCGCACGTGACAAATACGTACGTCCGCCACCCGGACGGGCGCATTTGTCAGCTGACCTTCGATCAGGAGCACAACTGGAACCCGACTGTCATGCCGAACGGGCGGATCATGTATTTGCGCTGGGAGTACACCGACACGCCGCACGCGTTTTACCGGCTTCTCTTCACGATGAACCCGGACGGGACGAACCAGGTGAGCTACTACGGGAGCAACTCGTACTGGCCCAACTGCATGTTCAACGCGAAGCCCACGCCGGGAAACGCCAACCGGTTCTACGCGGTCGTGGTGGGGCATCACGACGTCGCGCGGGCCGGGGAGCTGGTGCTTTTCGACACGTCGATCAGCGATTTCGAGGCCGACGGCGCAGTCCAGCGGATCGGCCAGCGCGGGAAGAAAGTCGAGGCGGTCCTGAAAGACGGTCTGACGGGTGACTCGTGGCCGAAGTTCCTGCACCCGGCGCCGCTCTCGGACAAATACGTCGTCACGGCCTGCAAACCGTCCCCGTCCGCGAAATGGGGGATCTACCTCGTGGACGTTTTCGATAATTTCGTCCTTCTGTACGAGCAGCCGGGATTTGCGATGCTGGAGCCGGTCCCGGTGCAGAAAACGCCGATCCCGCCGGCGATCGCCGACCGGACCGACCCGGAAAACAAGACCGCGACGGTCTTTCTGGCCGACATTTACACCGGCCCCGGCCTGAAGGGGATCCGCCGCGGCGAGGTCAAGAAGCTGAGGCTTTTCACCTACAATTACTCGTACCACGGTATGGGCGGCCAAGTGGACCGCGTCGGTCTGGACGGGCCGTGGGACATTCGTGCCGTTTTGGGGACCGTGCCGGTGGAAGCGGACGGCTCGGCGCACTTCGCCGTTCCGGCCAACGTCCCGATCGCCATTCAGCCGCTCGACGAAAACGGCGCGGCCCTGCAGCTCATGCGGTCGTGGTTCACGGCCATGCCTGGCGAGGTCGTTTCGTGCGTCGGGTGCCACCAGAACACGAGCCTTGCGCCCGTCCGTCAACGAACGCTTGCGGGAAACCGGCCGGCCTTGGAGATCACGCCGTTTTACGGCCCGATGCGTGGTTTCTCGTTCCGGCGGGAAGTTCAGCCCGTCCTGGATAAATACTGCGTGGCGTGCCACACCGGGCACCGCGACCCCAACGCCCCGGCCCTGGCAGCCGTTCCAGAGACGTTTTCGCTCGAAAACACGGACGATTTTCCCATCAAAACCGGGTCGGAATACTACGGGCAAGCCGCGCATTTTTCCAATTCCTACATGAATCTGCGCCGGTTCGTTCGCGGCCACACCATTGAATCGGACGCCCATCTGCTTTCGCCGCGGGAGTTCCACGTCTCGACGACGCGCCTTTTCCAGACACTGCGGAACGACCCGGCCGGGCATTACGGCGTGGCGGAAATGCTCTCGCCGGAGGACTGGGACCGGCTGACGACCTGGGTCGATATGAACACGCCGTTCCACGGGACGTGGATCGAGATCAGCGGCCCCGAGCGCACCGACCGTCTGGCACGGCTTCGGGAAGAACTCCGTGAGATGTACAGCGGCGTGGTTCAGAATCAGGAAGGGATTTTTAACCCCTACGTTCCCGGGGAGATCAAACCGGTTCTTCCGCCGAAAGAGAAAATCGACGCCGGGCTGAAGGCGCACGAACCGAATCGGCCGGCGCCGGCGGTCACGCTTCTGGAAGCGTTCGACGGTCAGAAAACCCGCTCGGTCGCGCTCCCGAACGGCGAGAAGATCGAATTCGTTTACGTCCCCCGCGGGACGCTCAACGGTCAGCCGGTCGGCGGGTTCTGGATGAGCAAAACGGAAGTGACCAACGCGCAGTTCCACGCCTTCGACCCGAAACACGACAGCCGGTACGAGTTTTCGGACTTCCTTCTGTTCAGTCTGGAGGACCGGGGATTCCAGACCGACGGCGACGAGCAGCCGGTCATTCGCGTCTCGTGCGAGCACGCCGAGCAATTCTGCCAGTGGCTGACGCAGCGGCTCGGCTCTGAGAGCGGCCTGGTCTGCGCCCTCCCGACCGACCTGGAATGGACGTACGCCGCCCGCGCCGGGTCGGGAAATCCGAAATTCTTCTACGGCGGGCCGGACGACGAT
>JAFTCU010000105.1 GCA_017454585.1 Thermoguttaceae bacterium | reverse complement strand
GACAGAGTAATATTAAGTCTTTCTTCCTCGGACAATTTCAGCGTCACTATTGGCAAGCGAGTGTTAGACAAAGAATTGGTTCCAGATGGTATAATACCTGTATTTAGCGCTAATGTCACAGCGCCTTTCGGTTATATTGACAAGTCACTTATTACTGATTTTTCAGTTCCCTCTGTCTTGTGGGGTATTGACGGCGACTGGATGACCAGTTATATGCCAGAAAACAAAGAATTTTATCCCACAGACCACTGCGGTGTTCTCCGCTGCAAAACAGAAGATGTCAATCCTCGCTATCTGGCTCACATCCTTGAAGTCGCAGGCCGAAAGATGGGGTTCTCTCGCTCCTATCGCGCATCGATTGACAGAGTTAAAGGAATAACTTTTACCGTTCCTGAAAGAAAAATTCAAGATGAGATCATCGCAGAAATAATGACGTTAGAGGCTCAAATCATAGAAAAACAGGATTATCTGAAAACACTTGATAACCAAAAAGCAAAAATTCTTCACCGATACCTCAATGAATAGGGAAGTAGGTTTCAGACATGTTCAGATAAAAAAACGGCCATACCGGGCAAGACGCTCGATGTGGCCGCGATTTTTGTTTTTCCCGTTACAAACGGAAACTCTCTCGGGAGGAAACGGAATTACTTCCCTTTGGAAAGAGTGATCTGGAACGAATCCGTATCGTCTTCCTTCGCGCCGTCGAAAATCTCAACACCCAGGTTATTGTAGGAGGTCCCTTCAATGGAAATCGTGTAGAAGCCGTAGGACATCCCGCTCAGATTGTCGAGGTTATCCGGTGTGCTCGGGCTGCACTGGCCATTGTCGTCAACAGCAATCGGCGTGGTCGTTTTGAGCATACCCTCGTGCAAAGGATCCGGAGTCAGGGTCACCTTCTTGTTAAAGACTTCCTTGACCGCTTTCCCTTTTTTGTCAACGAATTTCACGATCGGGCAAGTAAGTCCGACTTTCATGTCGATCCAGGCCTGGATACGCGCCTTAATTTCATTTGCGTCGATTGCGCCGTCACCGTTCGTGTCGATACTCTTTGGGCCTTTCAGCGAGAAAAGCATCCCCGGGCACGCTTTCAGTTCATCCGCGTCCAGTTTACTGTCCTTATTCGTATCATAGAGTTCCATCGCCTTGGAGGCAATCTTGCCCGGATCATACGGTGGGACATCAACCGCTTTGGGCTTGCTAAGACCACAGCCGACAGACGCTAAAAGGGCGAGACCGCAAACAATCATCAACAATTTTTTCATCAGTTTTCCCCTGTAATAAAGGTCTTGGGAAACAGGGAAGCCATTGTTCCTGAACAAAATACTCCGTCGGTGTTTCCCTTATTATGAGGTTCCAATCAAATACAAATTGACTATTTACTCTATTATTAACGACGTTCCACTTTTCGTCAAGTCCCCGAATCCACTTTTTTCACAAATTTTTTAAACTTTTACAAAAATTTTTAGCCTGAGGGCATCAATCCGGGCAAAACAACCCATTCTTTTGTGCATTTTATCCACCCAAACCATTTTATCGTTCTTTTCCAACTGGATTTTTCAAAAAAGTTTAACATTTTTGCATCTTGAAGCCTGTACGGATTCCTGGAATGTGCTATAATATCCATAGAAAAGCACCTGATCTCCTTTTTCGTTCGAGGTTCATCCATGGAAACAGCAGATTCTTCCATCAACTTTTATAAAACACTGGCTCGATCACCTCGTGTGATTTTGCCGTCTCTGCTGGCCTGTAACTTCGCAAACCTGGAACGGGATATTCGGGAGCTTGAGAGATCAGGAGCCCAGGGGCTTCACCTCGATGTCATGGACGGCCATTTCGTCCCGAATCTGAGCATTGGAGTGCCGGTCGTGGAAGCTGTCCGCAAGGTGACCGACCTCGTTCTGGACGTTCACCTTATGCTCTCTGACCCGGAATTTTACTTCGAGCCGTTCCGAAAGGCCGGGGCGGACGGGATCACGTTTCACATCGAAGCGATCGCCGATCAGGAAAAACCGGGCCATAATTATGCGCGGACCGGCTGCCTGCCGGAAGACCTCGCCGACGTGAAGTTCCTTTTCGAAACTCACGTTCATTCAGCCCTCGAAAAAGTCCACCGCCTTGGTGCCGCGGCAGGGCTTTCGCTGATCCCGCCCACAGACATCACTCTGATGAAACCTTTCCTGAGTGAGTGTGAAAATGTACTGGTCATGAGTGTTATGCCCGGTTTTGGCGGACAAAAATTCGATCCTCGCGGGAAGGAGAAACTCGCGTGGCTCCGTGAAAACGCCTCGCCCGAAATGCTCCGAAGTGTGGACGGCGGTGTGAACGAAACGACTCTGATGGACTGCAAACTCAGCGGCGGAACAGGTCTGGTCATGGGAACAGCCATCTTCCGCGGAAATCAGATCCAGGAACGCTTCCAACTGTTAAACAAAGCGTTGCAGGAATAAAGGATTTTCCCAAAACGTTTCAACAACCCCACCCTTTAGAATATGGATTGAGGTGACTTTGGAGAGAATACCTCCAATGCGTATCTCATTTATTTAATTTATTTATGGTCAATTTAACTAAATTTTCATCAGAAAGCACTGCGTCTTTTCTGGAAGAAAAGAATGTGCTGAGATTTTTGATCATTCGTCCCGGCGAAACTGCGTACGATATTCAACGCCACATTCAGGGAAATCTGAACCTTCGCTTAACCGAGAACGGCCAGCAGGAAGCCAATCGGCTCGCGGAGGAAATGGTCTCTGAAAATCCCTCCCTGATTTACACATCTCCCAACGTTTCGGCCCTTGAAACAGCGGAGTGTATCGCTTCAAGTCTCCAAATTCAGTGTAAAATCCTGAAAGGACTTCGAAATCAGGATCAGGGCCTTTGGGAAGGCCGCCGGGTCGAGGAAATTCAACGCTTTCAGCCTCGGGTTTACCGACGCGCTGCGAACTCTCCGAACTCCATTGACCCCCCAAACGGGGAGTCGTTTCGCGAGGTCCAAAAGCGCATCCAAACCACCATCGAGTGGCTTCTGAAACGCCATCACTGCGGAACTATCGGCCTGGTTATTTGCGAGCCGCTTGCCAGCCTGTTCCGATGTGCGCTGAAAAGCGAAGAAGCCAAAAACCTCTGGAACTTCATCGGACGCCACGGTCTTTGGGAACCGGTTGAACTTCCTGCCGGCCAAGCGATACCAGCGGGACAAATATAATTACAACTTAGTCAATAAAAAGCAGAAAGAAAGGTTTCTATGTCAGAATCGTGCGATCATAATTGTGAAGGCTGCGCCCATAAATGTGACCATCCGCAAAGCCAAAACCTGAAAGCCGAAATGAATCCCTTGAGTGATGTCAAAAAAGTGATCGCCATTGTAAGCGGTAAGGGAGGGGTCGGAAAGTCTCTCGTCACCGGTCTGTTGGCGTGCCAGGCTAAACGCGCGGGCCTGAAAACGGCCATTCTGGACGCCGATATTACCGGGCCTTCCATCCCCAAAATGTTCGGGGTCACCAACCGCGCCCAAGGTTCCGAGGAAGGGATCTTTCCGGAAATTTCCAAGGGTGGAATCGAGCTGATCTCCGTGAATCTGCTGCTTGAAAACGCATCAGACCCGGTTCTCTGGCGTGGGCCGATCATCGCCTCGGTCGTGAAGCAGTTCTGGTCCACTGTGATCTGGAACGACGTTGATTTCATGTTTGTCGATATGCCGCCGGGAACGGGCGACGTCGCTCTGACGGTTTTCCAGTCGCTCCCCATTGCGGGCGTGGTCATCGTCGCTTCGCCGCAGGATCTCGTCTCCATGATCGTCGGAAAAGCGATCAAAATGGCTAATATGATGAACGTCCCGGTCCTCGGACTGGTCGAAAACATGAGTTACATCGAATGCCCGGACTGCGGAAAGAAGATTTCTGTCTTCGGCGAGAGCAAAATCGACCGGCTTGCTGCCGAGTTTGACCTTCCGATCCTCGCCCAACTGCCGATCGACCCGAAAATTGCTGAAGCCTGCGACGCGGGAAACATCGAATCGATCGTGAAAGATTTCTTCAACGCAGACCTTTTAAATAGCTGGAAGTAAAGAATCCCAAGTCAGCCTAAACGATCAAAAGTCTTTGAGTGAACCCCGCTCAAAGACTTTTTTGATTTTTGTTCTTTATTCTGTTCTTTCCCGCCATTTCACAAACTGCCGGGCTATGATACTCACCACGATCAGCTGGTACGCATGGTATAACATCGTCGGGAGAAGAAGCACGCCCGCAAGTTGAGGGTCTGGAAGGATCACTTTACTCATCGTGGCCCCGTGAACCAGTGACTTCTTCGAGCCGCAAAACAGGGTGGTGACCCGGTCCTCATAGCTAAATCTGAGCAGATGACAGACCAGATCCACAATAAAAAAGACTACGAAGAAAAGCCCAACCATCCCAATGGACAGAAGGATCAGCGTCGAAAGGGTCATGCCGGCGAACATTTTATGTGCGAAGGAGTGGCAGAACGACGTATAGACGATCAAAAGGATGATCCCCTGGTCGAACCTCCTCAACATTTTGTCGTACCGCTCGGAAAACCACCCCAGCGGTCCGTGGAGGCAGATCCCCAAAACGACCGGTACGATGACCAGAAAAATCAGGTTTAGGATCACGCTCCCCAGTTCCTGTCCCCCCGAGGACGCGCCGACGAAAATCTGCATCCAGACCGGCGTGATGAAGACGCCCAGAAGACTGGAAATGCTCGCGTCGAAAATCGCAGCCGGGACGTTTCCCCGAGCGATGTTCACCATAACGACAGACGACGAGACCGTCGAAGGAAGAGTCGCGAGGAAGAAAATCCCATACCAAAGCCAGGTCGTGCTCTGGTCGGCTCCACGCGTAAAGTACCACGTCAAAGGGAGAACCAACAGCGGAAAGAGCACAAACGTCGAAAGATGTACCACGATATGCAAGCGGTAGTTCTTCAATCCCTCGTAAATCTTCTGCCAGTTCAGTCGAACACCGTAAAAAAAGAAAATGACCGTCACACCATACCTGGCCACAGTCGAAAGTGAGAACAGTTTCTCGCTCGCTCCCGGTGGCGGGTAAAGCCACGCAAGAAAAATCGCCCCAAAGAGGGAAAGAATAAAACCGTCAAGACCTATTTTCTTTAGCAGATTCTTCATGATTTAAAAAAAGAGTGTTACACGTGAAACTCTCTGGTTCGTTGCAGTACTTTTTAACTCTTAAAAAACTCCATCAGGCTGGAGAAGTCGTCGTTATTGCGGAAGTAAATTTCCAGTTTGCCTTTGCCGTTCGAGTCTGCGGTAAGTTTGACCTTCAAATCGAGTATATCCTGAAGCTGACGCTCCAGCTCCAGAACGTGCGGGCTCTTTGTCTTCTTGCGTGTACCACTCGTCGGGGCCGTGACAGTGTTAATGCTCTCTTCCTTGCGTTCACTGACAGTTTTACCATTCCAGTCCTCGATTACCTGCTCGGTCTGTCGAACGGAAAGGTTTTCATTAACGATCCGGTTCGCCATTTCGAGCTGGTCCTGACTTTTCTTCAGCTTGAGGATCGCACGAGCGTGCCCTTGCGTCATTTTTTCATCAATGACCATCTGCTGAACCTCCGACGGGAGATCCAGAAGCCGCTGCAGGTTTGCAATCGTTGAACGATCCAAACGCAATCGTTTCGCCAAATCTTCCTGCTTGCAATGGTTCGCTTCGAGGTAACGCTTGAAAGACGTTGCTTTTTCAATCGGGTTCAGGTCTTTGCGCTGAAGGTTTTCCACGAGTGCAAGCTCCGCCATTTCCCGGTCGGTCGCCTCGATAATCGTAACGGGGACCTGCGTCCAGCCGAGTTTCAGGGCCGCGCGAAAACGACGTTCCCCTGCCACGAGCTGATACCGGGCACGAAACTCACGCACCACAATCGGCTGAAGGAGCCCATGCGCTTTCATGCTTTCCGCCAGTTCGTTGATTTCCTTCGCCTGAAAAACTTCCCGCGGCTGCCACGGGTTGGAATCAATCAAGGAAACCGAAATATTGTAGATCCTGTCCTCGTCGTCCGTATTCTCGGCTTGAGTTATCCGGTCGGAAATCGGCGTTTCATCGACATCAAGAATTTCCGGCTTCACGGTCTTGCGTTTCGAATCATCCCCAGAGTTCATATAGTCGAGCAGCGTTTTGGACTCTCCCCCCCCACTTTCCTCTTTCGTTTCAGCGATCCCCTTAAAATTCTTGACTTCCTCAGAAAGAGCTTCCACTTCACTCGTCACATCGGCTAAATCGTCTTTCATCGAGCTGAAATGGTAAACCTCAGAATCATTATCCTCTTCCGTGCCTGTTTCCTCCTCATCGGCAAAAATCGAGGCTCGGAACTGCGCTCCATCGTGCGCCAATTCATCCGCAAAATTTTTGGGAGAAATGACTCCTTCCGTCACATCGATTTTCCCGCCGTATGTTTCCCCATCTTCTCTTTCGAAAAACTCTTCCTTTTGTTCTTTTTCCTCGCGCTGATCCAGCAGATCCTGCAACCCACGCCCCAATTTCTTACTCTTCCTGCTCATTTTCAAAGACCTCCATGCACAATTCAATGTAAGCTCTCGCGCCGCGTGACCGCGGAGCATACTCAATTACAGGCTTTCCGTAGCTCGAAGCCTCCGGGATCGCCACATCCCAGGGGATCTCTGTCTGGAAAACCACTTCGCCAAAGTAATCCCTCACTTCAGCCTGTACCTCACGAGTCAATTCAAGTGTCGATTTGACCATCGTGAACAAAATCCCGGTGGATTGCCACCGATCTTTCTCGATGAGCGAGGTCATTTTCGAAACGCCCTCCATCGCGAAAAATTCACACTCGATCGGTATCAGAATCTCGGTGGAACAATCCAAAGCCGTTTTCGTCAGAGGCGAAATCGCCGGCGGGGAGTCAATCAGAACATAATCGTAAGACCGAAACCCCGTCTGAAGCATCTCGCGCAAACGCTCCGTCTGCTCGTTCTTTCCTTTAGCCAGAACCTTGGCGTCGCCATAACTCTTACTTCCGGGAAGAATAAAAAGTTTCGGCCAGTCCGTCGCAACGACGGATTCCGCCCACGGTGCGCCTGTAGCCAGAGGATGATGATCCGTGGGCTTTCTGTTCAGGCCGCTCGTCGCGTTGCACTGGGGATCCAGATCTGCGATGAGCGTTTTGAAACCCGCCCGAGCGAAACACGCACCCAGATTAATGGCGGTGGTCGTTTTGCCAACTCCGCCTTTCTGGTTCATGACACAAATAATCTGGCCCATGTTACGCCCTTTTTGGAAGCGATTTGAGTGCTTTTAACTTATCAACGGCCCAGAAACAAAAATGTTTCACGTGAAACGCGATTTTTTACCCCTCGACCGATCGGAAAACCAGACCGGAAAGGAGCTTCGGGTAGAAGTACGTGCTCTTCTGCGGCATACGTTCTCCTTCCAGACACAGCGTTTTAATATTTTCCACCGTCGCCGGCATCACGAGAGCCGCAAGCGGATATTTGCCCGGATCCGCTTTCAAATCATCAACGACTTCGGAAACGAGGTGCACATAAGTCGGTTTTGGAGCGTTTGGCTGATCGAGCAGCGTATCCATCACCAGTTTGTGAAGAATACTGACTCCCAGATTACGCCAATCTTCCGAGTGGTCCGCGGCGACTCCATCCTCAGCCATTTTTTCACGGCCCGCTTCTGTCAGCGAGGCAATCGTCCAAGTATCGTCCTTCGTCGTGTAGAAAGCAATATTATCCTGGCTTCCCATCGATTCGATCTCTTCCCAAACGTCCGTAGCCGTCTCAGGACCTGTCCCAGCTTTGGTACAGGTAAAGCAGTCGCCCAGTTTGGCGGCCAGTTCATCCGACGTCATTTCCGGAATTCCCGGGAACAGACGGTGAGTAGGAAGGACCGCCAGTCCATCATCTTCCATCGCGACAAACATCGTAAGGACGTAATGCGCCGGGTGCGTGGCCGGGATCCCCTGCTGCTTGAGCTGGGCGAGATAATTGCACGCAGTTTCGTAACGATGATGACCGTCCGCAATGAAAACCGGCTTTTTGCCAATGGCGGCCTGAACCTCCGCAATGACCTGCGGGTTCGTCACCACCCACATTCGATGGATAACGCCCAAATGATCCACGGCTTCGAGCGGCGTTTTCCCCTCGATCGCGGTTTCCAAAATGCTCAGAACCGAGTTTTCCGCATCCGGGTACAGACCAAAAATCTGGCTGAGTTGCGCTTTCGTCGTGGTCGTAAGCATCAGGCGGTCAGCTTTTGCCGCGGCGTGAGTCAATTCGTGCGGGAATACACACCCCTGGCCGAACGGCTGAACTTCCAGACCGGCCATGAACCCTTTGCGCGTGTAGGTTTTCCCGGCGTATTCGAAAATCTGGTAGTAAACATAAATGGCCGGGTCAGCTTCGGTGAAAAGAACGCCCTCGTCGAGCCATTTTTTCATGATTTTCCGGGCGCGAGTGTATCGATTGTCCGTCTCATCGTCTGTCGGTTTCGTTTTGTTGAGAATCAGGCGAACACAATTATTCGGATGTTTGGCGTACAGTTCGTCCTGAAATTCCGGGCTGATTACGTCGTACGGCGGAGCGATGACATCGGAAAGCGCACCGACCTGGCCGAGATTATAACGAATTCCATTGATTGGCTGAATGTTTGGCATAATGAACTCCTCCGAAATGCCTGATTTCGATAAACGAGTAAAAAGGAAAAGGGAATTTGAAACGCTGTAACTATTTTCGCAGAATTTTGTTTTTTGTCAATGGGGTATGTTTCACGTGAAACATGAAAATCTGAGGCTTATTCCACGAATTCCGGCTCGACGAGTTTCGGAATCAGCCCCGCCTCGTAGCCGCGTTTCAGCAGAAGCCGGACAGATTCCCGACCTCTCGGGCCAAAATCGAGCGTCCAGTCGTTCACGTACATCCCGATGAACCGGTCCGCGAGTTGCAAATCCAGGCCGCGCCCGAAATTCAAAGCGTACTCCACGGCTTCTTTTCGGTGGTCAAGACCGTATTGAATACTGGCTTTCAGAAGACGGTTCACCTCGTGAATATTTTCCGGGCCAAGGTCTCGCCGGATGCCATTCGCCCCAAGAGGAAGCGGAAAACCGGTCTGCTCCATCCACCAGACTCCCGTATCGACGATGAGTTTCAGCCCCTGGTTCATATACGTGAGCTGACCCTCGTGAATGATCAGACCTGCCGCAACTTCCTGTCCTGCGTTTTCGCCCTCAAGGACTTTTCCCGCCTCGACGTAATCCAAAATCCGGTCAAATGGACAAATTACATAATTAAACGGGCCTTCCATGAACATTCCGGCGGCCAGGAACGCGGTCGTCATCGTACCAGGAACCGCAATCGTTTTCTGGCGAAGCTCCGCTTTCGTGAAGTTTTCCTTCGCGACGATCATCGGGCCGTAATTATCCCCCATACTCGCCCCACACGGACAAAGCATATAAATATCGTTCAAATACGCATAAGCGTGAAGACTCAAGGCTGTCAGTTCGTAGAAACCGGTGTGAGCCATCTGATTCAGAGTTTCAATATCCACCAGCTTGTGAGTAAACCGGTACTTACCCGTCTCGAGGCAGTTTTTCGCCAGCGCATAGAACATAAAAGCATCGTCCGGGTCCGGGCTGTGCGCGACTTTGATCAGAATGGATTCGTTGACTTCAGAAGCCATATTTTTCTCCCTGGTGTTTAAATATAATGGATTTAATGGATGAAATCGGGGTTCAAAACTCTTTTTTGTATTTTAACGAAAAGGACGAAAAAAGAAAAGGGCCCCACCTTGAAAATTTCCCTAAATTTTTATAAAATATTAGAGACTTTTCCAATTTACCCGTTCTGGAGGATTCCATGCCTGATTTTTGTGTGATTTTACCCGCTGCCGGAAAGAGCAGCCGGTTTGGTGATCTGAACTACAAAAAGCCTTTTGCCCCGCTAAATAATCGGGCGGTCTGGCTTCATACCGCCCAGTATTTCCTGAACCGCAAGGACGTCGCTCAGGTCATTCTGGTCGTTTCCCCCGAGGATTATGAAGATGTTCTGATCAAGTATAATGCCGAAATCTCCATCAACGACGTGGACGTGGTCAAAGGCGGGGCCGAACGCGCAGACTCGATCGAAAACGCCATCGCGATCATCCGCCCCGAGTGCGATTACGTATGCGTCCATGACGCGGCAAGACCCTGCCTGATGAACAGCTGGATCGATGACGTGTTCCGGACGGCCCTCCAAACCGGCGCGGCCATGCTGGCGGTCCCGGTTTCTGACTCACTTAAACGGGTCGTCCCAAACCAAAACTCTGGCCGTGGGAAACACGGAAAACCCAGGGAACTCTCTCTCGACTCACTGATTCCCGACGATCCCGAGCCGCAAGCCGTGGGCGACGGTGTAATTACCGAGTCCGTGGACCGTTCCAACATCTGGCGTGCCCAGACCCCACAGGTTTTTCGCCGGGACTGGTTCGAGGAAGTTTACGCCCGCCGTCCCCGTGGGAAATCGGCACTGACGACAGACGACTCGATGCTTTTCGAACAGGCCGGCCATGCGGTGTACGTTGTCGAGGCATCGGCGCTAAACATCAAAATCACGACCCGGTCGGACCTTCAGCTCGCTGAGGCTATTCTGAAGATTCTGCCTGGCCCGAAGAAAAACGTTTTTCACCCTTTTGCAGACGAGGACCTTTTCAGGTGATTCCTATGAAAAACGACTTGAAAAACACGTTGGCGGCGCTCTGTACTCTGGTATTCCTCACCCTCTTTTTCTCAGTCCGGCAAAACGTACAGGCTGCGGACGTTCTGGTCCTGAAAAATGGTGGTCGGGTCCAGGGACAATTCCTCGTCCCTCCTGCTAACGAGGACCTGGTTTACAAATTCCGGACCGCGGAAGGAATCGAGATCCAGATCGCCCGAAGCGAGGTGGAATCCGTTGAGAAAATGGCGGCTCAATCCGCTCTGGAAGAATACGAAAAGAAAAAAGCTGCGGCCGCAGACGATGTTGAGGGAAATCTCGCACTCGCCCAGTGGTGTGCCGAAAACGGAATGCAAAATCAGAAGAAAGCCCACTACGAACGCGTTCTGGAACTGGACCCGGAAAATCAGATCGCTCGCCGGGGACTCGGCTTCAAAAAAATGATCGACGGGCAGTGGCGTACCTCCAACGACGAGATGGAGGAACAGGGAAAAGTCAAGATCAACGGCCGTTGGGTCTCGAAGCAGGAGAAGGAACTGCTGGAGAAGCAAAAGGCCGAGAAAATCAAAACCAGCAAAATGACCCAGGAAATCAGGAAATGGGTCAAGAAGATCGGGACCCGCTATGAAGAGGACGCGCTTGCCGAGCTGGAGGGTTTACGTGACCCCATCGCAGTCCCGGGAATCCTTCAGGTTTATGAGACTGAGAAACGTCCGCACGTCCGCAAGATTTTGATTAAATGCCTTGGCAGAATCGGGAATCAGGCGGCTTTGAGCGCGTTGCTGCAAATCTCCGTGGACGAGAAAATCGAGGAACTGCGTCTCTCCGCCCTTGACGAAGTGATGCCGCATAAAGGTCCCGGAGTGACCGAATACTACATCGCCCGTCTTTCCCCAAAGAGATCAACTCACGAGCAGTTGAATTACGCCGCGTATGCTCTCGGAGCATTGCAGGATTCCTCGGCAGTGCCCGCTCTTATTCAGGCGCTGGAAACGACACATAAATTCCAGGTTCAGACAGGCAGCTCCAACGGCTCGACCAGCGCAACGGCCGGGCGATCCTCATCCGGCGGCGGAGGAATGGGGTTTGGAGTGGGCGGCAAAACCATCACCATTTCGAAACCTATGCAGAATCCCGAGGTTCTGGAATCTCTCAAGAAACTGACTGGTATGAATTTCTATTACGATCAGCCACAATGGATCCGTTGGTACCAAAACAAGACTGGCGGCGCAGGCGCGTCCATTCGGCCTGAAAAATAGGAAACCCCGTGTGGGGAGACACTTCCGGCATCGTTTTTTAACCAGGCGGGAAGTGTCATCTCCTCAGGTCAGCATTCTTGGGACTGAACCAGGGCCTTTAAAATGTTTCACGTGAAACATTTTGACCCTGTGCATCTCACAAGCTGAACAATTTAAGGAATTTAAGAAAAATACGCGAAGTAGCAAAGCCTTTTCTTTTTCTCTTGTTTGGACTGAAATATCTTTACCCTTTCCCCTTATTTTAGCCATCCTAAACCAAATATTGCTCTAAAATCAATTTTTTCAAGAAATCTTTTAAAATTCCAGAAAAATCGTTAAAGTTTTCGGAATCCGACCTTGCAAAAGTTTTTAAAATGGTTTATACTACCCGTCTGTTATAGAAATCGAGGGGGGCTTGAATTGCTATACGGTTTTTCACTGGACGTAAAAGAGCGCATACGCCAGGCCATTAATATAGTGGATTTGGTCGGCGAATACGTTCAGCTTCAGCCAAAAGGCAGAGTTTACGTCGGTTTGTGCCCGTGGCACGACGATTCTAAACCAAGTCTCCAGGTCGATCCAGAGCGCCAGACGTTTCGTTGCTGGGTTTGCGCAGACGGTGGAGACATTTTCTCGTTCATGATGAAAATCGAGAACGTCTCGTTTCCAGAGGCGCTCCAGATGCTCGCGGACCGTGCGGGAATCGAACTCCCGAAAAAGCCGCAAAAACATCGCTCTCGGCCTTACAACTCTGATTTCTCTTCCGCGCGTGGCTCAAAGGACATTTCCCCGGATTCCGCTGATCCTCAAAACGAAGGCGAACCCTCAAACGAACCGGATTATTCCACATTTTCAGGGAAAAAAGCCCTTTACGAAGCCGCCAACTGGGCAGAGACGCAGTACCACGAGTACTTTTTGAGTCTTCCGGAATCGCATCCCGCTCGGGTGTACCTGAACGAACGCGGAATTTCGCCGGAAAACGTCAGGAAATTCAGAATCGGTTTCGCGCCGGACGACTGGAACTGGCTCAAAGAGCGCGCAGGCCGGAATTCCTCGCTCCTGAAGGACCTGAGAACAACCGGTTACCTCGGTTTTTCGGAGGAGCGCAAGTCGCTTTACGAGCGTTTTCGCGGGCGGCTCCTTTTCCCGATCCACGACGCTCAAGGGCGCAGCGTCGGCATCGGCGGCCGAGTGATCCCCGGGATCCCCACGTCGAACGAGTCGGCGAAGTATTTAAATACGCCCGAAACGCCGCTTTTTTCGAAGCACCGCCTTTTGTACGGTCTGGACCTTGCCCGGCCGTCGATCCGCAGCAAAAAGCGTGTCCTCGTGATGGAGGGCTACACCGACACGATCATCGCGCATCAGTACGGTTTTACCGAAGCGGTCGCGGTCCTTGGAACGGCACTGGGAATTAATCACATTCAGATTTTGAGTCGTCTGGCCGACCAGATTTACCTCGTGCTGGACGGTGACGAGCCGGGCCAGAAGCGTGCGGCGCAGGTCCTGGAGCTTTTCGTCGCGGAAAAGGTGGACGTTCGGATCCTCACGCTTCCGGAGGAGGACGACCCGGCTGAATACCTTACGGATTACGGCGCGGAAAAGTTCGAGGAATTAATACAAACCCGGAGCAATGACGCGCTGACTCACGCCTTTCAGCTTTACACGAAAGGTCTTGATTTCACGAACATTCACCAGTCCGAGCAGGCGTTGGACAAACTTCTGGGGCTGATCGCGAGCGGCACGCTCAAGAATGGCGGGAACGATTTTGGAACGCTTTCCTTCCGCGAGGAAAAAATGCTCCAGCAGCTGGCGTTTTCGTTTTCGATCTCGGAGGATTTCCTCCGCCGCCGCCTGAAAGAGATCCGAGGCAAAGCGCTGCACGACGCCCGGATGCGCGAGCGCTGGCAGGAAATGCGTGAGCAGGAGGAGGAAACGCAGGAGCAGATCCTTCCGACGCCGACAGGCGATTCGACCGAAACCAAATCCGATGGCCCCGAGGTTTATGATGAATCCGAGGCGTATTCGGATGGCGAAGAAACGTTTTACGAGGATCCCGACGTTTCAGAATCCGAATCGGCACCAATCCAATCCCCGGTTTCCAACGCCCAAGACCTCGCGTTGGAACCGACCCTTCTGACGCGGGAAGCGTTCGAGGAACACGCCGATGAGGTGGACTGGGAGATTTTCGGGCGGATCAACGCCTGGGAGAAGGAAATCGTGGAGATCCTGCTCGTCTGGCCGGGGCTTTTGAGCGAAGTCCGAAGCCACACGACCCCCGAGCGTTTCCTGTACGTTCCGGCCCGCGAGTTTTTCCTTCGGATGTGCGAGATGGCCGACGAGGGAATGGAGCCCACGTTCGAGCACGTGCTTTCCTCGTTCGAGTCGCAGTCGATGAAAAGCTGGCTGGTTCAAATGGAAGCGGAAAATATATGGAATCGCGAAAGTAAAACCGAGGAACAGGTCAAAGGGCTTCTGGAACCGATCATGGCGAATTTCGCGCTTTTCCACCTGAACAGCCGCAAGCCTCAGGACCTTTCGGTTTTCAACTCGGCGAGATTGAACCGCGAGCAGAAAATTAATTTATTGGAACAACTTATTCTGGAAACCCAGAGGAAAAATGGGCTTTCGTCAGAAAATCATACAGAAGAACCAGGAGAGGAAGAGTAAATAATTCAGGACAAAACCGTATGGAAACGTTTTTTCCTGACTCCTTCACTACTACCGAACACAAAATTCACTTCCGTTCATCAGTCTGGGGCAGAGTCACGGCTGATAGTGAAATTTTCACGAAAAAACGGTTTAATTCGATTGGAACCTTAGTGCATCAGGGAAGATGCAAGGAGATGACATGAATTTGTTAAAAGAAAAAGTCCAGCCTTTGATCGAACGCGGCAAACAGCAGGGATGCTTGACCTTCAGCGAGGTACAACAGTATTTCGCCTCGGAAAATCTCAGCGCGTACGACATTCAGGAGATCTACCAGAGCATTGAAAAAGCAGGGATTCTTCTCCTTGAAAAGGCGATGGAGCCAATGACCTACGGCGGGTCGGAAGCATCCATAGAGGATCTGGACTTTTCTGAAGAATTTCCCATTGACCTCCCGGTTCATTCCTCTTCACGCATACGCGATGAAGATGATTTCTACGATGACGAAGAAAACGGCTCTTTCTTCCTCGACGACATTTCTGACGAACCCCCGTCCAGGACTGGCGCTGACCCCATCCGTGTTTACATGGCTGACATGTCAGACATCCCGCTTCTGTCACGGGAAGAAGAAATGCGGCTTGCCCGTAAAATCGAGAGGCTGCGCAAAAAATTCCGCCGTGCGATTCTGAGCAGCTTCGTCTCCATGCGCCACACGATTAACACGCTGAAAAAAGTCCATAGCGGTTCCCTTCCGTTCGACCGTACGATCAAAGTCTCCATGACGGAAGAACTGAGCAAAGAACAAATCCTGGCCCGAATGCCGGAAAACCTCGCGACACTGGACGCTCTTTCCCGCCGAAGCACGCGCTGCTTCAAGAAAATGATCTCCCACAAAACCTCCTCCGAAGAAAAACGTGAAGCGCGCAAACAATTTCTGAATATTCGCCGCAAAATGATCTACCTTGTTGAGGAGTTAAGTCTGCGCACACGCCGGATCCACGCCATGACGACCCAGCTTGAGCAGCTTGCGAACCGGATGCTGGAATTGCGCGAGAAACTTCGTACCGGTAAATCGTCCCTGTCTCCCCTGCGCCGCCATCAGTTACGCCGGGAACTCTACAATTTAATGATGCTCACGCACGACCGTCCCTCCGGTTTGTCCCGCCGGGTGGCTCACATGAAGCAATGCTGCAAAGAATACGAAAATGCGAAGAGCCAACTCTCTTGCGGGAATCTGCGTCTGGTGGTTTCCGTCGCGAAACGGTTCCGGAACCGTGGTTTGAGCTTCCTCGATTTGATTCAGGAAGGGAATACCGGCCTCATGCGTGCCGTTGACAAATACGAGTACCGCCGCGGTAACAAATTTTCAACCTACGCGACCTGGTGGATCCGCCAGGCGATTACCCGTGCCATTTCCGAACAGGCCCGGACGATCCGCATTCCGGTCCACATGATCGACCTCATGACGAAAATGCGTCATTCCCAGCAGGCTCTTCAGCAGGAACTTGGCCGTGAGCCCACTCAGGAAGAAGCCGCGAAAGCCGCCAAACTTTCCATCGAAGACTACAATCGTGTCACGAACTTCTCCAGAAACCCGATCAGCCTTGATCGTCCAATCGGCGACAATGACGATAACTGTTTCAATGAGTTCGTAGATGACACGCGCATGGAGAAGCCGGAACACGTCGCCTCGAACGAAATGCTTCATGACAAACTGGAAGCAATCCTTAATACGCTTTCACCCCGTGAACGCCGAATCATCCGTTTGCGTTACGGACTTGATAACGGGTACTGCTACACACTGGAAGAGCTGGGGAAAATCTTTCACGTGACTCGTGAGCGTATTCGTCAGATCGAAACAAAGGCCATGAAGAAACTCCAGCAGCCGAACCGGTGCCAGCAACTGGTCGGATTCCTGGAAAAAGTCAACTGATTTTGACTGTATGCGCCAGAAAGAGGTCGTAGTCAGCGTTTCGGCTCGTTGAAAAAAGAAAATACATTTTCATTTTTTCCAGAACCAGACCGCTGGCCGCGGCCTTTGTTTTTAGACCATAAATCACGGACGTTCGTCCTGTGACTTTCCGACAGAAAGGAACCTTATGCCCGTCACCATTCAAACCGCACGCCCCGAGCAGTGGCTCGAAATCGCCCACCTGATTTACCACTCCACAAACGCCTGGTACGAGAAAAACCGGGGGTTTAAGGCTTTTTCTGCCGAACCAGATTGTGGGCTTCTTTTCCCGCGGACCTACGCCGCTCTCGATGGCCTGGAAAACACGATCATTGCGTGGGATTCTGACGAAAACCGAATCGTAGGGTCCTGTTTCGTTCATCCCCGCAAAACGCATATTTCTCTCGGGATCCTGAACGTTCACCCGGATGCGTTCGGGAAGCACATCGCACCGAAAATCATGACTCACATCGCGGCAATGGCTCAGGCCGCTGCTAAACCTCTGCGTCTGGTTTCAAGCGCGATGAATCTTGATTCTTTCTCGGTTTACAGTCGGCTCGGCTTTATTCCGTATGAGATTTACCAGGACCTGATGATCCCGAATTTTGAGCCGGATGCGATTCGGTTTTCGCCTGAAGTCCAGGTACTTGTGGGCCGAGTTCGTGAAGCGGTCCCGGAGGACGTTCCGGGAATCGTCGCTCTTGAAAGGTCACAAACCGGATTGGAACATGAACGGGATTATACGTACTTCATCCAGAATACGGACGGGATTTGGAAAACGTGGGTCCTGGAAGACTCCGATGGGAAAATCGGCGCAGTTCTGGGTTCCGTCTTTGACCCGGGAAGCTGTATGCTGGGGCCTGGCGTGATGCAAACTGAAAACCAGATGCTGGCGTTGATCTTCACCGCTCTTTCCGCTCGCAAAAAACAGGGCGCAACACCAATCTTCCTCGTTCCCTCCAAGTGCTCGGAAGCCATTCGGACGCTCTATTCCTGGGGGGCGAGAAATACGGAGATCCATGTCGGTCAGTGCCTCGGCGGCTGCGACGCGCCAAGGGGGATCGTTATGCCAACCTTTATGCCTGAGTGATACTAATATTTCCCGAAAATATTTTCCCAGACTGCCTTGACAACGCATTTGTCCCATATTATAATATAGGGTTAAATAGTACCGTGACTTTTTATGGAAACGAGATTTTCAGAAGTCGCCGCGTTTATCGATTCATTTTCTAAACTATCCGGAATAAGGATTTTCCAATGATTTCAAAACTTCAAAGCTGGCTTTTGCCTCTCCTTTTATTTTGTTTCACCCTTGGCGGTTTCGCTCGGGCAGAATCGGAAATCCAGACATTCATGACGCTCAGTGTTTCCAGCTGGAATTCGTTCATGAACGACCTGAAAACCATCGGGGAAACCTCCTCGAACCCGGCATTTGCATCTCTGGTGGAAGGACCTGTTCGTTTTTACCTTGGTAAAGACATGATGAAAGCCGCTGACCTGAACGCTCCGATTGGTGTGGCCCTGCAGAGATTTAAAGGCGAATCCGCCGACAATACGGCCCTGATTTTCTGCTTCCCGATCAAAGAAGCCTCTACCCTGCTCGACTTTCTGACGAAAAAGCAGGATATTGATCTGGAATTCACCCAACGTGAAGACGGGGTCATTGAATGGGATGGTTGGTACCTGAAAGAAGTCGGTGGTTTCACGTGGCTTGTGACGGACGAACGTCAGCTGGCCCAGTTGGATTCCGTGGACCCGAAAATCTTTTTCCTGATGAAAGATGGTCAGAGCCTTCAGCTCACATTTGACCCGCAGGGTTTTCCGGAACTTCCGGTCCAGGTCTCCGTGGCGTTTAGCGAAGGTTCCGAACTGGCGCTCGAAAAAGAGGAAGATGAAACGGACGAAGAGTTTGAGCTGCGCAAAAAACAGGCCGAGGAGCAGAAAAAACAGTTGAAAGCGCTTCTGGACTCCATGCGGATGATCTCGATGGGAATCGGTGTCAATCCGGACGAAAAAACACTGGCCCTGAACACGCTGGTTTCTTTCTTCCCCGATTCGGAAGGATTGAAGCTCCTGAAAAGCACATACAGCAAGAAGCCCCGTTTCACAGGTTTCGCACAGGCACCGGGGCTATTTCGCGGGTATGGCATTTCGATGAGTATTCCAAGTTCTGAAGAAGTCCGGAATATTCAGACTAATATTACCCTCAAAAATCTGGAAAAGCTTCTTGGCGAAGACGGCAAAAAACTTTTCAGCTCCGACTTGGTGAAACCGATCCTGGAAGAAATGTTCAGTCAGTCAGAGAATCAATCCGGTTACGTTCTGGACGGGAAAATCGGCGCACACAATCTGATTTACGCCTCGACTACTACCCAGCTCGCGAAAATGCAGGAGCTTTGCGAAAAATCCGTAGAACTCCTGAAACAGAAAACAGGCGACAAATTCAAGGACGAGTGGTTCCAGACCAATGTCAAGGCCCATGGTATGACATTCAGTCAGCTGACAGTTCCGACGGGTGAATTATTCCGGATCATCAACGATCAGATCGAAGAAAAAGGCGATGAGAACGAACTGGAAGCCCTGAAAACCTGGATCGGTGAAACTCTCACGTTCGTCGTTGGAGGAAAAGACGATCAACTTTATGTTGGCATTGGAAGCAATCCGATCGAAAAGCTGGGAGAATGTCTGAACCATCAGCCGGCTCAACATCTTTCCGAGTCCTCGATCGATCTGCGCGCCTTGTTCAGTTACCTCGAGGAATTTATGGTTTTCGCCCGCGAAAACAAACTTGTTGGTTTCGGGGGAAAAATCGAAACAAAAACGATTACCCCAGGCGAAGCCGAAGAAGAGGATGAAGAGGAACTCTTTGAGGAAAAGTCTGAAGAAGATGCTCTGAAGGACATGAAAAAGATCGAATCCCTGATGGGGGTCCTGAACGAAATGATGGAGGACACGGAAAAGACCAACCTCCGTATGACGATGGACGCTTCGGAAAATGATTTTCAGATACAAGTCCTGGGAGAAGAAGGACTTCTGAAAATCATCGGTATGCTTCCTGGCCTGATCATGATGAACGCACTTTGAGAGGAACCGTGAATGACGGATTACACACCCTACCAGCAAAAAATCATCAAGCGTTACTACGACAATTACGACGATTTGGGCCGCCAGCGTCTCGGTGAACTCGCGACAGATCTTTATCTCGCCGAGGGCAAAAAACTCGCGAACAGCTGGAAACGCGCGGAAGAAATTATGCGCAGACTGAAAGTCCCGGAAACACGGATCCAAATCATTATGGAGTCGAAAGATCCCGCAATGCTCGCGAAGTTGGTGAAAGACCTGGGTTAAAACTGGCTGGTTCAAGGCAAAACTGATCCAATCGTTAAAAGTCCTGATGATTGGGTCAGTTTTTTTATTTTTTCTTTTTAGAACGCGCTGTCGATCGTGATATTATACGCCTTGAACTTCATCGTTTTCAGATTCACGTCCACACTTCCTGCCTTTGTTTCGTTCCGGCGTCCTCCACGAAATTCCTGCTGAACGATGTAAACCGGGATATTGGGTTCCCCCTCGATCGAGCAGGTGTCTTTTTCCTGCGAATACTTCAGCACAGAGCCTTCCACGGAGAGTGTACTGTTTTCCAGGTGTACGTTTCGTCTGGCCTGGATCTCCACCTTTTTTTCATTGAAGTCTTCCATCTGGAAAGAACCGCCCTGAATCGTCGGAATTTGGTTCACGAAAATCTCCTCACACCGGAACTGGAACCCCTTTTCGGGAATTTTCCTTGGATCGATGCGTGTTTCGGTAATTCTGTATTCCAGGTTTGGAACCGGCTGGGCGAGGGCGGAAATTCGTCCTTTGACGCTGAATTCCCCCTCCGCGAGTTTTCCCGTAATTCCCTGATTATACTCCATCAAAATCTGGAACCATTCTTTCTTCTTATATGTATCGGGTTCAAATTCCAGCGCGGAAGTCCCTCCCTCGGGTAAAACATTCCCAACAGACCCCAGATGAGTGAGGCGCAAAGAGCCGGTCCCTGTAACACTCACCGTCAACGTTTCCGGGAAGAAATTCAGGAAATCCGTGTTTAACTCAAAAATATCCGTCATTTCGGCCATCGGCGTAAAATTCTTGTGCAAGAGCTTCACGTTATGCTCCGCTGACACGTTCTGGAAGAAATCCATGGCCGAGATCTCTCCCTTCGAGGAAATCTGCGGCGGCGAGCTGAGCTGGATCCGCTCGGCGAGATCTGCGTAAATCAAATCGGCACAGAGAGAAGTATAGCCCATTTTGATCTGAACCTGATCCTTGGCAGCAATTTTCTGACCATTAAAGGAAAGTCCTTTCTCCCAAGAAATGAGTGTTTCCGTCATGGAGGAGTAATTCAGCCCCATTCCCGCGTTCTCTCTGGTGTAAACGTGCATCTTTCCGGCACCAGTAATATCGATCCGGTTGGCGGCACAATTCAGCGCCATTTGAGAACTTTCCAAACGGACCCCTAAACCGGACAAATAGGAACCCGGGCCTGAAATCTCGCATTGAAGCGTCTGTGGATGAAGGTCCTGCAAAAAAACCCGCCGTGCCTGAAGTGAAACCTTCTGTTCGCTCGTGAGCATTGGATCTTCCTCACGAAGCAGGATCGGGGCTTGCTCTGTACCTTCCAGTGCCACTCTCCGAATAAAAAATCCTTCTTTACCAGGCAAAAGCAGTATCTGACCTTTCAAATCTCCAGCGTCCAGAGAAAAATGACGTATTTTTGACTCATCTCCCAACGAGGGATCCTGCGGTCTGTTTCCGGCCTGCATAAAGCCTCCCAAGGGAGATGCGCCCCCTGGGACCTGCTGACGTTCTGCTTTTTTGATCTGCTGAAGCTCCGGCGGAAGAGTGGACGGTTTCAGGAACTGAAACTCGATGTTCGTCAGGGACGCATCCAGCGAAGCGCCTCCCTGATTCACCTGAAGCTGAATATTCCCCTGTGCCCGAAGAAGTTCCGGAAGAAGCTCTGGTTGGGATCCCTCTTTCGGTTTACTGCCCTGGCCAGCTTCCTCGGGTGAAGCGCCCAAGGCCAAAGCAAGATTCAGGTCATTTTGATCGTCCTCAGGTGTACGAGACCGCATACGCGCTGACATCGCGTCCGCTTCGATCTTCCCAAACCTGTCGGAAAAAGCAACGACCTCACCAGCGACCTGAATATCGTAACGTCCAGCTTCGCGCGGGGTCCCCAATAGTTTCCCGGACCAGCGCAGGATCAGCTCTTGCGGCGGTTCCGTCCCCTGCTCCTCGAACGAAGTCTTGAGCCAGCCTCCTTTTTGAGCGCTTTGAATCGTGCCAATGGATTGCATATTTCCAGGCTGGAATGTGTAGGAAAGCTCGAATGCGTGAAATTCGTTTTGGCGCATCCGAATCGTCGATTGTTCATTTCCGGAAAGCTGAAGCAGCAGATTTCGGGTAAAGAAACCCAAATTCTCAGTTTCGGCAGTACACTGGAGCGATGGAACACTCAGGCTCACGCTCTGTTTGGCGTGAATCGACTCAACTGGAAAATCCTTCATTTCCCCAGCGGCCAATGCAGAAGTTTCTCCCGAAGCGGAGGAGGAAACCGGAGTTCCAGTCTCGGGCGAAAAGTTTTCCGGGCCCGTTTTAGTCTGGTTTTCCGACCGTGACGAGTCCGCAAGCCGATAGGAATCTGCATTCAGCAAATGATCCTGAAAAATCGAATTGACCCGAATTTCCAGTTCTCCGCAGGTCAAACGATCAGGAGGCGCATTGGGATAATTACACGAAAGGACCACATTCTGGGTAAATTTCAGGCTCCCGCTCGCCACATCGTAAATCATCGGTCCATCACATTTCAGCGTCACAGGAATTTCCATTTGATTGCCGAAAACCTGACGCACGCGCTCTTTAACTTCGGGAGTCATTTTGAAATTCATCTGCTGGAGCAGGATCGGATTGATCCTCAGCGTAATGTGTTCCAGGTGACCGAGTTGAATGGAACGAATACCCGAAAAGAGCTGACCGTTTGATGGTTTTCCAAAAAGAAGTTTGAACCGGCTTCCTTCCGCAGAGAATGGACCAAGCATAAACCGAACGGGCCGTGGGGTTTCAAGCGACTGCATATCGCACTTTAAATCGCTTGTTTTAACGATGCAATCCATCCAGTGCCCCTGGATTTGCATTTTGTAAGAAATCGTAACGGGGCCCAGAAGACTTCCGCCCAGCGGTCGGCTATCGAGCTGATCCCCATCAGAGGAAAACTGTATCTCAGCCCCTTCGTGAATGGTGACTTTAATGGGATGAAATGGTTTATCGAGCCGCCTGGTCGTGGGAAAAGTCGTCTCTCCAGGCGCGATCAGGATCGTACATTTATCACTTTTCACCTTCATGCTTTCGTCCATGGCAAGGTTTTCGAAAAACATCACGATGTTGTTGGACTTGAGCAAATGGCCAGAATCAGGGTCACGTTCCCAATCACCTTCATCAAAGAATTGGGCGTACGGAGATTCCTGCTCTGAAGACATCGTTGGAGAGTCGTAATTCTCCGTTTTTCGAATGGGAGATTCCAGAACAGGAACCAGAAACATGAAGTAGGCACAGAAAGTCCCCATGGTGAGGATAAACACCATCAGTGTTCGCCTGGCAGTCTGATTCATTTTCAGATTCAGATTCATGAAAACTCCCTGGATTACGGAAATCTGGCCCGGAAAGGATTAAGGACGAATTAAAAACCGAAATCTTTCCATTCATTTCGGGACTTCAGAATTTGTTCGATCACCTCACGCACTACACCTCGCCCCCCTTTGGTTTTGCAAACATAATCCGCTGCTGCAAGAATTTCCGGGACAGAATCAGCCGGACAGGCAGAAATACCCACCGCCTTCATGATGGCGTAATCCACCAAATCATCACCTACATAGGCAATTTGTTCCGGTTTCAGCTCGTATTTTTTGCAAATAGCCGCAAGCATTTCCAGCTTGTTTTCGACTCCCTGGCAAAGCTCGTGAATATTTAATTCCTCGGCACGTTTCCGCACCACGGGCGTACAGCGGCGGGTCACAAAACCAATCAGGCCTCCCTTACGCTTCCAGATCGAGATTCCCAAACCATCGCGGGCGTGAAACGCTTTGATCTCGTTTCCCTGCTCGTCAAAAATGAGCGCTCCATCGGTCAGGCAACCGTCAACATCTGAAAGAATCATGCGGATTTTTTGAAATTTGGATGTTAAATCCATCGTTTTTCTCCAATTCGGGTTTTCAAAGGTCGTTCCAGAAATAAGTCAGGGAACAAATCATTCGGGCAAACCAGATTTCCCCAATTCTTTTCTATTATACCATAATCTCCCAAATAATTAAACACGAGTTTGGAAAAAATACGGTTTTTTATTATGCCTCGATCTTCAGAGACCAGGAATTTAGTCAAGCCAGGCAAAACAGAGAAAACGTCTTCATGCAAAACGAAACCTTCATTTCTTCGTCCAACCTCCCCCTTGATGAATCATGAAAAAAAAGTAAAATAGAGTTGAATTTTCACCCACAAATTACTACGGTGCAATTATGACCCGAAACCTGAATTTTGTCGTTTGCCTGTTTTGTCTTGCTTTTGCTGCCGCCATAACAAAAGCCGAGGATACTGAAGAACCGCAGCCGACACTTTACCTGGAGTTTTCATGGCTGAATGACACCTTGCCGCGCGAAGCCCTGTTGATCGCACCTCCTCACAAAGTCCCACTCGTCATTGTGCGTGTTCTTTCGGAGGATGAAACGCTCGAATCCCTCGCGGCAGCCCGCGGAACCCTCACTCAAAGCACGGAAAATCCCGACGAATTAGTCCTCACGTGTTCGGAACCTCGCACGATTTGGGGGAAAAGTGACGCGGAAAAGGCCGTTCCTCCCAATGTCCTCATCACGGGTAAAGAATACGGAGCGGTGGACCTCGGCGAGAAACTGACCGCGTGTCTCGTAAAGCCTGTCCCTCCTGACAAAGAAGAAAAAATCGTTCAAAAGTACTTACCCCCTGAAAAAAATAAATGACGCAAAAAATCCTTTCTTTTTTCATTTTAGCGCTGTTTTTCACGTTTGCCCGAAACGCGCAGGCGCAGGTAATGATGGAGTTCACCTGGACACTGGAAGGGGTTAATTACGAGGGCCTTTTATACGTCCCCCGCGACAAACCGGCCACGATGACCGTCCGGGTGCTCGACGTACAGGGAAACCTCCACGCTCTGGTTCTGGAACGGGTCGATATGGTCCCGGGAGAAAATGGGAGCGTAACTCTGAAATGTTTCTCGCCGAAAGTCCTCACTGGGCCGGCAGGTCACCAGCATCTCTGCGAATCGTTTACCGCCCAGGAAGAGACCCAGGGAAAAGTTTCCAACGGAAACGCAGAAGCTCCCTATGAGATCAATTTGATCAATGATGGAAATATCGAGACGATCGTCAAGAAATATTTGAAATCAGAGGATTCACAGCGTCCCGTAAAATAAGCAGGAAACTACGATTGAAGACCGGCGCTTTCGCCTTCTTCTTTGTGAGTCAGCACAAATTCGAGGCTCTGCGCCAAATAATCGATTTCTTTTTCCGTATGGGCCGCGTTGACAGCCAGACAAAGGCTGGATTTTTTCGTGAAATGCGTTAAACCAACTCGGCAGCCGCGGAGTGTCATTTTCTTCCACACTTCTTTCGGATTTTGAACCTTCACCAAAACAAAAGGCAAAAGAGGATCTGAAATATAAGTGATTTTATGGGCGTCAAGCCTTTCACGAAGAATCTGAACATTGTTCCAGAGTTTCTCGTGTCTGTCCGCCTCACTGGCAAGCTGAAGGGCTTTCTCTGCAACCACTACACCGGAAAGAGGCATTTCGCTTCGTGAGCAGCAGCACGGGTCGGTCTGGTGAATCGTCCTTAGCCACTTTTTCCTCCCGACGATAAATCCCCCACTTGCTCCCAGGGTTTCGGCCAGAGACCCGCTAAAGAAATACTGCACTCCTCCACTCGGATCAGGGACTTCATTAGCGGTGATCCCAAAGCAGTCAAACGTTCCTCGATGATTCGGGCCGAGCAGCCCCACACCACAGGAATCGTCAAGAATCACGATACTGGGGATATGGGTTTTCTTCCAAAGCCGGTCCAACTGCTGCTTCCAGGTTTTAATGGGCGCAACAGAGCACGTATTTTCGCAAACCCCCTTAGCCAAAATGACTACACGGGAAACCGAAGAGGGGATCGACGTAAAAGACTCTTCCGTAAGGACCCGAACCTGAAGATTTTTGTATTGACGCTGAAGAATCTCCAATGCGTCGGGGATCAGTCCTTCCACAGGCTCCTGGAGGAAAAGCAGATCATCCTCCTGAATGAGATTGCGCAAGATCGCCACAACCGCCAAATAGCCATCCGGGAAAAATAACACACTTTCCGCGTTAAAAAATTGCGTGACTTTCCTCTCAAGAATCCGATAATAATTCACGGATTCCTCAGAATCAAACGTCAGCTGCATAATTTCCGGAGCTGTACGGATCGCTAAAAAATCGGACGGACAGAACGAAAACATAAAAACGGAAAAATGTGAACACCAGCTTCAGGCCACCGTGGCCCAAACCCTGGCGATAAATAAATCCCTGCGAATACTTTATTACTTTATCAGGATTTACGAGATTTTTCAAGAGTAATTCAGAAGAAATACACAAAATTTCACCGTTTTTTCCAAATTTACATAAAAAAACCCCGCGGGGGGACGCGAGGTAAAAAAAGAATGAGCGACACGAGACTTGAACTTGTGACCCCCAGCTTGTCGAGCTGGTGCTCTAACCAACTGAGCTAGCCGCTCAAACTTAAAAAGTTCGGCTCCTGAAATTTCAGGAAAATCATTAATGAGCGACACGAGACTTGAACTTGTGACCCCCAGCTTGTCGAGCTGGTGCTCTAACCAACTGAGCTAGCCGCTCCCATAAATGATAACTGAATTATATAGGAATCTGATTTTCTGTCAAGGGGGGGGAGAAAAATTTAGGGATCTGATGCCATTTTCAGGCGAAACCTCGGATGCCAGGTGAAAAGAATTTGTCATTCTGTGTCTGCTTTTCCACTTTACCGGATTCCTTTCTTCGTTTCTATTTGACCGTTTTTTCCAAAATTTCTCTTTTTTTTCTCTTAATGGGCTTGCAAAATAAAAAAAAAGATTTATACTCAAGGGTTGGGACGTTATATTTTCCAAACACCCATCAGAATTCAAAGACTGTTTCATTATCGGATCTGAGAAGGAGACAAAAATTATGCCTTTGTTTGAAATTGAAACCAGAGCGCACATCGTTATCGCAAATGCGGAAGATGAAGCGCAAGCCCGTAAGGTTCTCGCGGAATATTACCCGACGGAAGAGGCCATTCGTATTTCGAAACGCCCGAGGAACCTGTGGGTCATCTCCAAGGCCGCTCTGGGAATCTCTCCGGAAGGAATTGATCCGTGTAATATCGCACGGGAATGTCTTGCGAAAGCCTCCGGGGACAAAGTGCATGCCATTCGTCTCTATATGCAGGAAACCGGTACCGACCTGGAACGCGCCAAAAAGACTATCGAATCCAACATGATGATTGGCTGGTGAGTTCACTGATTTTTTGAGAAAAAACCGTCCTGAAAAGGAAACGTCGTTCCTGCAGGGCGGTTTTTATGTCGTTATGCGCTTTTATTGATTCTCAAACGGGTTGAGCGGCTTGCTTTCCATCATTTCCAGCCGCTTTTTCAAACTCTTGAAGGATGGGTCCTCCGCCAGGCCCGGCTCTTTTGCAAGGCCAGCGTTCAGATGCTTTTGAGCTTCTTTCACGTTATTCAGATTCAGGTACGCCCAGCAGCGAAAACTCTCCAGATACGGATCTCCGCCCACGAGAAAATCAATGCGATCCAGACAAATTAACGCGTTCTGGAACTCCTTGCGATTGAGAAAATAGTCGAGTGAGAGAAAATCCGCCCACACTTCTTTCTCAAAACGCTTTCGTACATCCGCCAGCACAAACACATAAACGCTCGGGTCGGGGTGACTTTGCGCAATTTTGAGACGCCAAAACTGGAACGTTTTCAGCCTTTGCAGTTCCTCGGGAAGCTGGTCGTACAAATCGAGGGAACGCTGAATATTTTTGGCCTCATACGCTTTGGTCAACTCACTGATCAACTCGGTATTTTCTCGAATCAGAATCTGCATTTGACCGGTCAGAGTCATACCGAAATCTTTCACACCCTCAAAATAAAGTTCAGGAGCCAGAGTACGACGGAGTGATTCGGAATACGTCTCTCCAAAATGGTAGAGGTAAAAATCCTCGATCTGAACGAGATTAAGCCCCCGGCGCGCGAGGTAAAGGTCGTGGTAGTCCAGCCCTCCATCCGCATCAATGAGGCGGAACGTTGCAACGAAAGTCTGGTCGTTGAGTTTTCTCAGACGCAGAAAGTGGTAAGATCCCCCCGCTTTGACTTTCTGCGCGATGCTCTGGACAAGGGAGTCACTGCCGGAAAAAAGCTGGATCAGGTAGCGGCGGTCAAAGCGCCCCCGGTCTTTTTCAGGGATCCCGACCAGAACGCGGTCGGTCAGGGAACTCCAGTTTACCGCGCGTACAAGCGGTTCCGGATCGCCAGCCTTCAGCGATTTTTCAATCGTCTGTGAGAATTCAATCGCCTGCTCGTCCGTGATCAGATTCGGCTCTTGCCCCTCCTCCGTCTTGTGGCAGCCGACGAGGCAAAGGAGTGGAAACAGTAAAAAGAATATGTGGAGTTTCATAGGCTCAGGAATCTGAAAGGAGGAACTCAATGGGTCAATTTATTTAATTTTACAGGACTTTGAAAGAAAAGTCAAGGCCAGGGAAAAGAAGATTCATGAGGCCAAAATAAAAAGGTTTTCAAAGAGGGAAAAGCCCCTCTTCAAAAACCTGAATAAATGGTTCCGGTTAAGGTTTCGCTAAAAAATCATCTTCCGAACATTTGGGTGAAGAATCCGCCGATTCGTCCGACTCCAACGCGGGAGTAACCACCAAGCATATTGGCACGGTGTCCGCTGCTGTTGATCCAGGCGTTATTGGCGGCGTTTCCGCTGTAGGATCCCATGTAAATATTTTCCGCACTCGCGCTGGCGCCAAGCTGACGCGCACGGCTCGAGAAAGTTCCTTTTCCGCTTACCGGGGAATTGTGCGAGAAGAAACCGAAACGCTGCATATCACTGCTGTGCCCACGGGAAACGAGGACCAGAAGCAGGTCGATCAGCAAAGGACGCAG
>JAFTCU010000104.1 GCA_017454585.1 Thermoguttaceae bacterium | reverse complement strand
CCCTTCGTGCCGTGGACGAACTCGGCGACCTGGGGCCACGTGTTCGGCTGCTGGCGCGCCTGACTGTAGAGTTTCGTGCCGTCCGCGTAGGTGAACTCGACGAAATGATGGTCGAAGATCTGGCCCCAGTTCGGGTCCAGCTTGCGCACCTGGCGGCCGCCCATCGCGTTGGCCTCGATCGGGTGGCAGTAATCCGGGCCGGGCGTTTTACCTTCCTGCACGGTTTTCACCCAGTTCGCGACGTCCAGATTGTGCACGTGCTGCTCGCAGATGTGATCACCACAGGTCCACTGGAAGTAGTACCAGTTCCGCATCTGGTACTCCATCTCGGACCACTCAAGCTGGCGCTCGTGGACGCGGGTCCAGCCGCCGTTCCAGTAAACGCGCATCAGGTAAATGTCGCCGTACTTCCCGTCCGCGATCTCCTGGATCCCCTTCAGGTACGCGACTTCATGGTGACGCTGGAGCCCAACGCCGACCTTCAGGTTCTTTTCCGCGGCGATTTTGTTCGTCTCCATGAGGATCTGGTAGCCGGGCACGTCCACGCAGCAGGGTTTCTCCATGAAGACGTTCCGGCCCATTTCCACCGCGGCGCGGTAATGGATCGGCCGAAATCCCGGCGGCGTGGCGAGGATCGCATACTCGCAATCGACCGCCAGGGCCTTTCGGTAGGAGTCGAAGCCCCAGAAGCAGCGTTCCGGCGGCACTTTCAGTATCTCGGCGGCAGCTTTCACGTTTTCCTCAAACGCATCGGCCAGCGCGACGATCTCCGTGTTGGGGTTCCGCAGAAAATCGATGGCGCTCCCCGTCCCGCGGCGGCCGCAGCCGACCACGACCGCGCGCAGTTTATCACTTCCCGATGGATGAACGTTTGGCATAAAATTTCCTTTCTCGCAAAAAAATTCAGTTTTTTAACCTCAAAACTCCAAAACCTTTTCCCAAGTGTAAGCACTCTCAGGTTCAAACCTTCATTTAAACACGGATTAAAAGGATTTTTTCAGGAAAGACTTCCACCTTTTTATTTTAATAATCTGCGGAAATCCTTTTAATCCGCGAAAATCCGTGTTTAAATAAAAGGTTGAAAGTGAAACGGGCTTGAAGGTTGGAACGGGAGGCTCCTGAAAATCCGTTTAAATCCGGCCTCATCCGCCAAATCCGCGAGATCTGATGAACGGCAGGTTCATGGAACTCCCCCAGTCTCGCACCACGAGCCAGTCCCCTCAAAAAGGGAGCCCTTAAACGACGCTGGAAGCGTCGTCCCCGTAAATGGGGAAACTCAACGGAAAACCGCGACCGCGCCGCCATTTTCCGCCATCGGAAGCTCCAGCGTGTCGGTCGAGCGTACCTTTTTCACCGTCTTGACGGCCGCACGGTACGCGCCGTCCGCTTCCGGGGCGTCGGTCCAAAGGCTCAGCTCGTACTCACGGCCGGGATCGAGGAACGAAAGCGAAACCTTCGAGGTCACGGCATACGAGCCGTTCGTCGCGCCGAGGAACCACTCGCCCTCCCTCGTCTTGCGGACGGTCACGATCCGGCGGCCGATCTCTGCGTCCAGGACTTTCGTATCGACCCACTCGGAACCCACGGCGGCAAACCATTCTTTCTCGGAGCCGAACGCGTTCCCGGTTTTATTGTCCCGGATCCTCCAGCCGCTGCGAATGACGTGGGACGGCGCGTAGAACGTCACGAAAAGCGAGAGCTGGTGGCAGTTGGACCGGTCGTGGAAGTAAATGGCCGGCGTGAAGTCGAACGGGCCGACCAGGTACCGCGTGAACGGGAGCACCACGTCCTGGAAGGCCGGGTGGTTTCCTTCCTGCCCGCCGCCGCCCTCGACGTTCATCACGTTCGGGAATTCACGCATCGAGCCGTCCGGGAGGTACGCGTCGTGGATGCAGAGCCAGAGGTGATGCTTCGCGGCGACTTCGGCCAGGCGGCGCAGGTCATTCGTGTCCTTCGCGGAACCGTAAGCGACGAAACCGGGCTTCAGCCCCGCAAGCCCCCAGCTCTCGTAAATCGGGAAAAGCTCCGCGATGTCGTACGCCTTGATCATCCGGTCGTTCAGGTAGAGGCAAATT
>JAFTCU010000103.1 GCA_017454585.1 Thermoguttaceae bacterium | reverse complement strand
ATATTCGAGCCCTGAACGTGAAAACCGTGAGCGATTTTCCGCGTGCCACGGAGCACATCAAGAACATGATCCCGTTCATTCAGCGCCTGATCGACCGCGGCTACGCCTATCCGGCCGAAGGGGACGTTTACTTCGACGTTGCGAAATTCCCGGAGTACGGCAAGCTCTCGCACCGCACGCTCGAACAGATGCAGGGCGAAGGCGGTTCCATGGCCTCGCAGAAGCGTAACGCCGCCGACTTCGCGCTCTGGAAAGCCGCCAAACCGGGCGAGCCTTCGTGGGAAAGCCCGTGGGGGCCCGGCCGTCCCGGCTGGCACATCGAATGTTCCGTCATGTGCCACGAAATGCTTGGAGACACTTTTGAGATCCACGGCGGCGGGCTGGACCTGATGTTCCCGCACCACGAAAACGAAATCGCGCAGTCCGAGTGCTGCACCGGAAAACCGTACGTCAGGTACTGGATGCACAACGGCCTGATGCAGGCGTCGAGCGAGATCGGGAAAGTCGGCGGCCGTAAAACCCGCGCCGCCGAACCGGAAGAAGGCGACCTGGCGAGTCAGGAAGGCGGAAAGATCAGCAAATCCAAAGGCGCGGCCGCGTTCAAGGATATGCTCAAAGAGTTCACCGGCGAGAACATCCGTTTCTTCGTCCTCTCGACGCACTACCGCCGCCCGATCGACTACAGCAAAGAGCGCATCCAGCAAATCGGGGCCGGTATGGAAGCGTTTTATCGCTTTTTCAAACGTTTCCAGCGCGTGACCGGCGAGAGTTTCTACTCGCTGCCATACGCGAAAAACCGCGTTGATGGTGATAATTTCGCCAGTTCGCTTCAGGGCGACTTTCTGAAGGGGATCGTTGAGTCCCGCGCACGGTGCCTCGCCTCCATGGACGACGATTTCAACACGGGCGGGATGATCGGCGAACTGTTCGAGATGCTGAAACGCCTGAACAAATTCGTGGACGAAAACAAGCTGGAGGAAACGAAAGACGCGGCTTTAGCAAAGCAACTGGAGGCCGGCGCTCGCATCTTCCGTGAACTTGCCGCGATTTTGGGCGTTTTCGAGGAAGAAATCAAGCAGGAAGAAGGCGAAGACTCGAACCTGGTGAACGACTTGATGAACCTCTTGATCGAGCTGCGCAAAAACGCGAAAAAAGCGAAAGATTTCGCGACTGCCGACGCCATTCGGAATCAGCTCAACGCGCTGGGGATCACTCTGGAAGACCGTCCCGGCGGCGTGACGGAGTGGAGCAGAAACTAAAAATTTGACGCGTCTTTAAATAATCCAGGGGAGGGGAAACCCTCCTCTTTTGTTTAGGCAAAACTCTTTCCCAAATTTTTTATTTTCTCTATTGACTTTCTTTCAAACTGTGCTATAATAAGTCATATAATTTGAACATTTTAACTCAACACGAGCTTAAATATTATGAAACTCCTCGATTCGTGCCCGAAATTTTTGTTTTATCTTCTGGTCGCCAGCCTGTTCCTCCTGATGGCGGCAGTCGTCGCGGCGGGGGTAAGCGGCCTGCTCTGTCTGGTCGGGGATTTCGCGGCGGGGAAGATTTTCGGCTGGATCGCCGGCGCGTTGGGGCTTCTGTTCTTTGTGCACTTTTTCTGGCTCGTATTCCTGCACGTCGGATATACACTTCTGAAAGAAGATAAATAATTCACAAGACTGCGCGGGGCCAGGTTTCAGACGCTTTTCCCGCGTTTTTTCGTTTTAAAATACAAAAAGCCCATCCCCATCACGGAATGGACTTTCGTTTCCCTCCAAAAATCGCACTAATCGAACAATTGACCAAGCATTTTATCGAGAGCGATTTCCATTTTTTCCGGCGTGTCATACGTCCCGGCAGCGATTTCCGCGCGGACACGATTCACCAGATCGGTACGGATCCCGTTCACCTTTACACCTGAAAAAGTCACATCGGTCGGCTGCGCACTCGCCTGGGGAGTCTTCACGTCCACAACATCCTGTTTCGGCGCGGCTTCCTGTTTTTTGGAAACGCTCGCGGCGCCATCTTCCATCTTTGCCTGGTTGACTGAGTTGATTCGGCTCACTCCCGTGACATTTGACAGTTTGTTAAGTTCCATTGTATATCCGGTCAGTTTTTTATTTGGATTCCATTCAATCCTTGCAGCGAATCGACTCTGCGTTCTTAGTTATACCACAAAATCCGCAGAATGGGAAGGGGAATTTCTGCATTTTTCCCAATTTTTTGAAAAAAAATCGGTACCCTTTATAACTATACCATATTATTATGGCTTTGTCCTTCCCAAAAAATAAAAAAACTGAAATTTCTGATTTTAAAACCCTTTACCAAATTATTTAATTTTTATATCTTACTGTATCGTCAAACATTCACTTATTTCTACAGATTAATTTTTAAATATTCCAGGCAATTTGGAAAATTTTTTCGGTGCCCCTTGCCTTGGGGGTGAATATTGTGTATAATCGCGAAAAAAGGGATCAACCCTCTTTTCGATCCTTCCTTTAACCCACGGAGCCACCCATGCGAAACCAGCTTCCCGCCTTGTTCGTTTTTCTCTGCCTTGTCACTTTTTCAGTCGTTCTGAACGCGCAGACGCCGCTCACCGAGTCGCTCGTCGTGCAGGACGTACCGGGTTATAATTCCTGGCCGGTCATTCAGGCGCTCGGGAAGAAACTCGTTTGTATCTACAGCCGTGGGACGGGCCATTCCATCGGCGAGGGCGTGCGCGGCGTGTGGGCGCGGACCTCCGAGGACGGCGGCAAAACGTGGTCGCCCGAGACACTTGTCGCAAACTCACCCGATTGGGGCGAGGTCACGATCGGTAAGGGCCTGGACGAAAACGGCGCCCTGCTCGTCTGGATCCGCCGCTGCGGAAAGGGGATCCAACACGATTTGTACCGCAGTACGGACGGCGTAAATTACGAGCTGATCTCCACGCCTCACCTTGACCCGATGCCGATGCAGATCACGGACGTATTTTCGGTCCCGACGGTGGGGTTGATGGCGCTCTGGTTTCAGGGGAACTACGGCGACAGCGGCCCATGCCACGCCTGGGGGACAGTCGTGAGTACCGACAACGGAAAGACCTGGACCCAGAACATCATCGAGAAAGAGATCAGCAAAGACGACTGGCCGACCGAGCAGGCCGCGGTTTATCTGGGCGACGGGAAGATCCTTGCCGTGGCCCGGGTCGAGACGGGAAAATGCCAGAAACAGCTCATTTCGACCGACTACGGAAAGACCTGGACCCGCACCGACACGAACATCGCCGACTGCATGGCCTCCACGCCGAGCCTGATCCTCGACCCCGAGACGGGCCTTTTGAGCAATTACTACTACCATCGGGGCAAGGGGATCTTGCGCCGCCGCGTAGTGAAACCGGAAGACGTTTTTGAGAATTCAACGGCCTGGCCTGATTCAGAAGTGGTCTGCCTGGGAAGTGAAGTGCCGTGGGATTCCGGCAACGTGAACGCGACGGTCATCGACGGCACCCACTACTGCGCGTTCTACACGGGCAAAGCCCCAGACACGTCCGTCGTCATAGCAGCTGTGCCGGCGCCGATGAAGGGAGCGCAGTGACACAGCCGTGTGATTTAATACGGGGATACCGGGACGACGCTTTACGGGGACAACGCTTTACGGGGACGACGCTTCCAGCGTCGTCTTATAAATAAGAATCTACGGGGACGACGCTTCCAGCGTCGTTAAAAAAACTGCCAAAAATTATTACGACGCTTCCAGCGGCGTCCCTGGAAATGTCTGCCGTATTTATGACGACGCTGGAAGCGTCGTCCCCGTAAATGTCTACCGTTTTTATGACGACGCTGGAAGCGTCGTCCCCGCAGAGGTCACTCTTCCGAGATCGTTACTTTGCCGGCATCATCTGTATAACTGGTTTCGCCCATACCGGAAAGTTTCGTGCCGGTGTAGGTGATCGCACCGGTTGATCGGACCGTTCCGCCCAGGGAGGCGGTTACGGTGTAACTCTGGTTCAGGGCCGTGATCGCGCCGGCCGCTTCGGCTGTTTCGATATTGGTCGCGTTACGCATTGTAGCAACGCCGCCAACGATGCCAATAGTCAGCAGGCTGAAAAGCAGAATCCACTCAAACGTCAAAAGACCGGATTCGTCATTCCAGATTCGAGTCATCATGTGATTTACTCCAGACACAGTTTGAATTAATAAAATCGTTACAGAAGAAATCGGTATTTTCAGGAGAATATTAAAGAAAAAAATGAAACTGCCGATTAGGCAAAATACAGCCTTACGGGGACGACACTTTACGGGGACGACGCTTCCAGCGTCGTCTTTTAATTAAAAATCTACGGGGACGACGCTTCCAGCGTCGT
>JAFTCU010000102.1 GCA_017454585.1 Thermoguttaceae bacterium | reverse complement strand
GCTAACGGTACGCGGGGCCACTTTACAAATTTTGGCAACCTGACCAGTTGTGAAAACCTTCATGGTAGGCTCTCCGATATAACAACTCGCCTCGACTCAATTACCTGAATCGCCCCCCTTGGGCTTTTCAGGATCAGATCCTCTCTGAATTATAATTTCCCTGGAGCATAAAAACTCCAACGTCCTTTTAACCCAGTTTGGGTTGAGGGTCTGAACTGTAACTGCTTCAATCATTTTTGTTTTGCAGGTTTTTGCACCTATGCTTGATTTATCATCGGCACGGGAACGTTTTATGTTGAGGAAAAATCGGAATTTTTCAAATTTGTCAAAAAAACTTGCCAATTTCGATTATTCCATCTGCAATAGCCTGTTTCGCTTTACAGAAAGACAAAACGGATTCGTCTTGTGACTCCGCTTCACTGCTGTAAACAATACATACTCGGTCTTGCGACTGTCTGTATGGATTGAACTGGTTTTATGAAAAATTTCAGTTTTACCAGCTGCATTTAATTTTTCGTGTTTTGAGGGGTTGAACTTTAGGCTTTCCTGAATTTTATTCAAATTTTAGGAAAAACTCCTCTTTTTTGTTGTTTTAACGTCTGATGATAGAAAAAAAGAACACAATTATTTTAATGGCATTCTGTAGAAGGTTTTGATCATGCAGGTCCCGGATGACTGGAAATGGCTTTTCTCACCAGAGGGACAGGAAGTATTGAAACTTGCCGAAAGCCTGCCGAATCAAGACGATCTGAAACTTTTGACCGTTCTGCGCGAAAAATATCATTTGGCCCCTGAATACGCTGCTTTGGCCGTCCAGCAAATCAAACTTCGTGAACGGGGAAAGGTCAAATTTCCCGAAACAGCCAACCGAATGTTCTTCACCTCTGTCGGGCTGGAACAATCTACCGACGCTTATGTGGCCGCCTACAAGGCCTCGCGATTCCCCAAAGGGGTTCCCATTGCAGACATTTGCTGCGGCATTGGAGGGGACCTTTCCGCCCTGGCGCTTGAACACCCGGTTCTTGGGGTGGATGCAAGTCCTCTGGTCGCAGCCATTGCCGAGAGAAATCTTGAGGTGATAATGGGGGATAGTATTTCTGTGGAGGGTAGGGTACGTTCAGTTACGGCGGAGGAGTTTTTGACTCAAACCCGCCCCGAGGATTTTCCCTGTATTCACATCGACCCTGATCGGCGCAGCGAGGGGGTTCGTACTTCACAGATCGTTTGGTTTTCGCCAGGGCTGGATGTTATTGAACAATTAATTAAAGACCGACAGACTGCGGCAGTGAAACTCGCACCAGGGACCAAAGTGCCGGAGGCGTGGTTGAAAAAAGCGGATGAACTCGAATGGATCGGCAGGAATCGGGAGTGCCGGGAACTTCTGGTCTGGTTTCGGGATGATACACGGCAACCGGAAGGGGCTTTGAGACGTGCTACTATTTTAAAGGCCCATTCTTCGGAAGTCGCCTGGACGATTTGCGGACGTCCCGGGATTCCTGTTGCCGCTGCGGAGGTTCCGGGACGGTATATTTTTGATGTGGATTCCTCGATTTTGGCCGCTGATCTGGAAGGGGAAGTGGCGCAAAAATATAATTTAAGTCGCATAGGCGAAGGCTCTGTTTATTTAACTGGGCAAAATTTAATTATAAATTCAGGAATATCATGTTTTGAGATTTTAACGATTGTACCTCTTGATAAAAAAAACGTCATTAAAGAGGCGAGAAAACTTGGGTGGACAAATCCTGAAATCAAAAAACGTGGAAATGTTCCAGAACCGGGAGTCGTCCGCAAATGGTTTCACGGTCCTGAAAATAAAGTTTCAGGGACGATTATTCTCGTTCAGACAACCGGGCGTAGTTTTGCGGTTTTCTGTGAACGGAAAGTTAAAACAGGAACCGTTCAAACAGAAAGTGATACCATCCCGAATATCAAAAAGGTTACGATTTAATTCATTTCTTTCTTAAAATTTTTCATTTTTTTAATTTTTTTTGTATTTTTTCTATTGAAGTGCTTGACTAATTCCAAATAATTGATAAAATAATAACGAATGAGAGTAATTTTCATTGCAGAAAATTGCTATTACAGGAAAACTTTGTCTCAAAGCAGGCATAGCCCTGTAATAGGTAATTCGATTGAAAAAACAGGGATGAATGAAGAATCGGTCTTCGTTACACATGGCTTCCCCCCAGCGATGGGATTGAGTGTTTTTTCATTTTTTTCGTGAGGTTTTAATAATGAGCAATTCCCCAGTGATTTACGAACGTCGTGTACAAACCATCGTAGAGCGTTCCCCTCGCGCCAGTGTCATTTTTCCTGACTGGCGTGCAGGAAAAGAGTGCTGGTTGTTTTTGAGTGCCCATGATGACGATGTAACGTGTGGCGCATCCTTGACTCTCCAGGCTGGTTTGTATGAAAAGGTGGACGTCCATGTTGGTATTTCGGCAAACGGCTGCATGGGTTACTGTCGGCCGGAGCACAAGACAACAATAGCGGCCATTCGTGAAAAGGAAGCGAAAGAATCCTACGCTTTCCTGGGTGTAAAACCTGAAAATTTAAATTTCCTGGGTTTTGACGACTGCAGCTTCTACCTGAACGCTGGCCGTCGTTTTGCCGATAAAAACACGAAAACCCCGGTCATTGCCGGAGCTACTGGCCTCCAAAACTCATACGTCTGGCTTCTGCGTAAAATCCGTCCCACCCGCCTGTTCCTGCCCACCCCAACCGACCTTCATCCTGACCATCAGCTTACCACCAAAGAAATGCTGATCTCCATTTTCCACGCGCAGGGAAATATCTGGCCGGAACTTGGTAAGCCACTCGCAGAAATTCCCCGCCTGTATGAGTATTCCTGCTACAGCGATTTCATTACCCCGCCGACTATGCGTATTCGCACGAATGACGAAATGTTCGAGAAGAAAGTCAAAGCGGTGGAAATGTACAAGAGCCAGGAACAGATCGAGCTTCTGGTTCAGTCGATGCGTGAAGGCGGTGCGCAGGAATATCTGCGTGAAATCGTCTTTGACATCATGACTCCGCACAAGCACGACAAGGTTTTCGATTGAGTTTTCAGGAAAATACTTTTTCCTCAATGGCGAGAGCTTCGCGGGATGCGAGGTTCCCGCCTTTTTCAATTTAAAATACAAAAAATGCGTTTTTTTCTCCCAGGCTCTTGATTTTTTGGGGACTATGTGTTATAATGACGTTTCTTTAATTTATTCAAGGAGGGAAAAATGGAAGAAAATCAGGAAACTCAACCGAAAGAACTCAGGCCTGCTTCAACGCTGGTGCGTTTAAGCGAGAGGGAAATCCAGAAGCAGAGGCGGCAGGAAATTCTAAATATGAGTATCGCGCAGATAGGGCTTTTGGTCCGTACAACGAACTGTCTGGAATCCGAAGGTATTCTCACGGTCCGTGACCTGTTGAACAGCTCGCCGGAACGGCTTTTGAAGATTTCAAACTTTGGACATAAAACGCTTCTCGAAGTTTACGATGCGCTGGAAAAACTGGGTTTTACGAGAGAAACAAAACGGTAACTGATTTGGAACCCCGGATTTTGGCTTTTGGAACGACGCGCATCCGAGAAGAACGTCGCCCAAACCCCTGCGTTTCCGCGGCTTGCGCTTGAAAATGAAAGATCGCTCCTGGCTTTATACCAAAAAAAGAGGCAATCATCGAACGGATTCCCGGCTCGTGGGAATCATCGTGGAGTTTGCGTTTGCGGCTTTTTGTATTCTGGCGGGCGCGATCGGGATGCTCTGGCTGCTTTTCTTCAGTGTTTTTCCGGAGTGGAAAATTCACGAACGATACGAGAAAACCATCTGCACGGTACTCGACAGCAGAATTGTTCCGCGTACGATTTTGGGGAATCAGCCTCTTCCGGATGAAACGGAAGCCCCATCTCTTTTTGAGGACACTCCGAATGAAAAGGGAACCGAGCCGAAACGGGGGAAATTCAGTGTTAAAAAGTTTCGTTCCAATCTTCAGGACGTTTATTATTTGCCGGAAATGCAGCTGAAATACAGCGTGGACGGTGTGGAAAGGACGAACTGGACGTCCAATTTCGGGGCTATTGCCCGATCTTCCCGTTTCGCGACTCGGGAGAACGCACAGAAATTTCTTGATCAGTGGCAAAAAGATAAAAATTACGATTGCCTTTTCAACCCGGAAAATCCTGATCAAGTGGTCATTATGCGCGGCTGGCATTGGGAGAACTTCCTCGCCCTTACGATTCCAGCCTCGTTGATCGTCATGGGGTTGGGGGTTATGCTTCATGCCTTGACGGTTCCGCGCATTGGAGGTTCCAAGGAGTTGGCGGCCGTTCAGACCCTGGCAAGAAACCGGTTTGAAAACGAGCAGGTTCAGGAAGAGAATTTCCCGTATATTCCATCGGTGAACGACATCATGGACAGTCCGGGGATTCGTCTCAGTTACCGTCTTCCGATGATTGATTCACCAGCCTGGACCTTGGGGGTTTTGGCGGCAGTCACTTTGACGTGGAATGTTGGCTGTGTCCTTTTCCTGACCATTTTCGTTTTCAGTTTTCCTGGCACGTTCGCAGATTGGCTGCGTTTCTGTTATATGATTCCCTTTCTTGGAGTTGGGATCTGGCTTCTGATCCACACGATGATCGAGTTTCGGAACACAACGGTGGTGGGGCCAACGATTGCGGAAATCAGTGAATTCCCGCTCATCCCCGGTCGGCCGGTACGTATTTTTCTTTCGCAGGGCGGTGAACTCCCGCTTCAGTGGCTAAACGTTGTTCTGATTTGTGAGGAAGAGGCCGTTTTCACGCATGGGACCAACACAAGGCGGGAAAAACTGCGTATTTATCAGCGTTTGATTTTTGGCGAGGAACGAGTGGACATTACACCTGATTGCGCCTTTGACGTGGAATTTCCACTGGAGATCCCAAACGAGGCCATGCACTCTTTCGTCTCGCCTCATAATCAGATTAATTGGCGGCTGATCGTTCAGGGAAAAGTTGGCAAGTTTCCAATGTTCGAGCGTGTATTCCCGTTGATCGTGTACCCGGAAATTCAGAAGGAGGCGGAAAGATGATTGCGTCGGTAATCATTCAGTTTGATCGCCAGCCGCACGATTTCGAGCCGAGGGAAATCGTGACCGGGACATTTCGAACGGTCGATGTTATTCCAGAGGAAATTTCCAGACTTGAGTTTTCTGTTCTTTGGTTTACCGAAGGCAAAGGCGATGAGGATCTGGGCGTACATTTCTTTAAATCATTGGGGGAAGACGAACACGCTGACGAGTCCGATTCCACGTCGGGAAACGGCATTAATCAGGTATTCTTGCAATCCTCGGACGAGGAAGGCTTGACGTACTTTTTCTCGGTTGGCCTTCCTTCCTCTCCTTTGACCTGGCACGGCAAGATCCTGAAAATTTATTGGTGCGTTCGAGTGCGGCTTTATCTCAAAAATGGCCGTGAAGTGATGAGCGAGCGAGAGTTTAACGTGGGTAAAATCCCGCCCGTACACGTGGAACTGAATTAGGAGCGGCGTCATGCGTGAAGAAAACCCTTTTTGCTCCCGCCGCATTAAGCCTGGAGCCATTCCGTTTTATTTCCCGGAAGGGATTTCGAACCAGACGCTGGTCGAAACGCTGCGCTCGAATGCCTGGTGCGGGCAGATCATCGGTCCGCACGGCTCCGGCAAATCGACACTTTTGGCTTCGCTTTTACCCGAAGTGGAAAAGTGTGACCGTCGGATCGTGCACCTAGAGCTTCAGGATGGTGTACGAACGTTACCGCTTTCTGATGAAGATTTTGCTGGCATGGATGAGAATTCCCAGCTGGCGATCGACGGTTATGAGCAGCTTTCTTACTGGGAACGGCGCAAAATTCGCCGAAAGTCCGAGAAGCAAAAATTCGGTGTGATCGTTTTGGGGCACGAGCCGCTGGAGTATCCGGACCTTTATCAGACGTCCAGCGAGCTGAGCACCGCCAAATTGATCGTCTCGCGCCTTCTGGAAAATACCATCGTCCGGATCCCCGATTCGGTGGTGGAAGAGCATTTCCGCCAGAATAACGAAAACCTGCGCGAGATGCTTTTTTCTCTGTACGACGTCTATGAGGATGCGTACAGCAATCTGAAGGCCAACTTCTGAAAATCGGCCCGGCTTAATTCTCGGCCTGGGCCAGTTTCTTCAGGGCCTTCCAGTAATCGGGAAGCTGCTTTATCGCCACAAACTGCCGTTTCATCTCGTGAATATTCGCACAGGGTGAGCCGAGATACGTCCCTTTTTCTGTCAGGCTTCCCGGAACTCCCGCTTGAGCGCCAACGACGACGCCGTCCGCAAGGTGAATGTGATCGGCAAGACCGACCTGACCCGCCAGCACGACGTAATCCCCGGTTGAGGTGCTTCCTGCGATGCCGACCTGGGAGCAAAACAGATTCCGGCGGCCGATCTGGCAGTTGTGTCCGATCTGAACCAGATTATCGACCTTGGTCCCCTGATCGATACGCGTTGAGCCGAAGGTTCCGCGGTCCACCGTCGTGTTAGCCCCGAGTTCCACGTCATCGGCGAGTTCCACGTTTCCGAGCTGTGGCGCGAGAACGTGCTCACCGGAGCTGGAGTCGTAGCCGAAACCGTACGCGCCGACGACGCAGCCGGCGTGGAGGATGCAGCGGGCGCCGATAACACACTTCTCATAAACCGTCACATTTGGGAAGAGTATGGAATCGTCCCCGATCCGGACCCCTTCCATGAGGCAGACGTTTGGGTGAATGATCACATTCGCGCCGATTTCCACGTTTGGCCCAATGACCGCGTTGGCCATGATTGTCACGTTCGGCCCGATTTTCGCCGTCTCATCGACCACGGCCCGGGGGTGGATCCCAGGTTTCGGACGAGCGAGCGGCGGGTTGAAGAACGTCACGATCTTCGTGAAAGCGGCGTGAGGATTCTCGGCGAAAAGAAGCGCGGTTCCCCGTGGGTTCCACTTCGTCATTTCGTCCCCTTCGAGTTTTTCAGCGGCTTTGGCCGGCAAAATCACGGCTGACGCGGTACACTCGGCGAGACTGGCGAGTTTCTTCAAATCATCCAGAAGCGTCACACATCCAACTTCGGCCTCTGCGAGCGGAACCGCCCGCGTGATTTCAACGTCTTCGGAATTCGCGGCGAGGAGTTCCGTTTCAAGGAATTGGGAAAGGATGGAAAGGTTCATATTTCAAAGGGACCTGACTGGCGGAGTTCTTTAATACTCGAAAAGGGAAAAAACTTTTGCGTCGCACTGTGATTCCAGAAACTCGCGCCCTTTGCACTCCGTCGAAAGCTCCATGGCGAAACTGTAACCGACCACCTTGGCGCCAACCTTTTCCACCAGCTCGCGGCAGGCGTCCACCGTGCCGCCCGTCGCGAGCAGATCGTCCACGATCAGGACCCGTTTGCCGGGCTGGATCGAGTCTTCGTGCATGCAGATCGTGTTCGTGCCGTACTCCAGCGTGTAGTCCTGCGTGATGACTTTGCGTGGGAGTTTGTTCGGCTTGCGGATGATCACGAGCGAAGCGTGAAGATTGATCGCCATCGGAGCGGCAAACAGGAACGCCCGGGCTTCCGGCGCAACGATGACGTCCGGTTTCAGTTCTCGAGCGGCTTCCGTCATGAGGCGGCACGCTTCGGCAAAAGCCTCAGGAGCCTGGATCAACGTGGTGAGGTCACGGAAAATAATGCCCGGTTTCGGGAAATCCGGGATGGAAGTGATGTATTTTTTAAAGTCCATGGAAATTTAAAGGGTTAAAGGTGAAATTGGCGAGCGGGGGCAGTTATGACTCCGAAAAATTGGTGGGCATTGGGGTTTTCGGCTAAACTCCCTCGCTTTTTTCACCCTTCGGGAGAAAAAAGGCTCGCCAGCGAAGAGTTTGACAGCCGAGGAGGGAGAAACATTCTGAAAATTGTTCCTCCCCCTGGACCCCCTCTTTCAAAAACTTTTTGATGTTTTGATTTGATTCTTTTTCTCAGTTTTCGTTTCTGAGCAGCGGGAACAAAATCACGTCGCGGATGCTCTGCGAGTTGGTCAAAAGCATCACCAAGCGGTCGATCCCCATCCCAAGCCCGCCAGCCGGCGGCATACCGTAGCGCAGCGCGCGACTGAAAGCGTGGTCCATCTTCGCCATGGAATCTTCGTCTTTCTGACCCGCAAGCTGCGCGGTGAAAAGTCGCTCCTGAAGGTCCGGATCGTTCAGCTCCGTGTAAGCGTTCGCGAGTTCCATCCCCTTGACGAAAAGCTCAAAACGTTCCGCGATGCTCGGGTCCGAGGTCTTGCGCTTCGTCAGCGGGCAAATACTGGCCGGGTAGTCGTACACGAAAGTCGGAACTTCCAGCCGATCCTCTACCGTCGCTTCGAAAACGTCGTTCAGGAGCACGTCGGGGTGCTTCACTTCCACGTCTTCGACGCCCAGCTCGATCGCCTTCGCCTTCACCTGCGCGGGATCGTGCGAGTCGATTCCAGCGTACTCGTCCACCAGGTCGTAGTACTTGCGGCGGGCGAACGGCGGCGTAAAGTCCAGGGTCGTATCGAAAAGGACCTCTTTGCCGTTTTCGTCGCGGATGACGTTTCCGTTTTCGTCTTCCTTTGACTCACGCCACGGCAGAATGACGGGTTGACTCTCGACCACTTCGCGGCCGGTGGCCTGGATCGCGTTGAGGATGATTTTTTCCGTCAGGTCCATCATGGAGTGGTAGTCGCCGAACGCCTGGTACGTCTCCATCAGGGTAAACTCGGGATTGTGGCGCGTGTCCACGCCTTCATTCCGGTACACGCGGCCGATCTCGTAAACGCGTTCCATGCCGCCGACCAAGAGCCGCTTGAGGTGAAGCTCCAGGGCGATGCGCATGTAGAGCGTCATATCGAGCGCATTATGGTGCGTCGTGAACGGACGCGCGGCCGCACCGCCCGCTACCGCGTGAAGGGTCGGGCCTTCGATTTCGTAAAAGCCCTGATCGTCGAGCGTTTTGCGGACGGATTTGATGATCTTCGTGCGGTTGACGAAACGTTCCATCGCGCCGTCCGTGTGGATCAGATCGACGTAGCGCATCCGCTGGCGGCTTTCCAGGTCGTTCAGGCCGCTGTGTTTGTCCGGCGGCGTATTGATCGACTTCGACATGAAATCAAGATTGGCCGCGAAAACGGTCAGCTCGCCGGTCTTCGTGTGGGCCAGCTCGCCTTCCACCATCACGATGTCGCCCAAGTCGAAGCATTGCGCCAGCTCGAAGTTTTTGTCGCCGACCTGATTCTTGCCGATCATGATCTGGATCTTGCCAGTGCGGTCTTTGATGTTGAGCCAAATGACCTTTCCGGACGGGCGCTGAAGCATGATGCGGCCCTGAACGCGGACGTGTGGACCGTGCGCTCCGGCCTCACGTTCTTCCGCCGGCGGAACCTGAACTTCCATCGCGCGGGCATCGGCGAGCGTCGTGACGTCATCGATCCGGTGCCCCCACGGGTCGAAACCGAGCTCCACGATCTTGGCCATTTTTTCGCGGCGCGAGGCTTCAAGCTGTATGGCGCCGGTCTGGGCCTTGGCCGCTTCGTCCGCGGCGTCTTTGGCGGCTTTCCACGCGACGAATTCCTGATACTTCGACGAATCAAGCGCGTCGTTCGAGGCGATCGCTTCATCACCGCACGCGGCTTTCATCCAATCCTCGAAAAGAGGAAGTTTGACCGCCGGGGCGTCCGGTTGGGTTTTGCGCCAATTATTGTAGTTTGTGAAGTGTTTTTTGATGGACATTTTATTTAGTTAGGAGTTAGAAGTGAGGAGTTAGGAGTGAAAATTGGAGGAGTGAAGAGTAAGGAATTAAATTTAAAGAAGGAAAAGGTTTTCCTGCTTCATACGAAACGAAGCAAATTCTTCATTCCTCACTCTTCACTCTGATTTTCAGTTCTTCATTTTTATTTTTCCTGATTACTCGTTGTCACCTGAACGTAATTGCCGCCAAGGAATTTCCTCGCCGCGGCTTTAACGTCTTCAAGAGTGGTGGCATTTACCCGGTCATCGTATCCGCGATCGAAATCGATTCCCAGACCGTACAGAACGTTGAGCCCCTGCTGGACTGCCTGTTCACTGATCGTCGTGTCGCTTTGGGCGTGCAGAGCGCAGAGCTTCTGTTTCGCGATGTTAAGCTCTTCGGGCGTGATTTGACCGGCCTTTGCTTTTTCTATGTTTTTGAACAGACGGCCAACCACTTCATCCACTTTGTCAGGTGAAGTTTGGGCGATGAAGATCATATAGCCCGGTACCATACTGCTGCGGGTCACACAGTGGACGGCGTAAACCAGTCCCTCGCCGCGCAGTTCCTCGTGGAGCCAACCTCCTGGGTAACCATAACCGGCCATGACCGCGTTCAGGAGACGTACCGCCATGAGCTCTTTCTCGTTGATTTTCAGGGGCGGAGCCGCGAACGAAATCAGCACCATGCCGGTTTCTTTGCCCGTCACTTTGTGAATCTTCACGTTCTCTGGGAGAGCATTGGATCGAGCGAAATTGACAGTTTTGTGAGTCGCCAGTTTTGGCATTGTTCCAAAGTACTTCGCGATGAGCGCTTTGGCCTCTGCAACGTCCAAATCACCATAGAGCGTCAGGATCGAGTTTTCCGGGTCCAGAACGTTTTCACGGTAAAACGCACGGAGTGATTCAGGGGTCATGCGGGAAACCGTTTCCAGTTTTCCGCCGCTCACGAGATGGAACGGTGTCGTATTGGGAAGCGCATCGGCCCACGTCTCGAAAAGCTCGGCCTGTGGATTTTCACTGCGCCGCGCGATGCTGCCCAGAAGGAGCGTCTTCACCTGATCAAATTTTTCTTTCGGGAAAGCGGCATTCTGCCAGCAGTCCGCGACGATTTCCAAAGCCCTCGGGTAGTCTTCTTTCATAACGGAGAAACCGCCGGAATACGTGTTGCGCCCGGAGGAAAACGCTACGAAACCTCCCACAGAATCGAACCAGGAGGTAATTTCTTCCGCAGTCCGGGTCGGTGTTCCTTTGTCGAGCATCGAGGCGATAAAATTCGCCCGGCCTGCGGTTTCTTCAGAGTCGAAAAGGTCGCCGCCCAAGGTGTAGATTTTCATATCGACCATGGGAAGATGCGTGTCCCGCTTGACCAGAACTTTTAAGCCGTTCGGGAGGATAAACTGCTGAACGTCCTGTTTCGAGGCATTTTCGGCTTTTCCTGTTTTTCCCTGAGAGGCGAGCGTACCCTGCGGGACGATCTTGATCGTAGTCAGGACTTCCGGACGGAAATATTTGTTTGCGGCGGCGCGGATCTGTTCGGCCGTCACTTTCTGAAGACCCGCAACATACGCTTCGTCGAACATCGGGGAACCGGTCGCCAGGTAACTGCTCGCGAGGGATTCCGCCTGCTGCTGGACGGTCTGATGCTCAAAAATCAGCTCGGAAGCCTTCTGCTTCTTGGCTTTGGCGAGTTCTGCCGGCGAAACGAGGTCCGTCTTCAGACGGTAAATATGATTCAGTGCTGTTTCGATGGCTTTTTGTTCGTTCTGAGGAAGAACACTCATACGGATACCAAAGTAGCCTCGCGCGAAGGTAGGAGTGTAGCTGGAAGTTCCGACTGAAAGGACGAGGCTCTGATCGTACTGCATATCGCGGACCATGCGTGAACTGTCGCCTTCACTTAAAATGTAGGAAAGAAGGTCAAGAGTGAAAAGGTCCTGGCTGTACAGGTTAACGGTCGGGAAGGCGAGCAGAATGTCGGTCGTGGAACCATCCATTTCGCGAATTGCCTCACGTGTAGTGTTTTGGGCCGGTTCCGGCTTCACAAAGACGTTTGCGTCAAAACCACGCGGCGTTCCGGCGAATTCCCGGACTACCTGATTCAGAACAGCGTCCGTCTGCACGTCACCACAAACCACAAAGACCATGTTGTTCGGAACGTAACGTTCACGGTAGAAGTCAATAATTTGTTCACGTTTCACCTGCCTCAAAACGTCCAGGTAACCAATGATCGGAAGGTGGGCAGGGCTTTCCTGATAAAGCGTTTCCTGCGCCAGTTTCCACATGACACGGGCCCGATTTTCCTCGCCGTCAGCCAGTTCGCGCTGAACGACTTCCAGTTCGCGGTCAAACTCGGAAGGAATAAACGCAGCGTGCTGCATCTGGTCTGCGATCAATTCGATGCAGGTTTCTACATTCCTGACCGGGCAGTCGATGAAATAAGATGTAACGTCAAGCGAGGTGTACGCGTTTGTAACTCCCCCGAAAGTATCGATCAAATCCCTGATTTCCTTTTCAGAGCGTTTTGTCGTGGAACCTCCCGCGACGACGTGCTCCAGTACATGGCTCAGGCCGGCGCCGAGATATTTGGTTTCATTGACACTTCCTGTGTTCCTGACTGCACAACGCACCGTGGCGACCGGGGCAGTGTGGTTTTCCTGCACGATGACCGTCAACCCGTTGGCCAGTTTGGCGACCGTAATGTCATTCGGGTAGGTGAGACGTGAACGGATTTCCGAAAACGAAGGCGAGGAAGTTTCAGGAGCATTAACGTTTTCAGGGGAAACATTCATTTTGGTCGTGGTTCCTTGTGCGAAACAAAGGGTTGAAATAAAAATCCATGAAAAAAAGAATGCCAGAGCCGAATCGGTACGGCGGCTGCAAATGAAATTCATTGTATATTTCCTTTCAAATAAAATGGTGAATTTTGTTTAATTATACTAAATTTTCCTTTTTTGTCAATCATTTTTTAGACGTTCCGGCAGACTTTTTCGGAAAAACTTGTAAATTGCTCTTTCCCTGATTTGGATTTTCAGGTATAAGAAGGAATGAGTAAAAAGGATGAAAGGACGTAATGAGACCATTCTCAAGAGGAATACGTCAACACATTCGCCCTTTCATATATTAAAGAAAACTTAACCAGGTACTGGGTCATGAAATCGCATTTTTCCATCATCGTCGGCATTCTTTTGGGAGTCATTCTTTCACTCGGATTTGGTTCCGTTTCGTTAGCTAATCCACCTCAAAAGGGAATCATCACGGTCGGACTGATCCGAGGATTAGGCATTAATATGTCGCCAAACACTGGGGAATCATCAGAATTGGCGGCGAAAACCCCTTCCCGGAAGGCGGTACACCAGGCGAATGTCATCCCCACGACTGTTTCTGGTTCTGAAATCCGGCAGACTTCGGGAGAACTGACGAATGATTCTCTTGCAGTCGATCTGGGCAATTCGGGAGAAATGTCACTTGACCTGGCTCCGGCTGCGGCTCCTGATCAGGAAATGACTCTCGATGAACCGGAAATCGATCTTGCGGACACATCGTTTCCGGATGAGCTTCCAACGTCAAATTCGATGGAAATTTCGGAGGATCAGACGGTTGAAAATCTTTCGGTACTCGATGGAGAAAACAAAAATGAGCCTTCGGGGCCGCAGGAGGGGCTGAGTGATATTTCGTTGGCTCCTCTGGCGGAACAGGAAATGAATCAGGAAATGGTTCCGGCCTCGGCTCCGATGGTTTCTCCCCTCGAGAATCCCGCCTCGACAAACGATTTCGCTCCTTTAGCGGAATCTTCAAATCCCACCTCCGTAAATGAATTGAAAAAAGCGGAATCTACGGATTTTCCGGCAGATTTTGGTTCTGTCAGCGCCACGGAAGGTTCCGGCAAGCCGGGTGAGGCGGCGATTGAAGGCGTTCAGCTTTCGAGGCTGAGCATTCAGAAAGTCGCTCCGGAAGAAATTCAGGTCGGTCAGCCCGCCACCTGGACGATTTCGGTTCGGAATGAAAGTAAGATCACGGCGATCGGTGTACAGATTCACGACGTGATCCCTCAGGGGGCGCGGCTTGAAAGTACGAATCCGCCCGCTCAGGTCTCCGAGAATGGAGAAATCACCTGGACTGTCGGGAATATGCCTTCTGGCACGATGGCCACCGTAAAACTGGAACTCACACCGACTCGTGAGGGAGAAATCGGAAGCGTCGCCAGCGTCACATCCCGGTCAGAAAGCTCCGCAAAATCCATTGCCACTCGCCCCATGCTGAAAGTTGAAACATTTGGTGACGCGGTGGTACTGCTTGGTAATAAAACGGAACTGAGTATTGTGGTTTCCAATCCGGGTACAGGCACAGCCCGTGATGTCATTTTGAGCGAAACGGTTCCGCCGGAACTCCAGTTTGATGGAGGAACGGAGTTGCGTTATGAAGTTGGTGATTTGAGAGCAGGGGAGTCCAAAACGGTCAAACTCCCGCTGACGGCCGTCCGTCCGGGAAAATTCCAGAATCGGATTCTTGCGAAGAGCGGCCCAAATCTGGGAACAGCCAGCTCGCTGGAGATGGAAGTCACCGCGCCAGCCATTCAGATGGAAATTCAGGGACCCTCGAAACGTTTCCTTGACAAAGAGGGAACTTTCCGCCTGATTGCGACCAATACAGGAACTGCCGCGGCCAAAAACCTGGAGATGCAAGCGAGGATCCCGAACGGTTGGCAGTTCCTCAGCGCCAATCATCTGGGCACTTACATGCAAGATAATCAAACCGTCGTGTGGAAGTTGGAAGAACTTGACCCTGCTGCTACTGCTGAGGCCGAGCTGGTTCTTGTACCGAAAGAAATCGGCAGCTTCGCGATGAGTTACAGCGCGGTGGCAGATTCATGCCAGACGGTCAACGGTACGAAAAATCTTACCGTGGAAGGAATTGCCGCCCTGATGTTCCAGGTGGTTGACTCAAACGATCCGGTCCAGGTTGGTGAGGAAACGAAATACACCGTGGAAGTCGTCAATCAAGGCTCCAAACCCGCCGAGGACGTTCAGGTCACGATCGATATTCCTTCGGGGCTCCAGATAGTTTCGAGTGAGGAAACGGCCCGATCTGTCAGTTTACAGGGTGGATCACAAATCGTTTTCCAGCCGATTTCGAGCCTCGCCCCAAAAGCCACGAAAGTTTACCGCTTCACTCTTAAAGGCATCACAAGCGGTGATCAGCGTGTTGTAGTTAAACTCTCCAGCCGAGAGTTCCAGACGCCGATCATCAAAGAAGAAAGCACGCGAGTCTTCGCTGAATGAAAATTCAAAGGGCCGGCTTTATGTCGGCCCTCCTCATTTGCCGGATCCCCGACAGACGCCGCCGTCGCCGGGGCGGTAATACAAGACAATGCTCTTCCTGAGATACTCTGTATTCTCTTCGAGTCCGTCGTGTGACGAGCCGATTTGCCAATGCAACCTCTAAAAACCAGAAAATTATCCCTCCCCTCGTAAAGCTCCTTGACAAAACATTTTTCTTATGTTATAATATAATTTTCTGATTATGTGACCTTTGTATGAAAACGAAGTTTTTAGAGGTTGCCCAGTACTTTTACGTTAAAGGAACCTGATATGGATACCAAAAAATCAATCGACGCGCTCCAATTATTCGTCACCGGCCTCACCGAAGGCGCCATCGTGCACCACCTCTAGGGCCAGGCGCTCAAAGCGGAAGGCTTCACCAAACTTGGTGACAAATTCCTCGCTCACTACGCCGAGGAGATGGGCTGGGTCGAGAAGATGCAGGAGCGCATCCTCGATCTCGGCGGCAAACCCGTGTTCGAAGGATGCAAGTGCCGCGAGATCGTCGTGGACCCCATCGAATACATCAAGGCTGACCTCGCGATCCAGGAGAAGGGCGTCCCGATGCTCCGTGACTGCGCGCTCTCCCTTGCGGACGACCCGCTCACATACGACATCCTCAAGGCCTATCTGGCCGACGAAGAGGAAGACCTCTACTGGCTTCGTGGCCAGCTCGAACTTTGTGACAAGATCGGCCTCCAGAACTACTTCGCCACCCTCATTTAGAAACCGAAGAAGGAAGCCATCAGCGACAAAATCCAACCCGTCCGTTTCACCTAAGGAGTCGCAATGACAGAACAAGAACAGATTGAGAAGAGTCTGGGCGAGGCGTTCCACCTCATGTACGATGGGCTACCCGAGCCCGTGCAGCTTTGCCACAAGACGTATCGCGTTATCGCGGTCAATCCGGCGGGTGCGGCGTTTGGACGCGTGCCGGGCCAGGTATGTGCGCAAGGGTGTCCTGGCCTGAAGGCCGGTTTGTGTCGTCAGGCGCAGATGCGCAAGGCGGGCGTCACGACATGGCGCTATACGGAAAAGACAGAGAACACGCCGCGCATGACAACCTTCTGGATTCCGGTCGCCGGGAATCCCGACTATTACGTCCACTTCGGCATCGGCGTCACCATCGACTACGCCGCCCGGCAGACCGAGGATCAGATGCCCACGCATGGCATCGCCGGAACAAAGGAGACACGCATGGAAGCGAATACCGTCTATCAATTCACCGTCAAGGGACGTCAGGGCGAGGACGTGTCGCTCGCGGACTACAAAGGCAAGGTTCTGCTTATTGTGAACACTGCCACCCGCTGCGGCTTCACGCCGCAGTACGAAGGCCTTGAATGGATGTACGACCAGCACAAGGACATGGGCTTTGAGATTCTGGACTTCCCTTGCAATCAGTTCGGCCAGCAGG
>JAFTCU010000011.1 GCA_017454585.1 Thermoguttaceae bacterium | reverse complement strand
TTCCAGCGTCGTCAATAAAACCATCTGCCAAATCTGAATTTGACGACGCTGGAAGCGTCGTCCCCGTAATTTTAAAACACATAAATGTGCACGGCAAAGCCCGCGAAATCGTCCGTCAGCGTGCCGTTTTCGACCGGGACTGAACGGTCCTCAAACAGAACCTCCGCGGCTCCGTTCACGTTTGGAAGCGGGAACGACGCCTTCACCGGTTCCGGGCTGGAGTTCACCGTGAAGAGGTACGTTTTCCCCTCGTGGACTTTCAGCAGGAACGAGATCGAGTCGTTCTCCAGCGGGTCCTTTTCAGGGCCGGAGAGGATCTTCGGCGCCGCCGGCTGCGCACCCGTGCGTTCCAGAAGGACCGGGCTCAAATCCCGGATTCGGGTCGCCAGACGCGAAATATTCGCCCAGCGTTCCGGGCTGGTCGTCACGCCGTAGTTGAATTTCTTCTTTTCCGGCTCGACCGTTCCGCCGTACGTGTACCACGTGATCCCGTTGGCGCCGTGAATGATGGAGGCCCAACTCATCGCGTTCAGCTCGTCCCAGGTCGGGAACCGCTGCCAGCCCCAGCCCTGGAAGTACTGGATGATCGGCCAGACGCTCCGCGGCCGGGCGTTTGCCTGCTCGATGTCGCTCCAACACCGTTTCATATCGACGATGGTCTGCGCGACGCATTTGTCTCCACTGTGCTCGCCTTCCAGACGAACCGGGTAGATCTCCGGCAGGAAATTATCCGTACCAAAGACGTAATCCTCGTAATTTGAAACCTCTTTGGATGCGTGGATCGGATCGGCCTGCGTCGTAATGCGCGTCGGGTCAAGCGCCTTCACCGCGTCGTCACGGTCGTAAAGCTGCGACGGCGTCGTGTTCGCCGAAGTATCGTCCCCCAGGTACCACGCGATCGTCGTGGGGTGGTGACGCAGAACGTTAATGAAGTGCTCATCCACCTCGTGAGCGACCGTCCAGAGTTTGAACCCGTACTTCTGCGCGGCGTTGAGGAACTCAATGTCGTGCGGGGAACTGTACGAATGGGCGAAATTGAAGCCCGCTTCTTTCAGACCGGCGAACGCTTTGTCAAAATCGTAATCGTTGAACTCACGCCGCATCACGCCGTACACACCGATCGGGAAGAAAAGCTCGCCGTCGATGAGCGTCATGCCGTCGTCACGGAGCGTCACTTTCGGCGTTTTGGGAGCTTCACCGATAAAGAAGACTTTCCGGGCTTCGACCTGGTTCCCTCGAATGTCACGCACAGCGACGTCCACGTGGTGAAGGCCCTCAGCCCATGGCTCTTTCGCACGGAGTGTCAGGCGCGGGAAAACGCCTTCAAATTCAGCCGTGCGGTCGATTCCGTCCACGGTCACGTGGAAACCTTCAGTCGAAACCAACGAATCATCCGTGATTTCAAGGACCAGATCAGTTTTTGCGTCGGTCGTCGGTGAAGCGCTCACGATCTTCACGCGCGGCGGGAAACTGTCGCCGCGGATCTTCCAGTTAGCGAATTTCTTATCGCCGATCTGTAAGGCCCGGACCTTCGGAGCCGCTTTTCCATCCGCAGCGGGAATAAGGAAAATCTTGACCTGCGTTTTCGCATCTTTCAGGGCCGGCGCCTCGGTGAAGAAGCTCTTTTCGGTACCGTCCGGACCGACAAACGGGCCGAGGTCTTGAGAGAGCTGGAACTTCAGAGCGGTGCCCGCCGGAACGTCCGCGTCACACTGGAGCCAGCCCCCCTGAGCCGTCAGCGGGACAAACGACGCGCCAAGCGCAAACGGGGCTTCCTGCTCCACGAGGGCAAACCGCAGATCCTTCACTGCGATTTTTTGATCGTTCACCACGTTCGGAATGTCGCAGCCGAGCTGGACGACTGCGGCAGCAGCTTCGTTCGGGATAAGCCCCCCCAGAATGACTTCGTTAAAATGGTTACAGGGGGGCGTGAAACTAAGTTCCTGCTTCCCGCACGGCTTCCCGTCTGCGTCAAACCAATAAATCATGTCGCGCCACATCTCGCCGGCGTGGTCCTGACCGGTGATCGGGACGTTCGTGAAAATCTGGAACGAAAGACGGAAAGCGCGGTCTTTCCCGGTCGGAATCGGGAAGGAAACCGTTGAAACGCTCCAGGCGGTGTCGCACGTTTTCGGGGCGCCACCGATGAGCAAACACTTTTCGCCCTCGAAATCGCCTTGGGTCTGGATCGTGAGCTGGTTCTCGTAATTATTGACTTTTTTCGTGTCCCAGCCCCCATTTTCCACGGAAGCCGAATCAAAAACGACCTTTCCCGCCGGCGCGGGCTGGATGATCCCCTCATCGATCAGAATATTCTCGTATTCCAGAACATTCGCGGCCTGTAAACCGGCGCAGAGGGTAAAAGAAAACAAAAAGGTGAGGATCTTTTTCATGGCAGGTCCTGTTTTTCTGGGAGGGTCCCGCTTCAGGCAAGACTCTCATAAGATCAAGAGAAAATGGAGGGAATCGCGAAAACCTCTCCTGAAGAAAGACTTTCACGGCTTTCTTTTATTTTACTTCCAGTTCAGGAAAGTTCAACCCACCCCCGGCAGAAAAATTTTGAAAAGCCGCACTTTTCGAAGAAAAAAACGGGCCGTGCAAAACACCGCACGACCCGCGAAAGGAGAAAGAAGGTTTAGAAGTGAAAAGGAAAATTAATCATGACGAGGAGGAAGGGTAAATCGTCCAATTCCAACGGTACGCAATCATTTCATCCAGGACTTGCGGCGCTTGATGCGTTTGCCGACGGCTGCACCATCGAGAAGCCCACGTTTGGCGTCCTTCCAGGAGCGATAGCCTTCACGGGAAAGTGCGAAGTCCTCAAATGTACACGGGAGCGAACGGCGACGCAGTTTCACCGGGTATTCATCACGCATAACCACGGTTTCCACAGCGTTTGCGCGAAGCTCCTGAGCAGTTCTGGGGGAACGGATGTAACGAATTTCGTACTGTGCGTTTTTCATTGGAATCTCCTTGAAGTGCATCAAAAGATGCAAAAAATTACAAAATGGTAAAACAAAAAGCAATTTCTCAAGGGCTTGTGAGCAGAAATACAACCGTCCTTCCAACTGCTCACTTTCTCAATGTGAAACGAAACGTGGGAAAAAAATATCCTTTTCTCTCAACAAATTTCAGTATAATCCACGAGGGGGCGTTTGTCAAGCATTTCCCACCCCCTAACTCCCAAAAAAGTCAAAAAAAGTCAAATTTTTCCAAAAAAATAACGAATAACGAGGCGATTTTTCCTCATTATTCGTTATTCGCTCTTTCATCGATTCGTTTTTTTAGCGGTTTTTGACCGCGCACATCACATAACCAAACCCGCTTTGCAGCGTGGAGAAAATCGTGACCCAGACCGACACCACGACCGTCCAGTAGAGCCATTCCGGAGCGAAACCCTCGTCGAAAGAGAGATACAAGCACCCCGCCGCGCACGCGATGCACTGGAAGCCCATCTTGATCTTGCCGGCCCACTTGGCGCGAAAGTCGATCCCTTTTTGCTCCATGAAGCCGCGAATGGCCGTCACGAGCATTTCACGCCCCATGATCACGACCGCCATCCAGGGCTGGAAAAGACGCCAATCCGCCTGCATTTCCGGACGCGCCGAGAGGAAAATGAACGTCCCGCAGATCAGAATTTTGTCCGCGAACGGATCCATGATGCGGCCGAACTGGGTACACTGGTTGAACATGCGCGCCCACCAGCCGTCCACGAAGTCGGTCAGCGCCGTGACGACGAAAAGGACCAGCGCCGCGATCATGTACTGCGGCCCCAGCGCGATCATCGTAAAAAGGACACAGGAAAGGACCAGGCGCAGCATCGTTAAAACATTCGGAACGTTCCAGACTTGAGATGACATAAAAAACCTTTCGCTTTTATTCCTGGTTTTTCTTATTTCTTCACGATACGATTTTTTTCATCCACGTGCACCACCGTGGGTTTCCAGCTGCGCGCCTCTTCTTCCGTCACCGCGGCGTAGGTGATCAAAACCACCGTGTCGCCCGGGTAACCAAGACGTGCGGCCGGGCCGTTGAGCATCATCGTGCCGGAGCCTGCCGGGGCTTCGATCAGGTACGTGACCAAGCGCTCCCCGTTGTTGCAGTTGAGGACGTGAACTTCTTCTCCCGGCAGCATATCTGCCGCTTTGAGCAAATCCGAATCGACGGCAATGCTCCCCTCATAGTCCAGTTTCGTGGCCGTCAGGGTCGCGCGGTGGATCTTGGATTTGAACATGGATCGCAGCATGGTGAAAAATCTCCAGTTGAATTAATTCGCTTGTAAAGGAAAGTGCCACTCGAATGAAGCCTCCCCTGAAAGGGGAGGGGTCCGCCAAAGGCGGTGGAGGGGTTCGGATGCAGGACCGATTCTCACCAATTTCGGAACCCCCCAGGCTCGCTTCGCTCGCCAGCCCCCCTTTCAGAGGGGCCTTTAAACTCTTACTTTCTCGCCTCGTTGAACCGCGTGCCGTTCGCTCGTTCATCACGAATGGCGTCAACGATCGTCTGAACGGCAGAGTCAAGCGCGACGTTCTGGCAGTCAGCGGCCCAACGCCACTTCAGTTCCACTTCATTGTTCGCCAGCCCCTTCGGCCCAACGACCACACGGAGCGGGAAGCCGATCAGGTCGATGTCGTTGAACTTCACGCCCGGACGCGCGTCGCGGTCGTCGATCAACACGTCGATCCCCGCGGCCTGAAGCTCATCGTGGAGTTTGTTCGCGGCGGCCATCGTCGCCTCATCGTTCACGCGCATCGGCACGACGCAAACTTCGTACGGCGCCAGCGAGACTGGCCAGATGATCCCTTTTTCGTCGTAACTGTTCTCAATGCAGCCCGCCAGAATACGCGCGACGCCGATCCCGTAGCAGCCCATGATGATCGTTTTGAGGGCCTGGCCGTCCGCGTCGAGGAACTTGGCGCCAAGGGCTTCCGAGTACTTCGTGCCGAGCTTGAACACGTGGCCGACTTCCATCCCGCGCTGGATGATGAACCGGCCGTGGCCGCATTTCGGGCAGCAGTCGCCCGCGACGGCGTTCCGGACGTCGGCGTACATCGTCGGCTCAAAGTCGCGACCCGGGTTCACGCCCGTGATGTGCGCTTCCTCGCCCGCCGCGTTCGCGCCCGTGACGGCGTTCACGACGTACTTCACCGCAACGTCCGCATAAACCGGAACGTTTTCTTTCAGGCCGACCGGGCCGGCAAAACCGACCGGGGCGCCCGTCACGCGCTGAATCACTTCCGGCGATGCGAGCTCCAGGTGCTTTGCCCCGACCAGGCGG
>JAFTCU010000101.1 GCA_017454585.1 Thermoguttaceae bacterium | reverse complement strand
GTCTGCTCCAGCAGGCCCTCCCGCCGGTCCCGGACATTCACCCGGTGAACCTTTACCCGATCTTCAAGCACCTGCCGGTTTGGGACCTGAAAGTCCGCCGCCCGTGGGAAAATTACGACGTGATCGCGCTCTTTAACTGGACGGAAGAGGACGAAGAGATTGGTTTTACGGCTGAGGAAGTCGGTCTGTGCCCCGAGACGGAATTCGTTGCGTACGAGTTCTGGACAAACCAGTTCGTCGGGAAGATCAAGGGGGAATATTCCTGCAAGGTCCCGGCTCATGCCGTTCGTTTGTTCGCGGTGCACCAGCTTCAGGCCAATCCGCAGTTCCTCACCAGCGACCGCCACGTCACGCAGGGCGCGGTGGACGTGAAGGCGATGAACTGGGCCGGCTCGAAACTCCGCGGTACGGTGGAACTGATCGCGAATTTCCCGACCACGTTCCGTTTCACGGTTCCGGAAGGCTATACGTTTAAAACCGCTGCGGCAAGCTGCCCGAAAGTGACGGTAGAAACCGCGCTTGAAGCCGGAGGAAAAGTCGTCGCGGTGAAACTCGGCTCGGAAGAGACGAAGAACGTGAACCTGACCCTGGAATTTTCAGAAAACTGAGTCATTTAAGGGGACGATGATTTTAGTATTGTCCCCGAAAGGAAAATTTTTGATGTTTCCCAAGATTCAGATCGATGAAAAGAAATGTGTTCGTTGTGGAGCCTGTATAAAGGACTGCCTCGCGAAGATTTTGACGCTCGAAACGGGCGGGCCGCGGTTTGTGTCGGGCGGGGAGACGCGTTGCTTCCGATGCCAGCACTGCATGGCCGTCTGTCCGACCGGGGCGTTCGGCTGGAACGGGAAGGAAGCCGGAAAGTCGCTTTTGCCCGGCAAAACGCCCGACCCGCAGGAGGTCCTGAACCTTTTGCGCCAGCGCCGAAGCGTCCGCCAGTACAAGCGCGAAAACGTCCCGGCCGAGGTCCTGCAGGCCCTGCGCAGCGCCATGGATTTCGTCCCGACCGGGTGCAATGACCACCGGCTTTTTTTCACGTGCGCCGGGGACGTGAGCGTCACCGACTCGTTCCGTGAGGACGCCCGAAAAGCCGTGCTGGAACGGATCCGCAACGCGACGCTGCCCGCCGGGATCGCCCATTTTGCGCGGCTTCAGCCCGCTTTGGAGGGTGGAGTGGACGTTTTCTTCCGGAACGCTCCGCACTTCGCGGCCATTGCGGTTCCTCCGGACGCCAAGGACGCGCACATCGATCCGTACATTGCCGCGGCCCAGTTCGAAATTCTCGCCTCGGCTTTCGGCCTGGGGACCTGCTGGGGCGGCATGGCGACCGACTTGTTTCAGAGCGTTCCTGAGCTTCTGGAACGGCTTGAAATTCCCGCCACGCACGAGCTGAAGATCATCATGCTTTTCGGCCCCCCCACGGTCCAGTACCGGCGTCTCCCGCAGCCCGAGCCGTGCGAGTGGCGGAGCCTGAAATAGCGAAATGAGAAATTTTCGGCTAAACACCATACCAGCCCCGCTTTGGCACGCGATTTAAACACGGATTTCCACGGATTTTTAAAGAAAAAAGGTCAAAGTCTTCCCCAGACGAATCCTTTTAATCCATCTAATCCGTGGAAATCCGTGTTTAAATGAAATCCTGAAGCGGTGAGCGTTTTCTGCCTCTTTGAAACGTTACAAGAAAAGGGCTTTTCTGATTTTCCAGTTCGCAAACGGGGTCGGTCAGACCCAGCCCTCGAATTCGTCCAGGATCCCGTAGTCGGCGTACTCGAAGATTCTCGCGTTACGGTCGGGATTCACCGCGATGATGACGTCGGCGTTTTCGACCGCGCACGTGTGCTGAACGGCGCCGGAGATCCCGATCGCGAGGTAGATTTTCGGCGAAACGTTTCTCCCCGTCAGGCCGACCTGGAAGGAGTACGGCGCGTCGCCCGCATCGACCAGCCCCCTCGAGGCCGCAGGCTCGGCGTGGAGTTTTTCGGCCAGTTTCTGAATTTCGGCCCACTTTCCTTTCACGCCCCGGCCCCCGGAGACGATGACGTCGGCGCTGGAGCTGACCGTCCGCACGGTCGCCATTTGCGGCCGCGTCCGGCACTCGATCTTCGCCAGAATGTCGCCCGAATGCGCAGGCCGGTACATGAAAAGGGTGGTCCCGTCGGTTTCCAAAGCCGTGCAGTCGGCACAGAGGCCCGTCCCGAGCAGTGCGGCCGTTTGCGGCGCGGTCCGGCGGCCCCAGAGATCGGCGTTCCAGAGGACCACGTCGGCGTCTTTCATGGCCTCCGCGATTTCCTGAGCCGATGATTTCTCCACGAAAACCACTTCCTCGGCAATCGCCCGCGCCTGGGGTTCCACCTCGTGCCCGACGGTGTAAATTCTCGGCAGACGGACGGCACTTTCGGGAATTTCCAGTCCGGCTTTGGGCCGTTTTCGTAGTTCCTCAATGAGCGGAAAAAGTTCTTCCCGGTTGATCCACCGGCATTTTCTGCGCCCGCGCTCCGCCGTGAAGGTTTGCAGAACGCGCGTCGGCGAGCCGACCGTTCCGCAGAGTTTTGCGTCGATCCCGAGTTTCTCGCGGTCCCAGATTTCCACCTCGCCGGGTTTGGAACGAAGGGACGGAAAGCGCAGTTCACGGACCCGTTCGAGCGTCAAAACGGCGGGCGAAACTGCGGTTTCCGGCCCGAGCCGCGTGGGGATTTGGACCGTTTCATCGAAAATTCTGGGGAGTTCCATGCAGTTCGTGACCAGCCCGAAGCCGAGCAGGGCAGCAAGTTCCGGCCCGACCTGCGCCGTGTCGCCGTCGATGCTCTGGCGGCCGCAGAAAACCCAGCCGATGGGCGTTTTGACCGCGATTTTCCGGATGGCTGCGCTTAGGATCCGGCTCGTCGCCAGCGTGTCGCTTCCAGCAAAATCCGGGTCGGAAAGGAGGATCGCACGCAAATTCCCGTTTCTCGCGAGCCTCGTGACCCGGCGCATCGGTTCGACCCACGCCGTGGGACCCATGCCCAGCACGACGACTTGCGTACCGCGTTTCAGCCCCTCGGCAGATTCGGCCAGTTCCAGCGCACATTCGAGCGCGGCCGCGTCGAACGGGTTCAGTTCTCCCTGAATGAATTTGGTACACACAAGAATCGTCAGCATTTCACGCTCCGTCGAGTCAATCGTTTTTTCTCGTCACGAGTTCTTTCAGTATAGCAGATTTTTCGGCTTTGGCAATCCACCACCCCCCTTTTCAAAAGGAAATTTTTCTGGTAAAATGCAAGGAGATTCGGAGGGTCGGCGTCCTCGCCGGTCACGTTAAATATTTTATCCCTTTCCCGCTCAATGGTTTATTAGCTTGACCG
>JAFTCU010000100.1 GCA_017454585.1 Thermoguttaceae bacterium | reverse complement strand
TGGGACGTTCCGCTGATCACGAACGGTCCAAAAGGCCAGTGGAGTTCCTCCGAATCGGGCCACCCGGGCATTTTCACGGCGCCGGACGGTCAGACCTACCTCTTCTACCAGGGAAACGATACGCACGGAGCGACGTGGTTCCTCTCGAAGGTCCGCATCGGCTGGAAAGACGGTTTGCCCTTCGTTTTTTAGTGTTCTCCCCCACCCCCGCAAAGGTTAAAAGATGAAACGAAAACTACTCACAGTTACCGGTTTATTCCTTTTCGTGTTCATGGTTCTGGCGCAGGTTCAGGCGCAGAATCTCGATGAAAATGGGAAACTCCCCCGCGCGACGGCCGAGTCGCAAGGGGTTTCATCGGACGTTCTGACCAGGCTGATCGACCGGCTGGACGCGGAAGTCGTCTCGCCGAACAGCGTGATGGTTCTGCGTCACGGAAAAGTGATCGGGGAATGCTGGTGGGCGCCGCATTCTCCCGAAACGACGCACGCGCTTTACTCGCTGAGCAAGAGTTTCTGCTCGACGGCCGCCGGCTTCGCGGTTTCGGAAGGAAAACTCAGTCTGGACGACCGGATCGTGGACCTTTTCAAAGACTACCTCCCCGCCGATTTTGAAAACCCGGAACCGGCGAACAAATACGACCTTCTGAAAAAGTCGCGCCTGCGTCACCTCCTTTCCATGTCGTGTGGTCAGGAAAAAGAGCCGCCGCTGAAGGGCCTTTTCCCGGTGGATTTCTCGCGGCCCGAGGAGGGGGACTGCTGGCAGAAAGAATTTTTCGCCTCGCCGTTCACCAAAGAGCCGGGGACGTTCTTCCGCTACAACACGGCGGGGACTTTCATGGTTTCTGCCGCCGTTCAGCAGGCGGTCGGCCAGACGATCCGCGACTATTTGGTGCCGCGCCTCTTCGAGCCGTTGCGGATCGAAACGCCCTACTGGGAAGAATCGCCGAACGGTATTAATAAAGGCGGGACGGGACTCTTCCTCAAGACCGAGGACATTGCGAAGTTCGGCCAATTCATCCTCCAGCGCGGCCAGTGGAACGGCCAACAGCTCCTCCCGGCGGAATGGGTCGATCAGGCGACTTCCTTCCAGGTCTCCAACGGGAACGACCCGAACAGTGACTGGGCGCAGGGGTACGGCTTCCAGTTCTGGAGGTGCCGCTTCAACGTCTTCCGCGGAGATGGAATGTACTGCCAGTTCATGATCGCGATCCCGGAAAAAGACGTGGTGGTCGCGATGACGAACGACTCGGGCGAGTACCAGAAAGTCGTGAATATTGTGTTCGAGGTGCTTCTGCCGGAGCTTCAGCCCAACGCAACGGTGAAAGAGTCGGTCTTCAGTGACGCTCCGCTCCCAGAAAACCCGGCGGCCGTGGCGAGACTGCAGAACCGTGTGAAGCAGATGAAGGTCCGTGACGGCCAGTCACCGAGCGTGGTGCTGGAAAAACTGCGCTGCCCGAGCAAAATTTTGGGGTACGACGTCGAGTTTTACGCGTATTTGCCGCAGGGGTACCTGGTCAGCGGCTTCAAGTACCCGACGCTTTATCTGCTGCATGGCGGAGGAGGGGTCGATCAGGGTGAAGCGTGGAGCAAAAAAGGCGACATGAAACGGATCTCGGACGAGTTTTTCCGGAATCGTGCCGAAAAAGCGATCGTCATCATGCCGAGCTGCAAGGACGCGCGCTGGCGGAACGATTTTGAAGGAAAGGTCCTTTACGAGGATTTCTTCATCAAGGAGCTGATCCCGTACGTGGAATCCATCTTCCGCTGCAAACCCGGGCCGGAAAACCGCGCGATTGCCGGGCTTTCCCGAGGTGGGTACGGCTCACTCTTTTACTCGCTGCGCCACCCGGACGTTTTCGGGACGTGCTTCGCGATGAGTCCGACGATCCGTACTTACGAGGAGATCCAGAGCATGAGCCAGAAAGATTTCATCTGGCTTTACGAGACGTGCGTCAAGCCGGGGCACAAAGAAGGGGATGAGCGGTTGACCCCGTTCTTCTACGAGCACGATCTGCTCACGATGGCGTCCAAACTCCCGGAAAACTTCAACGGCGTGCGCATCTTCATCGACTGCGGCTACGATGACCAGTTCATCGAGGGCGTTTGCCTCTTCAACGACGCGCTGGAAAAGAAGCGGGTCCCGCACGTGCTTCGGCTCCGCGCCGGTGCGCATACGTGGGATTTCTGGCAGACCAGCCTGAAGAGCGCGTATAAGTTCTGGCTGGATTGATCCCGTTGCGGGTGAAGTAAGACTCAGAAGATTGGGAGGCCCGGCGGAAACGTCGGGCCTTTTTTACAAATTGGGTAAAATTTTTTGGTTCATCTGGTGACTGTGTACCGAAAAAATAATTAAAACGCGGAGCGGTTCAATGTATAAAAATATTCCAAAAACCTCAGAGTCTTTTTTCAAGGTGCGAGCCTGATCCACTTCCACCCTTTATTTAAACACGGATTTTCACGGATTTACAGGATTAAAAGGATTTTGTACTTTAACGATTTTGAAATTTTGTAAATTGGAGGGGTTTGAGAATTTCCTTTAAATCTTCGCGGACTTTGCTAACTTCGCGTGAGATAAATCCCCAATCCCACAATTAACCCAATGAAAGACGTGATAAAAACTCACGCAAAGTCCGCGAAGTTCGCAAAGTTTTAAATGAAGAAGGTGGAATACCGCGTTTCTTGTAAGCCTTTTTAAACAAATTAAATCCTTTTAATCCTGTAAATCCGTGAAAATCCGTGTTTAAATAGAGGTTGGAAGCGCAATGGGGTTTGTGTTTAGAGAAAAGGAAGGCTTTGAGCGCTTCCTTTAATGCTAAAATCCTTGGGACCTATAATTGCTGGCGTTCGCAGTGAGCTGGGCGTGAACTTGGGGTTGGTCCCGTTTTGGTTTTTGAGGAAGCCGATTTTCTTTCTTCTTTTATTTCTTTGCGGGAACCATCAGTCTGAGAATAAACCGTTCCAAAAGGAGCCGGTCCGATATGGCGCTTTCACCTTTGAGCTGGAAGTCCAGCTCGACGAGCCACGGGAGGAGTTTCTTGCCGCGCTCCCGGCCCAATCGTCTCAATTGGTTGGCCGTTTTTTGCACGTAGTAACTCTTTACACCGCTCGAAGTCAGTATGGCATTAAGGTTTGGACGGCGGCCCATTCGTTCCTCTTCAAGAACGATTCGCAGAGCAGTCGCCAGACGACGCAGCGAGCTGGAAATCTGGGGCAAAATCTTATTAGGGTCCTCGCCCGAATCAATGAGCTGACCCAGGTACTGAAGGGCCTCTTTTGCGCGGCCATCCAGAATGCAGTCCACGAGAGTCCAAATGGTCTGCGTTCGCCACGTGCCGCAATTCTGCCGGACCTGAACCTCGGTGACGGGCTGGTCTTTTTCGACGGAAAGGGCCAGTTTGCCAAGTTCCTGGTCCAGAATCCCCATTTCCGTACCGATTTGCGAAACGAGCAGGGCGGCGGCGGAGGGCTGGATCGTGAATTTGTACTTTTTCTTCGCGGTTTCGCAAACCCAAGCGGGAAGCTCCCCTCTTTCGTTTAGTGGGTTACAGCTGATGAGTGTCCCGTTCCCTTCCACCAGTTTATAAAGGCGCGTGTTTGCGGGGAAGGATTTCAGCTCCATGACGAGGATCCCCATTTCGGCCGGTTCTGCGGTGTACTTTTCGAGCAATTCGCGGTTTTTCGTGATAAAATCATCGGCGTTGTTCAGAATTACCAACCGGCAGGGAGGCCCGAAAAGTGTAAAGGTCGTGAGTTCCTCCACCACTTCTTTCCACGGTACGACGCTCCCGTTGAACTCCGCGGGAGTCAGTGCGTCGGGCTTTTGCTGAAGCGACTCGGCCACCACGGAGGGGATCTTAGCCAGAACGGTCCTCCGAAGGAAGGATTCCTCGCCGAAAACGGCACAGACTCCCTTCGGAACGAGTTTTTCCGGATGCGCGAGCCAGTCAAGAGCGGAAACCTGATTTTCTGTGGGCATAATAAAAAGTCACGAATCAAATAGTACGCCGGTTGGGTTCCAAATCACCGAAACGCTCGGTAAAACTTTGTTTCAAGACGCGCCCGGTGAACAAAACATCGGGACCGAGCTGGATGAATTGCGTCCCTTCGAGCTGGAAGGCTTTTTCCATCCGGTCAATTCCGTGGCCTCCGATGGGCGTCATAGCGTTGCGACCGCCGGAGAGTTTCGGCGCAATGAACGCCTGAACTTCGTCGATTTCCTGAAGGTCGAGCAGGGCGCCAAGGACGGAACTGCCACCCTCGACCAGGAGGTTGGTCAGCCGGCGTCGGCCCAGCTCGTCCAGCAGCTCGGCCATTTGCGCGGCGCGCTCGCTTCGCGTGAAGCGGAAAATCTCGCACCCGGCCGCTTCGAACGGCTGGATCTTCTCCGCGGGGACCTCGGAACTCACCGCCAGCAAAACGGGAAATTCGCGGGCCGTCTGCACAAGATTGGAAGTCAGAGGCGTTTCCAGCCGGGCGTCCGCCACGACCCGGAGCGGCTGGCGAAATACTTTCCCGCTTTTCGGCCGGGCGTTGAGCATCGGATCGTCGGCCAGAACCGTTCCGGCTCCGACCAGGACCGCATCCATTCGGGCGCGGGTCTCGTGGGCGAAATCGCGGGCTTCGCCGGAAGTGATCCAGCGTGAGGAACCGGTCCGCGTGGCGATTTTCCCGTCGAGCGTCATGGCCCATTTCGCGGTGACCCACGGGCGGACGGCCGTCACGAGTTTCAGGTACGGTGCGTTCAGCCGCCTCGCTTCTTCCTCGCCGACCCCAACGGAAACGGAAATTCCCGCGTCCTCGAGGATTTTGAACCCTTTCCCCGAGACTTCCGGGAAGGGGTCGCTCATCGCCGCGACCACCCGGGCGACACGGGCTTTTACGAGAGCCAGAGCGCACGGCGGGGTTTTCCCGTAGTGGGAACACGGCTCCAGCGTGACGTAAGCCGTCGCGCCGACCACGGAATTCCCGCGTTTCTCCGCGTCGAGCAAAGCGTTCACTTCCGCGTGGTTCGAGCCGTATTTTTCGTGCCAGCCTTCCCCGAGGACTTCACCCTCCGGCGAAACCAGCACGCAGCCGACCATGGGATTCGGTTCAACCTGGCCCCGACCGCGTTCGGCCAGAGTGAGGGCACGATGTATAAAATCCAAATCGTTCATGAAAGTTCCATTTGCTCCTTGAAAAGATTGATGAACTGCTGAATTGCCGGGACGGTTAGGAAATGATCATCGCAGCGAAAACAAAGGCGCAGGCGGTCCGCGTAGGTCAGGGCGGAAATTGAAATCATCGTCTTGCTCCGAATTGGCGGAGCGGCGTCCACGGACTCCAAAACGCAGGGGCCGAGCTGGATTTTTCCCTCTGAATTCCGGGGGACCGGAACGTCGGTAAAGACCCGCTTCAAGTTGGAAAGGACTCCCGTGGAGCGGCAACTCCCGGAATGGAGGAATATTTCCAAAAGGCCCGGGAAATAGTACGCGAAAGTTAAAACCCTCGGGAAAACGTATTTGAGGTCCCGATTTTTTACGTCGTCCATCTCACGGTGGATCGATTGCAAAAGCCATTGCGGATCGCTGTCGATTTGACGAACAGACCGATCAATAAAATAGGACGAAAAAATATTCGCGGCCGGTAAATTTTTGTGAAACGGCTGACGAAGGTTGATCGGGACATTGATCCGAACGTTACCTGGCGGAAGTTCCCCTTTGAGGTTTTGTTTACGCCACGTTTGAACGGTGACGTAAAAATCACGCAGAAGCAAGTCATTCAGCGTGACGTTTTGCGCTTGTGATTTTTGCAGGTACGTCTGTGTTTCCTCGCTCGTGAGTTGAAGGGAAAGGATGAATGGATAGTTGACCGGAGGAGTTTCTGATGAAACCGCTTTGATTGGGAACAAAGGCTGGGCGAATTTCCAGACGAGCAACTGGCGGTAAATTCCGGAGCTGAAAATATTTCGCAGGTAGTTTTTCCACGTCCAGCCAAGTTGGGCACGAAGCGTAAGTTGGTCGGGGGCCAGCTCTGGAAGTTCGGTTTCAGGCGAAATGGTTCCCAATTCACGGGCGTAAATCGTCATGAATTCCGCCAAGACCTGCATTTCTCCGGTTCCATCGGTCGAGCTGTGGTGGAACTGAAAAAGGAGTTTCGTGCAGTTTTCCTTTTCCGACTCCACGACGTAAAGGCGAAATCCGGCTTCTTTTTTGAGGTTGAACGGCGTCAGGATCGGGAAACCGGTTTCGTTCAGGCATTCCGGATCTTCATCCTGGTTTTTCCAAAATATTTCGGGCGGATTTTCCGCTGGAACCCAAAAGTAACGGCTTCCCTGCTTTTCGACTCGTGACCGAAGCATCGGATGACGGCACAGAATTTCCGCAAAACTCCGGGAAATCAGTTCCTTCTGAAGCAGGCCGGAAAAGTGCAGCAGTCGTACACAATCCATGGGGTACGCAACGGAATCGTCACGTATCAGATAATCTTCGATTACCGTAAGCGGAAGATTTGTTTTCATTTTCCATCACTGAATTAAGAACAAAGGTACGAATCAAAATGGAATATAAATTAAATCTCAGGGATTTTAGTCTTAGGAATCGTGCCTAAACTTTTTCGGTCCGCGGGATTTTTTTCTTTCACTTCGGAAACCGGACTCCAGGCCGCCGCCGCGTCCGCCAAACCCTGGGCCTTGATCGGTGCGTTTTCTCTTTTCACCACGGTCTTGACCAGAACGTTCGGACTTTGAACCAAATGGCCGACGCGGAGCGTTTTTCAAAACCGAAACCTGATCCCCGTCTTCGTCCAGACCGTCAAAATCGGCGGCGTCTACGTACTCGACCGTTTCCTCAACGACGCGCGATTTCCGCCGTTTGTCGTGGTCGAATTTGTTGCGGGACTTGGAGGTTTCCAGCGAGGAAAGGACACACAAATTCCCCTTTCCGATTTTTTCTTCCGGGCAGATCTGCAAAATCACGCTTTTAGCGCCGTTTTCCTGCTCGGTCGGGTTTTCCGTTGGTGAGGTTTCTGCTTCCTCGGGCGAATGATTTCCCTCGTCCGAGCCGGGAGTCGTGTACTCTTTCAGCTTGCGCAGCGCCAGGCCGTGCATGAGGGAGTAGTGGCGGGCCTCGCCGCGTTCCACCGTCCATTTTGGCCCTTTGACCAACAGCATCCGGTCAAAGTGCGGCCAGCACGGTTTGAACCACTCGAGGATCTTTTTCATCGAGGCGACCGCGCGGAACGTCAGCGTGTGGAACTGCCAGTTCCCCAAAATGTCCTGCCCCAGCGCGCAGTAAACGGGGATCGGGAGCTGAAGTTCATGAATGATCTCCGCCAGAACTTTCGCCTTTTTCGCGACGCACTCCACGAGTGAGATGGAAACGTCCGGCCGAAGGATCCCGAGCAGGATCCCCGGGACACCGTTTCCGGAGCCAACGTCCAAAACCTTTTCGTTCGGCGCGAGGAACTCGGAAAACGCCAGCGTATCGACCAGATCGCGGGTCACGAATTTTTCATACGTCGTGTGGCGTGTCAGGTTGATTTTCGTGTTCCAGTCCCACTCCAGTTCGCAGAATTTTTCCAGAAGCTCGATTTGCGGCTCCGAAATTTCGATTCCATATTTCGTAAGTATCGCTTTGAGTGTTTCAACAGACGGCTCATCTGTGACCGTCGCAGTGCGTTTGGTTTCTTTCTGAGTTTCTTCGGGATTCAGTTTAGTTTCGTCGCTCATTGGATTTTGGCTTGCTAATTATTTCAAATTTTGAAGAGTCTGTAAACATAATCTATTCCATTTTACCAGAACTTTGGAAAGAAACAAGGGCCAGAGGGAAAAATAAATGAAAAAAATCACCACTTCTCTTTGTGAAAATGGTGATTTTTTACCAATGTCTGTTGGAGTTCAAGAGAGGGATGAGTCAAAGTTCCTTCCCAAAGCCGGAATCAAAACTCTGCTGTTCCAATTCTCCGAGGCTCAAGCGCAGACGCTGCGCGGTTCCGAGACAATGCCTGGAATCTTCACGCTCGTTTGGGTTCATACTTCCGTAGAATTTCCTCGCGAGGACTTCCTGTTGACGGATGATTTCACGAACGGCTTGAGTGGAAAGCCCATTTTTCTGGATTTTGGGAACACTCTGGAACGGGCAGAGGACCACGACCACTTCTTTTTTCATGCGGTTTCCGCGCATGACATACGAAATATCTTTCCGCACACCAGCGTTTTCGACGGGGAATTCTCCCAAATCCATTTGAAGGATGAGAGAATTTCGGCCTTGTGAAGGAATGGCGAGCGTCACGTGGAAATCTTTCGCCTTTGCTTTCGGTCCAAGGTCTTCACGGGGGGCACAAACTACCTCCGCGTTAATTCCCTCTTCGTTTTCGGGGTTCTGGCGGTACGTGACGGTAACCTGGTACGGAACCTGATGATCCTGAACATTCAGATTAAAATCAAACCTCATCGGCTGATCCAGCGCCAGCAAAGCGGAGGTTTGGCCGGGCATGAGGGCTGGCTGGGTTTTGAGCTGCTGACGAACGGAAGCCAGGAACGAATCAGGGCGATACGAGATTGTATAAGCATGAAAATCGGAGGACTTTTCTTTTTTCTTGCCGTAGATGAACGTTTTTTTCTCTTCTTTGTTCTCTGTCTCCATTGGAGCAATACGCTGAAGCACCAACCCTTGAGAATCAGCAAGCTCCGGGAGTTCAAGTGACTTGAAAGTGCCATCCAATTCCCGCTCGAACACGAAAGTGTTGACCCGGTTTTCAGGTGCGGGCACATCTACGATTTGCTGTATTTTTGCGAGCTGATCGAGAGATAAAACCCAGTCCGTGACGCTAAGACACCTTTTCCCCAGTGAATCCTGGCTTACAGAGCAGGTCCCGAACTGGGTCAGATTGGACCTGAAAACAAGTTCAAGCTCTTCCAGAGAAATGTACTCTGGGGAAAAAATCCGTGTTTCGGTTTTCTCAAGCGGATTTGGAAGGTTCATCAGTTGATTCGAGTGGGCAACGTACACGAAATTCCCGCTTCGCACGAATTTGAACTGTGTGTCCGCGAGCAGACTGGCAAGAAGAACTTCCGGGTCGGAGTTTTTGCTTTTGCAGGAGACGATCCCCTGAACGTCAAGCGAGGCAACAACTTTCAGCCCCGTTGCGATCTGGAAAGATGCCAGCGCTTTACGGAGATTTACACGATAAAGGTCCAGGGAGTATTCTTCTTTCTGAACTGGCGCAGATTCTTTTACGCTTTCAGGAGTCTGATTCCTGACGGGTTTTTTCATGCGTGTCGGCTGAGGACTGGCAGGAATTTCCGCGGGCGGATTTGACGGAATGTTGGATTCCGGTTGAACCTGGGGGGCCGGCTGAGGTGTGGCCTGCTGAACCACTTGAGATGGTTCCTGAGGCTGCGCAACAATTTCCTGTTTTGGGGCTTCGCTGCTTGCCGTTTGGGCCTCGTCCGAATTTTCAGAGGGGTTTAAGCCCATAATGACTGCGAGAGGATTTTGGTCCAGGTCTTCCGGGGTATCAGTGGCCCGAGTGTTTTCTTTCACAGTGGGTACATTGGGCTTGTCAGGAAGTGGGGCGAGAGAGCCGACTGCCTGGTTAAATGTCGCCTGTTCCAAACTCTTGTTTGGCGTTTGCAGCGTTTCAACAGGAGCAGGAGCTTGTACCGGCTCGGGCGTTTGAATCAGAGCAGGAGTTTGCGCCTGAGCGAACAGTTCCTGGGAAAGTGATTTTTGAGCCTCAGCGGCAGTTTGTACCTGAATTTCCATCTTGTTTTCTATTGGATTGACATCGAAGATGGGGGTCGTTTGCCTGTAATCACTAACATTAATTAACGCTTTGGGCTTTTGTTCAGCGATCTGCTGCGGTTCTGGCGTCTGCTGTGCGAGTTCCATTTCGGGAGACTTTTGAGCCTCGCTGGAATCGTTCAACGAATCTGTCGTTTTAGGGGAAGTTTTCGCTATTTCCGCAGACTCTTCAGGCATTTTTTCAGCGTTAGCTTCTGCAGATGCTATTTCAGAAGGCTCGTTCTGTTCCGGTGAAGCAAGCTCAGGTGATGCGGCGCTTTTCGCTTTTTCCTGCTCTACTGCGGCGGTGAATTCATAAAGTGTGTGATTGGCTGCGAACTGTTGCCGGATTTCGTCTTTCAGGGATTTTTCCGCCATATCCGGGCGTTCAGGTGTGGAGTTGAACCAACTGGAAAATTCGTCCAACCGGTAGGAATTTGGGAAAAAGGAGTCGCCCTGATTATAATAAAGCAGTCCGGCAACACATCCCAAAAGGATACTTGTGATTAAAATAAAAAGGCGAAATTCAAGTTTCACGGTTTTACCTGAGTCTTTGAAAAAAGGGATATATTCACTCTGCTTTATAATTTTAGCGTTTTTCAGGAATCTGCGCAACACGAAATCCCGGTGAATCGTCAATTTTTGACAGAAAAAAGAAATATTGGGAAAAAAGGAAGTGCCCCCCTAGACAAAACGGATAAAGTTGTTATAATTCAATAAATTGTTTAAATCGATGAGAGCAGTGACCGTTCTTGAGGAGGTGATTTTTAATGGTCAAACTTACGTTGAGAGAGAATGAATCCGTTCAGGAAGCGGTTCGTCGTTTCCGCAAACTTGTCGAACGCAGCGGTATTAAAAAAGAAATGCGCCGCCGTGAATTCTACGAGAAGCAGAGCGAAATCAACCGTCGCATCCGTCTCCGCGCTGAGCGTCGCTCCAAGCACCTCCGGGCGAAAGCCAAAGACTGATATTGATCGAGTCAACGAAACCATCAGGGCGCAAGTTCTGGTGGTTTTTTTATTTTAAAGCCTTCTACTCCCTTGAAATCTTTTCAGTTTGGTGTAAAATAAACGCTTTGATGCAATGAGGTATCCCGACGAATGGGGACTCTGGGCTTTTCATTATATATAATTAATGTAAGGAAAAACTGTCATGGAGATCAATCGCAATGAATACCGTAATCCGCTGATTTCCCGCTATGCCTCAAAGGAAATGAGCGCCATTTGGAGTGAGCAGAGAAAATTCAGCACCTGGCGCCGGCTCTGGGTCGCCCTGGCGGAGGCTGAAGCCGAGATGGGGTTGCCGATCACCGAGGAACAACTCAACGAGCTGCGCGCACACGTGGATGACATCGATTTCGACCTGGCGGACGCCTACGAGAAAAAACTCCGTCACGACGTCATGGCCCACGTGCACACGTACGGCGACGCCTGCCCGAACGCCAGGGGGATCATTCACTGGGGCGCTACGAGCTGTTACGTCACGGATAATACGGACGTGATCCTGATCCGCGACAGTTTCCGGCTGATCCTCGCCCGGCTGCTGGACGTGATGCGGACGCTGGCCGCTGCCGCTCAGAAGTACAAAGATCTTCCGTGCCTGGCGTTTACGCACCTGCAGCCCGCGCAGCCGACGACGCTCGGTAAGCGCCTCTGTCTGTGGCTCTACGATCTGGTGATGGATCTGGAGGACCTGGAGCATCGTTTGAGCCTTCTGCGCACCCGCGGCCTGAAAGGAACGACCGGTACGCAGGCAAGTTTTTACTCCTTATTTAAAAATGACGGCCAAAAAGTCCGCCAGCTCGAGGCGCTTGTCGATAAAAAAATCGGTTTCGAGAAATCGTTTGCCGTGACGGGGCAGACGTACCCGCGGAAACTGGACTCGCAGGTCGTGGACGTTCTTTCGGGTATCGCGCAGTCAGCGCACAAAATGGCGACGGACCTGCGTATTCTGGCGCACCGAAAAGAGTGCGAGGAACCGTTCGAGAAGAACCAGATCGGCTCCAGTGCGATGGCGTACAAGCGGAACCCGATGCGGTCGGAGCGCATTTGCTCGCTCGCCCGTTTCGTGATGAGCATCCAGTCCAGCCCGGCCATGACGCTTTCGACGCAGTGGTTTGAGCGGACACTCGACGACAGCGCGAACCGGCGACTTGTGATCCCGCAGGCGTTTCTGGCCATTGACGCGATCCTGATTTTGTACCGGAACGTGATCGACGGGATGGTGGTCTATCCGAAAGTCATCGAGAAGAACCTCCGTGCGGAGCTGCCGTTTATGGCGACGGAAAACATCATGATGGCCGCGACGGCGAAGGGCGGCGACCGTCAGGAACTGCACGAGCACATTCGCCAGCACTCGCAGGCGGCCTCGGCCGTGGTCAAGCAGGAAGGCGGCGAAAACGACCTGATGGCGCGTTTGGCCTCGGATCCTATGTTTGCCGGCGTGGACCTGAATGCCGCGCTGGAGCCAAGCCTGTACGTCGGCCGTGCCCCGCAGCAGGTCGATGAGTTCCTGGGCGAGATCATGGAGCCGATTTTCGCGAAGTACCAGAACGTGACCTCGCAGGAAACCGAGATTTTCTGCTGAAGATTTTTTGGGGGGCTACTGAACAAGTGCTCTTGAGGTCCTGTTCAGTACCCCTCTTTGAAATTCTAAATTCTTCTCATTTTAACTATCTTAAACCGATTATTCTGCCTAATCCTAAATTTTTCCAAAATCCTTATAATAATTTTCATTATTATTTCTTTTTTAGGGAGAAATACTATAATTTTCGACAGAAACGGTCGATGAAGAAATGGTTACCAAAAAAGGTACATTTGGAAGATGTAATATTCGGTAACCACAAAATACATTTCCCGTATTTTGAGTCATTGTTAGAAGGATTCGACACATGGAAGTTACAATGAGAAAGAAAAGTTCGCTATCATGGATGGCGGCCGGCTTGATTGCTTTGGGAGCGATTGGGCTGTATTCTCCGCAAGGAACGGCCTCTCCGATTTTGGCAGCTCCTTACAACAATTCGGAGACTACTCTGGTAGGTACTTACGGTGTAGAGAGAACCGGCGGTAGCTACTACGGAGTTAATCACAATCTTGAACCCGGCGCAAATCCTGACCCGGGTATGAGTGATCGTTCGGAAGATCTCCTTCAGTTTACCGGTACCAATTTCAATATCGGCGCTGAGGGTGAGACGACCGAATTTCTCTGGAAGACGAATTTTGGCAAACGTGGTAATGGTGACAATGTTACCATTAACATCGCTTCTGGAACGAACGTCTTCGACAACCAGGGGATCTACATGGGTTCCCGCAGAGAGGACGGCGGTGTTGGAGGTCAGACCAACCTGAACATTTCGGGTGGCAATAACCTCTTCACCCAGCGTGTCATCGTTGGCGGTGAAGGCGGAACAGCCGGTAAATCCACCATCAACATTTCGAACGGCACGAACGTCTTCACCTACAACAAGGCCTTTGATGGTTCTGAATCCGTCTCGCTTGGCAGAAAGACCAACAGCGTGAGCGGCTGGACTGGTGTTACTTTGGATAAATACCTTGGTGACAACCGCTTTGCTTCTCAGGTCAAGGGAGATGATTCCGACTGGCCGTCTGACTCTCGGTCCTATGGTTCCACCAACATGTACAACTACTACAACAACTATTACGGAGTTTACTTCTCCGCGATGGCCAGTGGAAACAAAACCGAAGGAACTGACCTGAATATTTCCGGCGGCAAGAATATGTTCAACGTGGCTACGTACATCGGCGGCGGTTACGACCTTACCCCGTACTGCAGCGTGAACACGAGTGCCAATGACGACGACGTCGTGAGCGGCGGAACCAATAATGTGAACGTCACAGGTGGTTTCACCAACTTTGCGGCCCGGACATACTTCGGCGCTCAGAAGAGCAACACCACGGTCAACTTCTCGGGACGTGGCACCACCTACTTTATGGGTGAAACGATCTCGGAAGATATGGACCTGGCTCTTGCGAACGCCAAACTGGAAGTCGATGGCAGCTACGCGGCCTACACCAACGAATACAAAGGCGGCGACCTGCCGTACGTGTTCCTTGGCGGTAAGGAAGGGAATGCCACGGTCAATGTGAACGGTTTCAACGAAAACATGACCACGCTGGACATTCAGACCTCCACCTTTGTGGGCGGCGCTCACGAAACCTGGCTCGCGGGTGACCAGTACCTTCAGGAAGACCTTGACGGTCAGCCGATTTACACCTTCCGCGATGCTACTTCCTCCGTTTCGGGTAACTTCAAGAATGGTATCCGTCAGGACAAAGGAGTTGGCATTTTCAATCTCAATTCCGGTAAAGTCAATATCGGCTACGTCAACAGAACCCCGATCGTGAAGACCCGCAACAACGATAACTGGAACTACAGAGACACCGAACCTTACGGAACGGTTTACAATGTCACGGATTACCAGGACCGTTACGAGCAGATCCGTCTGATCGGCGCGGCCAAGGGAAGCGAATTCAACGCGACGGGTGGTCGTCTCCAGTTCGACGTCGTTGTTCACGCTGACCAGAAAGACATCATCGACTCTGCGAAAGCGGATGGTTACTCCGGTTACTTCGTTGACGAATTTGAGGACTACACCACGAACGCTCAGGGACAGCAGGTCCTGAACCTCGAAGCTGGTATGATCGCTTTCGACAAAATCACCATTGGAAGCGGTGTGGACATCACGGCTAGCGGAATGGGTAAAATTATGGCTCGGGCTGAAAAAGGAATCGGCGCCGCTGCGGGACAGAAGGAATTCTACACCAATGCCGTGTTCGTCGATACGACCAACGCCACCTACAAAACGACCGACGTGATTTTCCAGGACAACGAGATCGTTCACGGTACGGATCAGACTGAAGTGAGTGTTGACCTCTCTGAGTCTTACAGCTCTGCCCTGGATACTCAGTCGAAATCCTCCTACGGCAAGACGGTTTACGACAAGTGGCTTTACACGGCTACGCTTGAAGATGTTGCCCGCCCGGGTCAGTCTGGAATCCAGACCAACCAGGTCCGTATGCACATCGAAACCAAAGGCGACAAACTGAGCGATAACTACATCGGCAACATCGCCAACAATGCGGATACGTTCACGGAAGTCCTTTTGAACGGTGAAGATCGCTGCCCGGAAGTGTACGACGCGATTGAACAGATTGCCAGTACTTCCAAGAACGCTGAAGAAGCCGCCCAGAACTTCGACCTCCTGACCGGTGCGGGTTACGCCAGCTACGCTGCCTCCCAGGTTCGCCGTATGAGCAACTTCAACAGTATGATGATGGACCAGATCCTGGCCTCGGATATCTGCCTGAAGAACCTTCGCCGCGGCGGCAATGGATGTGGCCAGTGCAACGGTTGTGACAGCTGTGGAAGCTGCGGAAACTGCTGCCAGAACTGGACCGCGTGGGGTCACTTCTACGGTGACGGCGGAAAAGTCGATATGAACAGCGATTACCTCAGCGGTTACGACACGAACACTTGGGGTGGAATGATGGCTCTTGACTGGACCAACTGTGAATCCTGCCACATTGGAGCTTTCTTCGACTATGCCAAGATGAACATGGATTCGAGCGCTCCGATGGGTAACTTCAACCTGGAATCCAACAACTACACGATTGGTTTGTACGGCAAGTGGCTTGGAGCGTTCTGCACGGGTGGTTATGGAAGCCTGATCGCTACCATTGGCATCAGCGATATGAAATCCGAGCGGGAAATGTACCTGGATGACTCGTTCAAGGGTAAATCGAATGGACTCCTTCCGTCGATCTTCTACGAACGCGGTTGGATCTTCTTCCCCTGCGAACGTTTGAGCCTGAACCCGTTCTTCAACCTCCAGTATGCCTACTTCCACAACGACGCCTTCACCGAAGAAGGGTATGATGAAGTGGGAGACCCGAGCAAACTGGCCCTGAACGTCGGTGACATTGATCATCACTCCCTCCGTACTCAGGTTGGTCTCCGTGTCAATCGCGACTGGATGATCGGAGCTGAACACGACCGTCGTTTGACCACCCGCTTCAAGGGTGCGTGGCTCCACGACCTGCTCGGAGAATGTGACCCGGTGGTTACTACCTCGCACGTTGGATACCCGGACTTCCCGGTTTGGAACGTCAAAGGTAATAACGCTGGCCGTGACTGGGGTATCATCGGTTTCGGTATCGACTTCAACGCGAGCTGCAGACTGTCGTTCCTGTTCGATTACAACTGCTACGTGAACCAGTACACGACGATCCATTACGGAATGGCGACCATGCGCTTCTCATTCTGATAACTGAAACTTAAAATACGGGAAAAAAGGTCCTCACTTGTGTGGGGACTTTTTTTGTTTTTTTATCCTGTATGACCTCTTAATCGTTATAGATTCTCTTATCCTCAAAATAACCTTTCATATCCGAATATTTTTTCAGGATTCTTGAGTAAGCCTTGTTTTCAGATTCTGTTTTACCGATACAATCGAAAGCGTTATATAGTGTACTTAACGATACCAGATTTAAAAATACGAGGTCATTATGACGAAATCAATGAATCGCCGTTTGTCCCAGTCTTCTCTCAAAAACGCCAACCACAAGGCGCGTGATCTCCGAATGGAGTCTCTGGAAGAGCGCCAGCTCTTGAGCGTCTCACCCGCTTCGGCTGCATCCGATGATGTGGATTATGCGTGTATCGCTCCGGCAGAAATGGTTCCCATGGAATCCGCTCCGGTCGTGGAGATGAACCTCACGGACGAAGTTCCGACTCTGGACGCCCCGGTCGCGTTGGGTGCCGATTGGGTTCCTTCGGATGGGACACTCCCATTCCGCGGTTATAACTTTACGATTACGAGTGGTTCGGCCACGTATGATGAAGGTGGAAATACCATTTCTATTACTGGTAATGCAACGATTATTAATGATTCCGACCCGGATACAACCGATTTAAGCGTTGAGATTACCTGCAACGGAGAGTTATCAGTTGGCACCACT
>JAFTCU010000099.1 GCA_017454585.1 Thermoguttaceae bacterium | reverse complement strand
CGTCGTCACCCGTACTAAGTTCCAACTCTTGACCTTCCCCAAGGAACGATTCCTGCGGAGCTTCCTCTTCGGCCTTCGCAGACTCTTTTGGCTTGGCTGGAGTGGCTGCAGGAGCTGCGGCGGGAGCAGAATCAGGGGTGGGAATGACGACTTCTTCCAGTGCAGTTTCCCACTCATCCAGCGGACGTGTGGGTGCGTTACGGTAGAAACTCTCCAAAATCAGCGCAGTCATGGCCGTGCAGTACAAACGGCCGCCTTCGTCATTGATTACTTCGCCCGAATAATACCAGCTTCCCTTTTCCAGTTTGTTCGTGCACTGCGCTTTCAGGTACGGATCAATGACCTTTTCACGCCATTTTTTCCATGAGTCGCTGCGCAAATCACGCGCATACATCGAGCAAATGAAGTTTTCCTGAAGCTGGGTTTCGTCGTACACCGCCAGAATTTGCTCCAAAAGAGCCACAGATTCCAGGTACGTTGGGAAATCCTCTCCAAAAATCTGTATCCCGAACAGTGCCGTCCGAATTTCACGAAGTTCCAGCTTGGTCAGGCCTACAAAATTCTTGTGCTGAACATGAATTTTCTTGATTTCCTTGGCGAGGTAATCATTGGCCTTCTCAATCGTGTCTTTGGAAACCGGGATTTCCGCGGCCTTTGCCGCTTGCAGAGCGATGAGATTCCAGACCGTCGAAGTGATGGCCGACACATTTTCCGCCTTACGGGTCTTGAGCATGCAGTCCACGTTTAAGCCACGTTCCACCTTGGGGAAACCACCATCGACGTTCTGCTGTCGGGCAATGTGACGGACCAGCGCCTTGGCGAAAATCTCGTACAGTTCCAGGTTCTTTTCCTTGCGGTCATTTATTTGATGAGTGAGCGCGATATAATTGCAAACTGCGGTTGTGCCCCACGCGTGCGGGTGGAATGCAGCGTTTTCGTTTTCCTCAATGACCAGGGACGCTTCCAGCTTTTTGGCATGGGCGTAATCTGCCGGAAGAACCTGTTCGTCACTGGCAGGTTTGGCGTTGAACATCAGGAACGAAATTGCCTTGGAGTAGTTTTGTTTCTCTTTCTGGTCAATCTGGCCCGAGCCGAAAATCGCCATCAGCGCAAGCGACGTGGCAGAGATCAAATTCTGCTTGGCCAAACCTGGATTTTGGACTTTCTTGAACCCCGCGCCCTTTTTGGCGAGTGAGTGGTCAAAGGACCAGCAAGCGACACCCTGTTTGGCGTTACGGATCATTTTGTCGTTCAGCCATTCCACCGCCAGTTCAATTTCAGGCTGGACCTGATCACTGGCGCCGTAGAATTTCAGCATGGTCTCACGCTTGGGTTCCAACCAGAGTGAAACACCCGTTCCAAGTTTCCTGATTTCGTCGTTCGAGATCCCGGAATCGGTTTTCTCTTCCGCTTTCGGCTCGGTTGGGGCTTTTTCCGGTTTGGCAGTTTCTTCTTCCTCGCTGTTTTCTTTGGTTTCCTCCGCCTTTTCATCGTCTTCAACGGCTTCGGAATCTTCGTCTTCCTGAGTGTCCACAGCGGCAGACTGTTCGGTGGTTTCGACCGAATCGTCCTTCACTTTAGCCGTGCTTTCAGGTTCCGTCCCGACTGATGAAGTTTCGGCTGGTTTTTCTTTCGTCGCCTCAGCTTTAGGGGCAGGGTTTTCCTTTGCGGATTTCTTCACTGTACCCGGCGTGGGATTATCCAGAATATGCTCCTGAACCGAACGTTCCGGCAGTTCTTCGACATCGTCCATACTGAATTCGTCGAGGTTGATGCCCCCCGAATCTTCGTTGGACGTATTCTGCGTCTGGGCAATCTGCTCCGGTTTCGATTTGGAGCCGGAAGAGATCATCACGGCAAGGGCGATAATTGCCACCGCGATAAGGCCGATTGCAACATATAATTTGGTTGAATCGTCATTCGAATGCGAGTGCTTTTTGGACGAATGTTTCGCAGGTGACGCTCCAATGATCGGCGGCGCGGGTGGAGCGGGCGGTACTGGAGGCGGAGGAGGCGCAGGACGCGCAGGTGGTGCGGGAGGAATAGCCCCTCCACCCATTCGCATCTGCTGCGGAGGCATCGGCTGACCCATTCCCATCTGATACGTGGGCCTTGGAGGATACATCGCAGCTTTAAGTTTAGCATCATATTCCGCGCGTTTTTTGGGGTCGAGAAGTGTCACTCGCGCCGCGGAAAGCTCGTTGAGAAGCTTTTGCGATTCGGCAGAGTGTTTGCCGCTTTGGAAAGTTCGAATATGAGCCATCTGCCGGTCAGCCGCGTTGGAGATCACGTCCCTGCTCTCCTCGAACAGAGCGATACCCAAAAGGCGGTAGTGGTTCGGCGGCTGCTCCGATGGAGCAATTCCTAACCAGGTATGATACGGATCAAATGTGTTCGACATAATGAACTCTTGTGCGGGTGAATCTTCTTTAAATCTTGCAGCGGACTCTTTTGCCAGTTCGTCCTGAAAACAACTTTCCGGGATGAATATTTTTATTTTACAACGCTTTTCAAACTCTGTAAAGGGGGAGACAGAGTTAATCAGGCCAAATTTTTATGAAAATGACGTTTTCTTTCTCGGAATCCAAACAGTATCCCTACTCCGATAAGCAACAAAGCCCACGTGGACGGCTCTGGGATGCCCATGACATCGTTGGCGTATTGCAACGCCCACATCTGACCAAGGGTCAAAAGCCCCAGCTCACTGAAGTGGATGTGGTTATTGCCAAGTCCGCGGTAATCGCCAAGAAGCAGGTCGGAGTCGGGGCCCTGGAACACTTCGTCGTAATTGTTGATGACCATGAGCTGCTGCTCACGCACCACATCATCAAGCTGCTCGTTGCCGTTCGCCGAGACCAGAGCCACCATCCACGGGAAGCGGTCTGTGTCGAAGTTTTCGTTCGCGAACTGCCACGAGGCTTCGATCAGGGATTCCAGCTTGCTCGCGTAATTCGTGTCACCACGGTTCGATTCGCCCTGATGCCACAGAACGCCCGTGAAATCGCCATCCAGTTCCTGAATCGCCAGCGCGAGACGGCCGTAAAGCGTCTGATCGCCAGCGGTATAACCGATGTCATCCCAGCCCTCCGCCGATGTATCGACATTGTCCGGGTTCCATTGCTGGACGCTGCTTCCGGACCAGCCGACCGAAACGATCCCGACCGGGACGCCCGTCAATTCGGAAAGCGCATCACCGAACGCCGGCCACGTCGAGCCGCGGTTGCTGCCGTCGCCTTTCCCGTTGATCGTGACCGGCTGCGGGTCGTTCGCGACGTCCCATTTCCCCGTGGTCAGATTCAGGGAAACGACGTTCCCGGAAACGGTGCTCTGAGGCGCGTCACCGCAGTTAGTGGAGTTCGACTGCCCGGCTGTGATGAAAATATCACCGACGCCAATTCTGTTGGTGCTGGTACTCGTCATGACCTTTCCGGACTCATCCACCGCGCGGACGTCCAGGTAGTGCCACCCGCTGTCCACATCAATGGAGCCGGAATAGTTCGTGCCGCTGACGTCCAGATCGGTCCAGTTGGTGCCGTCGCTGGAGACCTGAATTTTGTCGAAGCTCGCGCCGTCGGCCAGCTTGATCGAGCCGGCAAGAGTCACCGTCGCCTGATCGTCGTGGCGCTGGTAGAAGCCTTTGTACGAGGAATCGTCGAGCGTCAGCACGGCGTCGGATTCACGCACGAAGGTATAAATGTTCGCGATTTTGTAATCCTGGCGAGAATAGTCGAAAGTCCAGTCTCTCTGGCCGTCGCCTGAATTCGTGGATGCTTTCGGGTTCGTACCGGCTCCATAAGATTTTCCACCGTTGAAATGGCAGACGGAAAAAACCGTTTCTTCTTTATCCAGGTTGTGGACCTGCATACTGCCGTGCCCCGCAGCGGTCGAAGCTCCCGAGTCGTTGATGTCGAACACATCGCCGCTCCCCGCAGTGATCACGTTGCCTTTGGCCTGACCGTAATTACTGGGCCAGAATTCCAGGTAGCCCTGATGGAACTTGCCGGCGGTGATGATCCCCTCATTGGCCGGTACGTTCGTGCTGACTTCCAGATTCTTGACGGTCCTCTGCCAGAAAATGCCGGACTGTACATTCGGAACGCCGATTTTCGCAATGTCATCGGTGAAAGCGTCCATGGAGACGAACGCGTAATGCAGTTCGCTGTCGTAGGTCGGCGCGTATTCGATGTAGTAACCGATGCGGTCAAACATGATGCCATCGGTTTTCATAGCCGCCGCGTTATCGACGATGTCGTATTTCAGCGTATTTGTGCTATTCCAGTTGGTCTCCATTTGTGTGGTCAGGCGCAGCCCTTGGACCACGGAATACTGCGAGCCGTTCGTCGCCTCGGCCATCATCGGCGCGATCGCGGGAGATGCCAGAACGTCGAGCGTCACGGAGTCGTAATTGTTCCCGTTCGTTATGAACGTCCAATCAGGGTGACCAGATAGGTTATTTCCAATCCCTACGCTGGGATTGGGTGCCCTGTGGTTATTATAGGCGATGACGGTTTGTCCTTTGGTTGTGTTATGGATCTGGAATGAACCGTGACCATTTCCACTGCCTGAAGGTGTATCACCGAAGTCGTAGGTGTTACCGTCTGCGCCGGGAACGTTGGCCCCGTTAGCCGTTGCATAGTCCGTGCTCCAGATCTCCACATTCCCGGTCAGGCCGGTGCCGTTCTCAACGTTTGCGACGTTGGAATAGACCGTCATGTTCTTCACGCCAGTCTGGAACATAAAGTTCTGTTTTTCTGGAATTCCGAGTTTCGTTCGGCTGGTCTTGTCCAACGCGTCGTAGGAAACGTAAGCGTAATCGACCGAACTGCCCTTCGTCAGGCGGTAGTAGTAACCCACGCGGTCGATCGGCATTCCCGAGAGGCTGTTCACATTGGCGGTGAAGTCCGCTGATGGAGTGTTACCGCCTTGAGAAACCTCGTACTGGTACACGCGCTCCATCCTGGCCGAGTCCGTTTCCACTGCGGCACGCTGACCATTCGTAACATCATCAAAGAGGTATTTCACGTAAACGCCGAGCTGACGGTCGGAATAGACGCTCGCTGTATTCGCAAACGTCCAGTCGGGATTGATCTGGTTGTTCCCGGAGTACTGGGTGTTGTTCCCGATCCCCATGCAGTTCCCGCCGCCGTTCCAGTTGTTGATCGCCATCACGACGGTCTTGTTCTCGTGGTCGTGGATCTGCATCGAGCCGTAGTTTCCGCCGCCGTCGCGTGTGTCGCCAAAGTCGTAATTAGTTTGAGCGTTCGGAATGTCTAACGCATTGTTGCCGTTGTAGTTGTTGGGCCAAAACTCAATATTCCCCTTCTTGACCCTGATCCCTGAGGCAGCGTTGATCGTGCCGTTATTCAGAGCGGCCGCGTTGGATTTGTACGCCATGTTCGTGACATACTGCTGAAAAACGGCGCCGCTGCCGAAGGTCGGAACGCCCATTTTGGTGTAATCCGACGTGAAGGCGTCCATCGTGATCCCCACCCACTCGGTCGTATCGGTGCCGCTGGACTTCAGGGAGAAATAGTACCCGATCTTTTCAATTTTATAATTGTCCGCCGCAAGACGGGCCGTATTATCCACCGAATAGGCCGGTTCCGTAGTCGAATAGTTCATACTGGTCGGGAGGCTCAGCTCGTACACGGTATGGTAGCCGTTCATCAGGCCGGACTGGTCCGCGATCTCCGCCTTCGCGGTCAGACTGAACGCACACAGTATTATTATTAATGAAAAGCCAAAAAAGGCGCAGTTTCGTTTGAGCATTTTAAATCTCCTTGTATTTTATTTCATTTACTTAATTTAAATTATAAATGGGTTTGCAGAAATTTCCACACAAAACGGACAAAAAAATCGAAAAAAGCTAAAAAAAGACAAAAATTATATTAAAATGCAGTCAAAAGCCAAAGAACCGAGGATTTTTCCCCGGGGCCCCTTGAATTTTCCCGCTTTTCGGGTATGCTAGAGTTTTATACTATATTATTTTTCCCAGTTTCAACACTTCAAGGAGAATTCCATG
>JAFTCU010000098.1 GCA_017454585.1 Thermoguttaceae bacterium | reverse complement strand
CGCGGTCGTGCGAGAGGCCGATGCTCAGCATGTCGCCGCCGACCAAAATGTGCTTCGAGTCGAACGGCGAGACTTCCACGGAGGTCATCCACCCGCCGCAGCCGGGTTCCTTGACGGGCCGCCACCCATTCGGATCCGTCGTGGCCCGCGTCTGCGCCAGAACCAGCGGCGCCGCCGCCAGCGTGAGGAAAAGGAAAAAAAGAATGGAGTGTTTTTTCATGGCGTTTCGTTTAATTGCTTGATTGGAAGCACGGCCGGAAAGGGAAGGTCCGGGTGCGGGATTCGTAAAAAAGACGTTTCAAAAATCGCTTCCGGCCAGTCCTCGGCCAGGAATTCGGCGGTTGATCCGTCAAAAATGAGCGTTCCGGCCTTCAACCCCAGAATTCGATTGGCGTTCTGGACCGCCTCGTTGATCTCGTGCGTGATGAAGAGGATCGTTTTCTCTTCTTCACAGTTCAGTTGATGGAGCAGAGCAAAAATTTCCGTCCGGTTTCGATAATCCATTTGGGAGAACGCTTCATCAAGGAGCAGTATCTTGCCGTTCTGCGCCAGGGCGCCGGCCAGCCAGACGCGCTGAAGCTCGCCCCCGGAAAGGGTGGAAAGGGGCCGGTCCGCGAAATCGGTGAGGCCGGTCTGCGCCAGGACCTTTTCGCAGAGCGCACGGTCGGCCGAGGTCAGAACGTTCCACGGCGACTGGTGCGCGTAGCGGGCCGCCTCGGTGAACTGCCGGACCGTGAACGGAAAACTTTGCGTCTGGATTTGCGGCACGTACACGATTTTCTGCGCCAGTTCCCGGGCCGAGAGTTCCGCCAGGTCCCGCCCTTCGAGCGCCGCCCGGAAGGACGTTTCCGCGGGCAAAAGCCGCATGATGCACTTCAGAAGCGTGGACTTTCCCGCCCCGTTTTGGCCGAGCAAAGCCGCAAATTCCCCCTTCTGAAGCTGGAAACCAACTCCCGAAAGGATCGTTTTCACGCCGCGGATGCAGGTCAAATCGGAAATTTGGAAGAATTCAGGGTTCATTGGCTTCATTTCCTGATGATTTTTGCGCTGGGGTCCAGCTCTTTTTTACCCAAAATCTCGCTTTTGGGCGATTCCAGGATCAGGACTGCGTCTTTCCCGAGTTTCAGGTCCATGATCCGAGCGTCGCCGGTGACCCGGACCGTTCCCGAATCGACCGTGAGCGAAATGGTGGACTCCCACTTTCCCGTGAGAAGCAGCGTTCCGGCCCCGCGTTTGGTCAAACGGCCATTTCGGAACGGGATCAGGGCGGAGGAAATCGTCAGCACGTCCCCGGCTTCGGGCACGTCGAACGTTCCGCTTTCGTGGTTGACGGAGGCGCCGTCATCGCGGAAAGAAATGCGGGCCGCCGAAATTTCCGACTTCCCGTACGACGTCACTTTTCCCGCGAAGCAGAAGTTTCCGATCTCGGGGGAACCGGGGTCCTGCGGGGCGCTGGTGATCGTTCCCGACGCCATTTCCACGGGGCCGAGATTCACGTGCGTGCCGGACGGCGCTTCAACCCGGGCGGAATGGATCCCCAACACGGCGGGGAGCGTGCGGCGCTTGAACGTCCAGATCCCCAGCGCGTTCCGGGCGTTGAGTTTCAGCGTTGCACCGGGACGCAGGTAAATATTTCCTGTGCGGATCTCGGAGTTTTCGTTTTTCTCCCCGCCCAGGATGAGCGTCCCGGCCTGAACGTCGAGATTCTCGCCGAGGTTCAGCACGCCACCGCGCAGATCGAGCGTTCCGGCTCCGGCTTTCACGAGGGTCCCGGTCGATTTTTCATCCAGTTTTTCGTGGCAGTGGGCGCAGCTTTCCCCGCCCCCCTGGTCGCACGGCACGGAGTTGATCGGCCAATAAACCGACGTGGTCGTTTTCTCCGCCGTGTTCAGCGTGTTCCGCGTCCCCTGGGTCAGGGCAATGGTCTGCATCAGGTTCAGGTTTCCGCCTTTCAAAAAGATCTGGCCGCAGTTCAGGACCAGGTCGTTTTCCACGGTTTCTTTCGGCGTGATGTGCGTTTCCTTCTCCACGATGATCACGGGGAGGTCTTTCTTCTCGCGGAGTTCCGGGTGCTCGTTCCGGTGAACCATTCCGATCGCTTTGATGGCCGATTTCACGCGGTCGCTCAGGTTCGGCGTGGGGGTCGGCGAGATGCGGATCCAGCCCAGGTCTTTGAAGTGGTACGCCTCGTGCATTCCGATGCCGCCCGTGTGGTAGAGCGGCGTGAGGGGGACGCCGGCGTTCATTTTTTCTTTCAGTTCGTCGAGGTGCTGCGTGTAAACATCGCGCGGAAGGGCACCGTGCTCATGGCAGACGGCCGCCGCCATGCCGACCACTTCGCCGAGCATCCCAAGCGTGCGCATCACGCGGACCGCCGCGAACGCCACGTGCGACGTGCTGATGTGCCGCCCGGCAAGGAAAAGGTTTTCGCAGTCCCTCGCGTACAGGCACCGGTACGGGACGGCGTAAGGTTCCCCGAAACCCCGGTGGTAGGCGCAGGACCGGAACGGCTCGCCGAATTTCGCCTCGTTGGCCGGGTCGGGGAAATGGAGGTCAATGTCCCACGTGATCGTGGCGGTCTGGTCCGGGTACGCGACGTGATTTTCCAGATCGTTCTGCGTCAGCACGTGGTCGCCGACCGTTCTGTAACTCTCGCGTTTTCCGCCGATCGGGGAGACCCAGTCCAGTTCGTCGTACTCGAATTCCGCCTTCCTCAGCGAGTGGTTCTTCACAAAGTTCCAGTTCGAGAAAATGCTCAGCAGGCCGTAGTCGCGAATGTACTCGGTTTCCTCGGCCATGTCGCGGTACTGGCCCGCCTCCTGCTCCCAGTCGCCGCCGCGAATGTAATAGACGGAGCTTTCGTCGAACGGGATCGCCCAATCAATGTCCGGGAACGGCGCGGGCGTTTCACGTTTGCGGGCGTACCAGAGGACTGAGTGCCCCATGACCTGCCGGTCCGCTTCGACTGGAGCGTTGATCTCGTTGAATTTGCTGCGGGCTTCGCGGCCGTACATCACCTCGCAGCCGGCCATTCGGGCCAGAACTGCGTCTCCGGTCGCGTCCACGAAAAGCGGCGCGGTGAACCGGGTCTCCGCCCCCGTGTACGTGTTCCGGGAAAGGACCGCCTTGATCCGTTTCGGACGCTCGGGGTCCATTTCCAGCGCGTACACGTGCTCGCGCAGGAGGAGCCTGCACCCGGTATTCGGGCGGCGGAAGAGGATCTCTTTGCGCGCGTCCTCGTAAAACTCCGCGGAATACGTCCCGCCGGAGCCGTGCAGCGGCTGGATCTCGTAAACGAGGTTTCCGAGCATCGGGTACGGCGCGATGTGGATGCGGCCGCCGAGACTCACGCGGACCTCGGAACTGTTGCAGCCGCCCAGAACGTCGCGGTCCTGCAGGAGCAAAACCTTCAGACCGAGCCGGGCCGCGGCCATGGAGGAGCAAATGCCGGACATTCCGCCGCCGACCACGATCAGGTCGTAAGATTCCTCCGCGTTTTTCAAAGTGATCCCGGTTTTCGCGTGGCGGAAAGCATCCATCGCCTGCGGGTCGTTCGGAGGCGTAAAGGCCGCGTCGGTCGTGAAGTAAAGCGCGTCGCACCGACCGTTGAACCCGGTCAGGTCGTGCAGCCGGATCTCGGGATTCAGATTTTCGTCCGTGATCTGGACGGTCCCGGCCTTCTGCCACGTCCACGGCTCGCCGTTCGTGCCGAGGATTTCAGGAAGAGCCTTTTCCCCGACGAAGATCTGGAATTTTCCCGCGGGGGTCCCACGGCGCCAGACTGCCGTCCAGTCCCGGGTGCGAGCCCAGACCATGTACGTTCCCGGCTCGTAAAACCGGGCTTTCGTCACGCAGTCCGCCACGGGTTTCCCGTAGCCGTGCGCCATCACGTACGAGGAGCCCAGCTGCGGCATGGAGTGCGGGTCCACGACCCACCCCCCGAGCGTTTTGAAGGACTCGCACTCGACGAAAAGGTCCGCCGCGGAAACGACGCTGGCGGCGAAAAGGAGCAAAAGGGCAAAAAAAACTCGGCGCATCTTTATTAATTATGAATTATGAATGATGAATTATGAATTAGGGGGGCGACGCTTTGGCGTCGCCTTTGGAGTGCGGCAATACAGAAGCCGAAGGCTTCCTTTGCCGCTTTCACTTAGCGGCCGAAAAACGTGGCGGTGAAAAAGGGTTTTCGCGTGGGGAACGTCCAGCGAGTTTAAGCGGCAAAAGTCGCTTCGCGACTGTATTGCCGCAAGGGAAAGCGATGAAGGTCGCTTGCGCGACTGTATCATCGCACTCCGAAAATCACCGGATCACCACGTACCCCATCGGCTTGACCGTTTTGCCCTCGAACTCGAAATCCGCGTCGGAGTAGTTGCACACGATCCGCGTGCCGTTCGAGAACGTCGAGCAGAAAACGTCCGGCGCGATCTCGGCGTGCTCGTCGAGCGTTTCGT
>JAFTCU010000097.1 GCA_017454585.1 Thermoguttaceae bacterium | reverse complement strand
GGACGTTTACCGAGTACTCCGGCACGCGCCTGACCGACCTGCAATCGACGGAAAACGCTCAGGGAACTGCCCGGCTGACGGCCCAGGAACCGCAAGACGCCACGCCGGAGAAACCTTTCGCGACGCGCAGCTCCACCGGGGAGCTGGTCTGGCAGTCCGACGAAGGGAAAAACGGCTGGTGCCTGATCGACACGCCGCGGACGAAAGTCTTCACCGGCTTCACCGCGCAGGCGGGTACGCCGACTTTTAAGGATGGGACGAAAATCATTCCGGGCCCCTCGTGCCTCGACTGGATGACGATTTCCCTGACGCAGATCGACGAAACGGACGGGACCCCCTCCCACCGCGTGCTTTTGGCCGCCACGGGCCTGGTTCGGAACGCCGGCGCGAAAACCCGTGTGTACGACGAGGCCGATCTGACGAAAAACCCGGCCGAACTCCCGGACATTCCCGTGGCGGAGATGAAAAACTACATCGGCCAGAAACTGACGACGTGCCGCACAAACGGCGGCTCACCGAACCTTTGCGAAGGGATTTCGGCCCGGATCCAGCTACCGGCCGCGAAGAACGTGACGGTCAAATTCTACCCGCTCACCGCCTCGGGTGAGCGTCAGGGGGAATTCACCGCCCGCAGAGTTTCGGACACCATGGTCGAGCTGGAGATCTCGCCGGAATTCAGGACGCTCTGGTACGAGATCGATTTCTGCGCGGATCCGCTGTGAAAACCTGGACCTCCCCCTTTCTTGACTTTTTCAGTCAGGTCAAAATCAAAGCAAAACGGAGATTTACCATGAAACGCGTACTTTTGTTTGTACTGATCACGATGGCGCTGGCCTTTTGTGCCCGGGCTGAGGAGCCGGCGTCCAATTTGATGAATATTACCGTGCCGGACGATTTTCGGACCATCGCGGAGGCTTACGCCCACGTGAAGGACGGCGGAACAATCACGATCAAGCCGGGAAAACACGGTCTTGCGGAAACGCTGGTGATCGACCGAAACGTCACTTTCCTCGGCGACACGAGCAACCCGGAGGAAGTGGTCATCGACTGTCCGTTTTCGGACGCCATTGAGATCCGGAGCGGAAGCCCCACCTTCCAAAACCTCACCGTCGGAAGCAGTGCGCCAGCCAAACCCCAAGAAGTCTTTGGCGGTTTTTACATTACCGGCGGCACTCCAAAGTTTACCGGCTGCGTCTTCTCCTCCCAGTATGGAGTCGGAATGATCGTCAATGGCAAAGGAGCCGATCCCACCGTGAAAAACTGCATCGCGAAAGACTGCGGCAATACCGGCCTGCTCATCCAGAAAGAGGGCCGTGGTTCCTTCACCAAATGCGAGGTTTACGGCAACAAGGGGCCGGGGATCTCGGTGAGTCAATTGGCGGATCCGACCTTCATCGAGTGCAAGATCCATGACGGGAAAAGCAACGGCGTGACCGTCGTAAAAAACGGCCGCGGCGAATTTCGTGACTGCGAGGTTTACGAAAACGCTTTGGCGGGCGTCGTGACGAGTGAGTCGGGCGACCCGACCTTCACCGGCTGCAAGATCCACGACGGAAAAGACTGCGGCGTGTGGGCCCTTCAAAAAGGCCTCGGCCAGTTCCGCGACTGCAATCTTTACAGAAACCAGATCGCGGAAATCAGTGTGAATACTGCCGGGAATCCGACGGTTACCAACTGCGAGATCCATGACGGAAAATGCTGCGGCGTGGGAGTTTCTGACGGAGGTTTTGGCACGTTCACCAACTGCCGGATCTACAGAAATGCGAATGCGGGGTTCAAGGTCCTTCTGGCCAGCAATCCGACAGTCACCAAATGTGAAATTTATGACGGGCAAATGGGCGGGATTGCAGTCCAGTACAAAGGCCTCGGCACGTTCACCGACTGCGACGTTCACGGAAACGAGAATAATGCAGGCATCACGGTGGAGACTGGTGGAGATCCGACCGTTACCAGGTGTACTTTCCACGATGGGAAAGCGCAGGGCGTGCTCGTCAGAGAAGAAGGGCTTGGAAAATTCATCGACTGCGAGATTTACCAGAACTCGTGTTCGGGAATCGAGGCGAGGACGAAAGGAAATCCGACCGTCACCGGCTGTAAAATTCGAGACGAGAAAGGCTGTGGCGTGTTCATTTTTAAGGAAGGCCTTGGCGAATTCGTTGACTGTGAAATCAGCAGAAGCCAGATTTCGGGGATCCAGGTCCGAATGTCCGGGAACCCGACCGTCACAAGGTGCAAGATCCATCAGTCACAAGAGAATGGTGTGTGGGTCTTTCAGGAAAGCAGCGGCACGTTCACCGACTGCGATATTTCTGAAACCAGGTTTTCGGGAATCAGAGTGTGGGATGCCAACACCAACCCGACCTTCACTGGATGCAAGATCCATAACGGGAAAGATGGCGGCATTGAGTTCCTTGATGAAGCTTGCGGCACGTTCAAGGACTGCGAGATTTATGAAAATGTTCTTCCTGGGTTCTACGTACAGGACGCTAGTGATCCAACCGTCATTGGATGCCGGATCCATAACGGGGGCGATACCGGTATTGCCGTCCTGAAAAAAGGCCGCGGCACGTTCACCGACTGCGAGATTTACGAAAACACGTTTGCCGGGATCGCCGTAATGACCTCTGGAAATCCAACCGTCACCAGATGTAAAATCCATGACCAGGAAGACTGTGGGGTCTTTATCCACAAGAAAGGCCGCGGTACGTTCACCGACTGCGAGATTTACGGAAACCAAAATGTGGGGGTCGCCGTGAGGGCAAAAGGAAATCCGACCCTCACCGGGTGCAAGATCCATGACGAAAAACAGGTCGGTGTGGGCGTTTACGAAGAAGGCCGCGGCACGTTCACCGACTGCGAGTTCTACGGAAACCGTCGTTCGCAATTCTCCGTGGATACGGCAGGGGACCCGACCGTCACCGGATGTAATTTCCATGACGGAAAACAGGTCGGTGTGTTCATTTACAATCAGGGGATGGGGACGTTTAATAACAATACGCTGAAAGACCATCACTTCAACGGCAAATTGGCGACTTGGGTCATCCTCGATACCGCAGGCGAGGTGAAAGGCTCGGGCAACACGCCGGAAATGCCGGAAACCCGATCCAAAGAAAGCGATTACGCTCCCCCCGCCAAAACCGACGGTAAAGGGGTTGAGGAATAGTTTTCGGAGTGCGATGATACAGTCGCGCAAGCGACATTCATCGCTTTCCCTTGCGGCAATACCGCCTCGAAGAGGCGTTTGCCGCTGAAAAGCGCAGGATTTCCCACAAGAAAAACCGTATGCAACGCCGTATTTTTCAGCCGCTAAAGTGAAAGCGGCAAAGGAAGCCTTCGGCTTCTGTATTGCCGCACTCCAAAGGGATTCCCCCTTGACAGTCTGCGGGAGTTTTATTATAATGGTTTCATCGAGCGGCGGGTTTCGGTCTGCCGTGAGTTTTTCGTCATTCATTTTCCCACCATCTTCTTCCTCAAGAAAGGACTCAGCCTCATGTTAAATCGTCGTACATTTCTCCGTACCAGCTCCTTAGCGGCGGGTTCGGCCGTTGCGCTTCCGGCTTTTTGTCAGGATGCCGCTCCCAGCAATAAACTGAACGTCGCCATCGTCGGCCCGTGCGGGCGCGGCTGGGCGTCCTTCACCGAAATGCTGGGTGAAAACATCGTCGCGGTCTGTGACGTGGACCGCCGGAATCTGGATCGCTGTCTCAAGGAAGCGCCGGGCGCCAAGACGTTCACCGACTTCCGCAAACTCTTCGAGACCGTGAAGGACATCGACGCGGTTTGCGTCTGCACGCCGGACCACACACACGCCGCCCCGAGCGTGATGGCGATGCGCGCCGGGATCCACTGCTACACCGAGAAGCCGCTCACCCACGACGTGCGTGAGTGCCGCGTGATGCAGGAAATTGCCGAGAAAAACCACCTCGTCACCCAGATGGGGACGCAG
>JAFTCU010000096.1 GCA_017454585.1 Thermoguttaceae bacterium | reverse complement strand
GCTTCCTCAACGGCAGGCGCGGCGGGTTCAGCCGGAGCAGCTTCCTCAACAGCCGGAGCAGCGGGTTCAGCCGGAGCAGCTTCTTCAGTGACCGGAGCAGCTTCTTCCGGAGCGGGAGCAGGAGCGACTTCCTCGGCAGTAGCTTCCACCTGAACGGCTTCCGCGACCACGGCGGCAGGAGAGTCAAATTCGAAGGAAGTCATTTTGGCCGGGTAAGCAGCAAGAAGGTGACCAGCCAGAACGGAGCCACAAACCTGACCAACGCCGAGGATCAGGCAGGCCAAAAGGCTCTGGACGGAGGCCTTCATATCGTCGGAAGCGACGCGGTCGCCGTACATGTAAGCGGCCACATACAGGAACGCGTAGCAAAGACCATGCAGAAGCAGACCGGCAAGCGCGAACGTGAACGTCTGTTCCATGAAGCAGAAGTAACGCAGGAACCACGCCGCAGAACCGATCAGGATGACGTTTTTCAGGCCGACACGCAGCGCGAAGATGGGGAGCAGGGCCATGAACAGGACTTCAGAGAACTGGTTGATCGTGGTCAAAGCCAGCGGAGCCGGGTAGCCACCCTGCATAAGCATCGGGACACAAAGGGTGAAGAACAGACCGCAGCCCGGAATACCGACCAGCAGCAGGGTCAGAACGAAGACCACAAAGGACGGTTTCTTGAAGAGCGTGAAGGCTTTAAGGCCTAAAGCGTCACCTTCCGAAGCGCCTTTCGGCGGAGTGTTCGGAAGGGTCAGGGCGTAAACCGCAAGAATGAAGCAGCAGGCGGCGCCGACGAAGAAGAACTGGTTCGTCTCACCTCCGCCAAAGAACGCCTGAATGAACAGGACGATCGCGATCCAGCCGATGGTCCCGAACATGAAGACGCGCGGGGCGTTATCGCGGTTTGGAATGTGCTCAAACACGATGGAGTTCATCAGGGCAATCGTCGGCATATAGCACATACCCACGGCGATCATGGCGATCAACATCGGCATAAATTCCTTCTGAACGCCGGCGAAGCAAAGAAGCAAACCGGCCACGATGTGCAGGAACGCCAGAACTTTCTGGGCCGCAAAATAACGGTCCGCTATGGGGCCCACAAGCAAGGGCGCGATGATGGCGCCGATCGGAATCGCCGCTCCGATCCAGCCGACCTGAGAGCCGGTGAATTGGAGGTACTTGGCCACGAAGCCCGTCAAGGCGAAAGCGTAGCTTGCCCAAATGGCGAACTGGAGGAAATAGGCAATGGAAAGCCGTGGATAAGCCGCGACTACAGGTTGTTTATCGGACATAATTTCTTCCTTTTGGTTAGGGGTGAATTTTAACTAGTCAGTCTTCTTTCACACTAAAACGGAACACGGTACCGGTGCGGTATTCTTCCCCCGGCTTCAGGATCGTGCTCGGGAAGTTCGGCGTGTTGGGCGAGTTGGGGAAATGCTGGGTTTCGAGGCACATGCCGGAACGGAACTGGTAGGCTTTTCCGCCCTTTCCGATCAGCGAGCCATCCAGGAAGTTCCCGGCATAGAACTGCACGCCCGGTTCGGTCGTGTAAACTTCCATCACGCGGCCCGTGGTCGGTTCATAAAGAGTTGCATCGGGAGTTTCCAGGAATTTCTCCGCTTTTTTCCCAACCACGTTTTCGGTCTTGTTCAGGACCCAGTTATGGTCGTAGCCGTTTCCAAGTTTGATCTGGTCGTAGTCGGTCTGGCCGATACGCGCACCGATCACGGTCGGCTTGCGGAAATCGAACGGCGTGCCTTCCACGTCGCGCAGGTCGCCAGTCGGGATGAGCGTTTCATTCACCGGAGTGAATTTGTCGGCGTTGATCATCAGGACGTGGTCGGTGATCGTTTCGTCACCAGCGCCCTTCAGGTTGAAGTAGCAGTGCTGGGTCAGGTTGATCGGCGTGGCTTTATCGGTCTTCGCGCCGTAAAGAACGACCAGAGAGTTCAGTTTCTTGGGGAGAATGTAATGCACGATGACGTCGAGATTCCCCGGGAAACCTTCTTCGCCGTTCGGGGATTTGAGCGTGCACTTGAGGATCATCGCATCGTCATTTTCTTTCGTTTCGACGTTCCAAATCTTCCGGTTGAAACCGATTTTTCCGCCGTGGAGGCAGGTGATGCCTTTTTCGTTCTTGGTGACCTGGTAGGTTTTGCCGTCGATGGTGAATTTCCCGTCAGCGATGCGGTTCCCGTAGCGGCCGACCAGTGCGCCAAAGTACGGGCACGTGTCGGCTTCGTAGCCGCTCACTTCGTCGAAGCCAAGCGCGACGTCGGCCATGTTGCCGTCTTTATCCGGGACGATGATTGCATTGATCACGGCGCCGAAGTTGGAAATTTTTACGACCATGCCGTTGTCGTTGGTCATGGTGTAAAGTTTGACTTCTTTTCCGTCCGAGGTTTTACCCCAGTCCGAAACCTCGATTGCCGCCGAAGCGACACTGGCCGCACAGCAAGCAGCCAGAAGGGCGAGACTCTTCATAAAAGAGGGAATGCGAGACATTACGTGCTCCTTTCAAAAGGTTCATGAATAATAATAGTATTTTCTTTCAATATACACCGAAAAGAGGGAAAATCAAGAGGCCCCAAGGGGAGTTTTGAGAAAAAAAAGAAAAAAAGTTCAAATTCATACGGGGACGATGCAGGAAACATCGTCCCCGAAAACCCCCTCACTCAAAAGAGTCGATCATCGTTTCATTCGGATCCGCCCGTTCACCAGCACCATCACGGCGCGGCCGGTCAACTCTTTTCCAAGCCACGGGCTGTTCTTGCTTCGGGAACGCATTTCCGATTCGGTCACCGTCCATTTCAGTTCCGGGTCGATCAGCACGATGTCCGCATCGGCGCCGACCTGGAGCGTTCCTTTGCCGTCCGGGAGGTTGATGATTTTGGCAGGGTTGGTCGCCATTTTCTCGATCAACTGTGGCCAGGTCATGCGCCCTTTGAGGATCAACTCAGTATTCAGGACGGCCAGCGAGGTTTCCAGCCCGACGATCCCGAACGGGGCCTGGTCGATCTCGCGCTGCTTCTTCTCGGCCGAGTGCGGCGCGTGGTCAGTCGAAACACAGTCGAGCGTCCCGTCGAGAAGCCCCTCGATACACGCTTCAACGTCCGCGCGGGCACGCAGGGGCGGCGCCATTTTCAGGTTCGAATCGAACGATTCGAGCAGGTCCTCGGTCAGCGTGAGATGGTGAGGGGTCACTTCGGCGGTGACGTTCACGCCGTTCTTTTTCGCCTCACGAATGAGCTGGACCCCTTTGACCGTCGAAATGTGCATCAGGTGCAGTTTCCCGTGAGTGTACTCTGCGAGCATGATCGCCCGAGCCGTCATCACGTCCTCCGCCAGAGACGGGATCCCGCGAAGGCCAAGGCGGGTGGCGACGAGGCCCTCGTTCATCACGCCGCGGTTTGTCAGGTTTTTGTCCTCCGTGTGGCACATGATCGGGAGGTTAAACATCTGAGCGTACTCGAATGCCCGCCGCAGCAGGTCTGCGTTTTCAATGTCGGAGCCATCATCGCTGAACCCGACAACACCAGTCCGTGCGAGGTAGCCCATTTCTGAGAGTTCTTTTCCTTCACGGTTTTTGCTGATACAACCGATGACGTACACGTTGCAGTGATCGGCGCGGGCCGCCTGGTCCTGGATGAACTCAACGTCCGCAGGCGTGTCGATTGGAGGGTTCGTATTAGGAACAGCGCAGATGGACGTGTAACCTCCATTCAGAGCCGCGTCGGTTCCTGTGAAAATCGTTTCACTTTCCTCAAAGCCCGGTTCACGCAGATGGGTGTGGAGGTCGATGAGACCCGGCGCGACGATTTTCCCTTCGGCATCGATCTCACGTTCCCGGCCGGTCGGCTGCATTCCAAAGCCGGTGATTCGGCCATTTTCGATGAGCACATTGGTCACGCAGTCCATATTCTGCGATGGATCGATCACGCGACCATTTTTAATCAATATTCCTTGAATCATGACACTTCCTTCTAAATGAATAATGAATAACGAATAACGAATAATGAGGAGAAAGACCTTGGACTTTCTCAAAAACCGCATGAGGTTGAACTCTTTCCTTTCATTATTCGTTATTCGTTATTCATTATTCGTTATTCATTATTCGTTAATTTTCTTGCGCCATCAGTGAGCCACAAAACGGCCATTCGTACTGCCAAGCCGTTCGAGACCTGATCGAGGATCGCACTTTGTGGCCCATCTGCCACTTCCGGGGTCAGTTCCACTCCGCGGTTGATGGGGCCGGGCGCGATGACCAAAAGGTCCGGCTTCGCCCGGCGGAGGCGCTCACCGTCCATTCCGAAGAGAAGGGAATACTCCCGGATCGAGGGGAATGGACTGGTGTACTGCCTCTCAAACTGAATGCGTAACATATTCAAAACATCTACCCGCGGGAGAATTTTGTCGAGGCTGTGCGAATACTCAACCCCCATTTCCTCCCAGAGGGGAGAAACAAGCGTCGAAGGGCCACAGACGATAACGTTCGCCCCGAGTTTCTTCAACCCCCAGGCGTTCGAGCGGGCTACTCGACTGTGAGCGATGTCACCTACCACGCCGATGGTTTTCCCTTCGAGCGAACCGAGCCGCTGACGCATGGTCAGAATGTCGAGCAGACCCTGCGTCGGATGCTCGTGCGCACCGTCACCTGCGTTGATGATCGAGCAGTGAACGTTTTCGGAGAGGAGCTTCGGAATTCCCGGCGTCGAGTGCCGGACCACCATCGACTCGCAGCCCATCGCTTCGAGATTTTTGGCAGTATCGACGATGGATTCGCCTTTGCTCAGACTGCTCGTCGAGGCTGCAAACGCGACGCAGGACGCTCCGAGACGCTGCGCGGCAAGAGTGAAACTGGTTCGTGTCCGGGTAGAATTTTCAAAAAAGAGCGTCACACTGGTGTGACCGGGAAGAATTGAAAACTTGCGCCGCCCCTGGTCGAAGGCGTCGCGGAAGACTTGCGCTTTGTCAAGCAGAATAAGCAGTTCCTCACGGGTCAAGTCTTCCAGTCCCAGAAGATGTTTGCGCTTCCAGGCCGCTGGAAACTCGCCAAGTTCAGGCAAATCGTTAAACATGGTTCTACCTCATCATTGGTTACATTTTTTCATTTTGACCATTCTACCACTAATTTCCCAGAAAAAAAGGCCCCCTCTATAAAGATTTTGAAAATATTGAAGATTTTTTTCAGGGGTGGGTTGAAATCCGGGCACGTTGCGGGTATAATCAGAATTAAAGTTTTCAGTTTTCAGTTGAGGTGATCGAATGTTTAAAAAAAGATTTTGTTTTCCGGTCCTCCTTCTTTTAGGAGTTTCCATCGGTCTGATTTCCGTCCCTTCTTTTGCTGAAGAAGCCGACGAAGATGACGAAGCCGTCACAGGCCCCGCGATTCTGCCGGGTCATGAGGGGCAAAACGCTGCCCAGGTCGAAGCCTCGCCGTTCGAGGTTCAGGGTGCCCGCAAGAGGATGAAGGGCCTTTACGCCGATTCGTGGCTCTTCATCCAGGTCCCGATCCTGAACGAAAAGGGTGAGATCCAGCCCGAAACCGACGAAACGGCCGAGATCCCCACGACCGACCGTCTGAAGTCGTTCCTCCGGTTCGAGGAGTGGTACGGAAAACCCGCGCCTGACCTCAAGGGGAAGTTCGTCCTGGTCGAAGTCTGGGCGACGTGGTGCCCACCGTGCCGCCGCTCGCTGAAACTCCTGAATCACTGGGCCGAAAAGTACGGTGACGACCTGGTGGTCATTTCGATTTGCGAGACAGATCGCAACGCAATCGATAACCTTCCCGGTGCGCTGAAAGGGAAAGACCTGACCCATTATGTGGCCATCGACACGCAGCGCCGCGTCGCGAACGCCCTGAAAGTCTGGGGTATTCCTCACGCGATCCTCATCGAGCCAAAATACGGTGGCGTCGTTTGGGAAGGAATGCCCAACCAGCCTGAATTTGAACTCACCGACGAAATCATCGACAAAGTGATCGCGATCGGAAAGATGAACCAGTAAATCAAGGTGAGCGGGGGCGCTATGGACTCCGCTCACCCGTAAGATTTTAATCCTCCGGTACTTCCAGCCACTCCGGGTGCTCTCGGACACCGGGGGCATCTATCACCGGCCAGGTCGCTCGGGCGGGAGACTCGTAAACGCCGATTTTCTCGAACGGGATCGGCTCGAAGCCCATCTTCAGGGCAGGGGAGTCCGGTTTCAGCGCGTAATTTTCGTGTTCCGGGTCCACAAAAAGCGGGTCGGCGATCACCGAGTGCACGTCCGCGCCCTCATCCTGCCACGACCGCCATGAGTCGAGCATTTCAACCTCCCGGATCTCCAGCGCGGAAATTTCAAACCAGCCGGTTTTGCTCCCCATCTGGAAGTGCAGCGTCAGCGTTTCGACGCGCGGATCGAGGTCTGCGTCCCCTACTTTCGGAAGGCGGAAAACCGTCTCGCAGATCTTCCCGTCGTCCCGTTTGCTAAAATTTTTCGCTCCGAAAGCCTTCCAGAGGCCGTTCTGCTCGCAGACGAACCGGACCATCACATCGCCGTCAAAATCATCCGAAACGCGCAGGCGGAAGCGGAGCCGGTAGCTCTTCCCGCGCTCGAAAACCATCTGTTTCGTCGAAGCGACGCAGGAATTCTGCACGTACTTTTTCTCGGGATTGTAGGCCGCAAAGACGCGGAAG
>JAFTCU010000095.1 GCA_017454585.1 Thermoguttaceae bacterium | reverse complement strand
GGAATGTACACGCAAGTGGCCGGACCATCAAAAACGTTCGCGCGCTTGCCGATGTTCTCGAAATTGAAGCCGGAACCCACGACGGAGCACTGTCCGCCGAGGATCAGCAGGCCGTACTCTTTGCCGCCTTCCTGGTAGGACTTTTTGTCGCCCGGCTGCAGCTTCAGCATGTCCACTTCGAGCATTTCAAGTGAACTGTTCTCGAACGTAATGACGGCCGATTTGCCGTTTTCTTTGTTCCAGGATTTCTTGTAGGAATAGTCGCTCATGAGTTTCTCCTTGATTAAAGGGTTAAAAGCGTAAAATATATTAATGCACGATCAAAACCCGGTCCACGTAAACGTTCTGCACCTCGTTCGGGCGATTCACCGGGGCGGCCCAGAAGTACTGGCAGTTCTCATCGATGAATTCCACCTCGCCGAGATCGATCCAATGATACTCCGGTCCCGAAATCGTCTCGGCGCTGGGCGCACGGTAAACCAGGTTCTTGCGCTGGGTCTCGTCGTAGATCCCGATCTCCATCGCGCGGCCGGTTCCAGTGGCGTCACAGCGAACGGCGGCAAAGACGCGGAACTTCCCGGCCGTTTTTTCGGCGTTTTCCTCACCCAGAGCCGGCGTCATCCGGTGGACCCACTTCTGGACCGACCAGGACGTCGCCCACTGCGTGTGATCGCCGCCCATGCGGAGCGTCAGACCGTTCGACGCCTGCGGGTCTTCCTCGATGAAAACGTACTTCCCTGGAATGTGCAGGTTGAAACTCTCCTGCTGGATCTCGACCCAGGACTTCGGCGGAAGGTTGCGCACCTCCTCCGGGAACGTTTCGGGCTTCGTCGTGTAGTTCCGGCTCTGGCACTTTTCCCAAAGCTCTTTCTTGCCGAGGAGCTTTTCTTTCAGGTTCTGGATCCCGCCGTCCGACTCGCGGAAATGGGTCAGCCCGTACGAATCGAAGTGCCGGACCATCTCGTCGATCGCCTGCGGGTAATCCTCCGGGCCTTCCCACGGCTGAGCGTCAAAGAACGACTCGTTTTTGTAAAACTTCCAGTCCTCGACCCAGACCAGGCCGGTTGGGAACGTCTCACGCTCGATCTTCTTCACGAGGCCCGCGTACCGCTCGGGGTCCTGCGCTTCGAGTTTCGCGGCGATTTTCTTCGCTTTCCTGATCAACTTCGTCGCCCGGTTCAGGCCAGAGAAGGAAAGCCAGTCACGGACCGTTTGACGGTAGATCCCGAGGTAGATCCCCGATTTCTCGACTTCGGAACGCATCAGCTTGAAGTACTCGTCAAAAATCGGCACCAGTTCCGGCGCGTAATACCCGGCGACGAACTCGTCTTTCAGCGCGTCGAAATCAAGCGTCGGGTCCCACAAAAGTTTGGAAATGACCCACGCCCGCAGGGGCATAAAGTCGCCCGCCTCCGTGTAAATATCGCCCTGCTCGAAAATGCCGATCGCTTTGTGGTCCACAAAAAAGCGGATATTCGGCGCCAGGACGTAGTAATTCGGGTGCGGGATCAGGTAGAACGAGAAATTCGTCACGTAGTCCCAGATGAAAAGGTTCGGCGCGATCTTCGACCAGCCGTCCAGGTCCTCGCGGAGCTTCACGTTCTGCTCGCCCGAAAGCGGCTGGGAGAACGAGCATTCGATCGTGCACAGACGCACCACGACGTTGTGCCGCGGACGCACGTGCTTCGGCGGCTTGCGCGTGTATGTGTAGGCCAGCGTCTCGACGTAAACGTTCGGAAATTCCTTCTCGATCTCCTCCGCGACCCGGTTCACGAAGTGGATAAGCGGGCCGGACTGAGAGCCTTCCTCCTCGGCGAGTTTCGTACATTTCTCGCACTGGCAATAATTGCGCCAGTCGTTCTGACTGACCGAAAGGAACGTGGCGTTCGGATTCTCGCGCAGATGCTCCTTCGCGTTTTTCACGAACTCGTGGAACATTTCCTCGTTCGTGAGGCAAAGCTGGGCGTAGTCGCAGGTCCTTTTGCCGTCCACCTCGCTATACCACTCGGGATGGGCTTCAAAATACTTCTCCGGCGGAAGGATCGGGTAAAAACTGTGCACGAAATGGCAAAACTCGTGGTGGTACCCCAGCTCCGGCGGAATGTCCTGCGTGCCGTTATTCCGGATCTTGGCCGCAAATGCCGGATCGCGGTCTGACCGGTAGAAAGCGTCGCGGTACACGAGTTTCGGCGTGAACTGGTATGAAAAACCCGCCGGGATCCTTACCTTTTCGGCCTTCGGGACCGTTTCGCAATCCGGCATCCAGAAGCGGCAGCCGAGCGCTCTTTCAAGAAATTCGTACACGGCATAGAGCGTTCCGCGCTGCGGGTGGCCCGTTAGAACGAGATCCTTGCCGACCACTTGAAGCGCGATCCCGTCGTAGCCGATTTTGGACTCGTCGAGGGTTTCCCCCAGCAGTTTCTGGGAAAGGACGGAGGGCCCCAGAACGATTCGTTTTCCCGACGACTTCGCGTCCGTTTCGGAAACAATGGGAAGCTCCACGCCGGAAATCTCGGCCAGGTATTTCTGAAGCTCCTGCGCCGCGGTCTGCTGAACCGGGGTCGGCTCGTCTGGCAGTACGATCCGATAGTTCGACTGACCGCCGGAAATGAGAGTCAGCGATTTCGGTGTTTCCGCCGAAACGAAGGCCGAAACGAAAGCCAAGACGAGGATGAAAAACAAAAACGGGAAGGTGGTGCGACGATTCATAAAACCAGGGTTGGGTAAAGGGTCAATTCTTTTCGGAAATCAGGTAGTTCGTCTGAGTCGGGAAGGCGAAATCCACTCCGATCTCTTTCGAAATATTCAAAATGTTGAGCAAAAGGCGTTCACGAATCGCAAACTCCTGCGCGGAAGTCTCGGCCCGGAAGAAAGTGTTGAACAAAATATCGATGGATGATTCGGAAAAATCATAAACGGAAACGGTACATCGCTCCTCAAGAACATCCGGGTCTTCTTCGAGCATCTTTTTGATTTTCGCGCAAAACTCCTGCAATTTTTCCGGCGACGTATCATAAGTGACGGTCAGCATCGTACGGAAACGATGAGCGGCACGGCGCCCCAGATTGTCGATAATGTCGGCTGAAAGTGTTGCGTTGGGAATGATGACGCTCGAATCATACAAAGTACGGATTCGGGTTGAACGTACACCGATCGACTCCACAAGCCCTTCTACCGAGCCAATCACCACACGATCTCCCACCGTAAAAGGTCGATCGAGGAGAATTGTTAAACTGCCAAAAAAGTTTGAAATCGTCTGTTGAGCGGCCAACGCGACGGCGATACCACCGATTCCCATACCGGAGATGATCCCCAGCGCCGAAAAACCGAAAATCTCTGCGATCCTGATAATTCCTATGCAAACCACAAGAATTTTCATTGCGCCCAAAACGATATCGACCAGAACAGTCGCGGTTTTATTCCGTTTTTTCTCAAGCCGCTTACGGAACCATAGTCCGAAAACGCTCACCGCGCGCAGCAGGGAAAGTATCAGAAAGAAAAGTCCCAAAGGATGCAAAACAACGAGCGCATACCTTAAAATCACAGGTGACACGCGACCCAAAACCAGTCCAAGGTACCAGATGAAGAACATCGCGTAGAGCGCCAGTGGACTGTACACTCTGCGAATGAGTGGAATGAAATCCTTTTGACCATTTACCAGATGGATAAAAAGGAGCGTCAAATGCGCGCATATTTTAGGAAGAACCCAAGCGGCAAATATGCCTACACATACCATGACAAAGAACAAGGCCCACTGAATCAGAGCCATGCCCAAATAGTGGTGGAACATGAATTCCGGCAGGAAGGCCATCCACGTTTTACGGATGAAATTTGGCGTTTTGGTTTTGATTTTTTCATAAAACGACGGAATATCCGCCACGGTCGCCGTACCGAACCGCCACGTACTGTCCGCCTGACGAGTCAAAACGATAGCGTGGTAGTTTTTATCCGGCATGAGGTAGCACTCGTCCCGGTCGTACTTTTCAGGAATGCCGTTTAACTGAAAATGATCCAGACGGGAAATGATCCCCAAAAGCTGGTAGGCCAAATTCTGACGCTGAAGTTTATTCAGATTCGGCTGAGCGGAAAAATCCATCGCTAAAATCGCCTCGTCATACTTTTTTTCGACGCTCTTTTCGATGAAGAAATTCACCATTGCACGCGGGCTTTTCAAGGTTTTCTGAAGGGAGATTTCAAGAGGAGTCAGATTTTCAGAAGGCCCGGCCGCAGAGGTCGGCGAATTGTTTGCAGGGGCAGAATTGGAAGCTGGAGCCTGAGGCTTTTCTTCCGGCAGTTCTTCCGGCAATTCCTCCGCGATGAGTTCTGATTTTGTGTCCGTTACGTCTTCCGATTGGGAAGGATTCGATTCCTGCACTTTTTCTGCGGCCTCGATCGAGGACTGGACCATCACGTCGTTTTCCGGCTTTGCCTCATCCGGAATCTCATCGGCATCGACCGTAATGTCCACGACTTCATCGTCGGAATTGAACATTTGCTCTACTTTGGAGGCCGGTTTCTCCTCACCAGCCTTTTTTTCTTCAACCGCCGGGAGTTGAGGAGCCGATTCCTTCGGAGAATCAGCAGCGGCCTCCGGAACCTCTTCGATTCCCAAATTCAAGTCCAGATCGGTTGGATCCTGTGCCCAAACCGGCGCGAAGCTCAAAAACAAAACGAGAAATGCAAGAAAACGTGCGTTCATTCTAGTGATTTTTCTTTAAAAAGTCTTCAACTTCCGTGTAAAAAGGCACGCCAGAACGCGCGCCGACCTTGGTGCATTTCAGAGCCGAAACGGCACTGGAAAAGACGCAGCATTTGTAGTAGTCCCACCCTTGCGTCACCGCGAATGCGAACGCCCCGTGGAACACGTCGCCCGCGCCGTTCGAGTCCACCACCTCTACCTTAAAGGCCGGGTAGGAACGAACTTCCAGCCCATCAAAGAGGATACCGCCTTCGGCCCCGTTCGTGATCACGACGATCTCCGGGTGAAACCGTACGTAAAGATCACGCGCGGCGTCCTCAAGCGTCGCTTTTTGGGTGAAGCCCAAAGCGTACTCGGCGGAGGGGATCAAAATGTCCGCCAGCGGCAAAAGGCGCTCGATCCCCGCGTACAGGCCCCCGGCGTCGTAGAGGACTTTCGTCCCGGACGCACGGGCGATTTCGGCCGCGGCAACGGCTGCGTCCATTTCGTTTCCATCGACCATGAGGACCTCCGCGCCGCGAATCTCCTCCTTCTGCGCCTCGTTCAGAACGAGTTTCGGGAGCGTACCACGGTTCAAAAGGCACGTGCGCGACCCCGTCGCCGAGTTCAAAAGCACGATGGCGGAAAAAGACTCCCCGTCACGGATCTCGACCAGCGACGTATCGACGCCGTACTTTTTGTAATCGTCCATGAGGAAACGGCCGCCGGCGTCCGTCGAAAGAACGGCCAGAACCGAGCAGCTCGCGCCGAGTTTGGCCGCAGCGACCAGACCGGTTCCCGTGGGACCGCCGCCGCTCGCGACGACGGTCTCAACGAGGCTTTTTGTGTCCTCAACAGGAAACGAGGGAATTTTGACCAGCGTATCGAAAACGTTGGCGCCGATGCCGGTGATTTGAGCCATAAAACCTCCAATGAATAACGAATAATGAATAACGAATAATGATTGGAAAGACTTAACCTCAAGCGGTTTTCATTATTCGTTATTCGTTATTCATTATTCGTTCTTATTCTGCTTTGCCCTCGGCGCCGAGTAGTTGGATCTTGCTGACCGCGAAATCCCTAACCGCATCGATGGCGCCGCGCATAAAAATATCGACCGCAAACACTTCGCGCGAGGTTTCGAACACTTTGTCGAGGAACGAGTAGCAGACGTCCGTACCGAAATTCACCTTCCGGATCCCGGCGGCGATCGCGTCGCGAACCTGGTCGTCCGGAATTCCGCTTCCGCCGTGCAGGACCACCGCGGCCGGGATCGCTTTGTGGATCTCGGCGATGCGGGAAATGTTCACCTGCGGGGCTTTTTTGTAGCGGCCGTGCGCGGTCCCGACGGCAATCGCCAGAGCCACGACGCCCGTTTGTTCCACGAATTTCACCGCGTCATCGACCTCGGTATAGACGAACTCGGAAACTTCCTCTTTCGTCGTTCCGATGTGGCCCAGCTCGCCTTCGACCGTAACTCCGCTGGCGGCGCAGAGGTCCACGACCTGCTTGGTCTGGGCGGCGTTTTCCTCGAACGAAAGAGAAGAGCGGTCGAACATGATCCCCGTGCAACCGTAACGCAGGGCGCGCATGACCGGCACGATCCCCGTACCGTGGTCAAGGTGGAAGCAGACCGGCACTTTGGCTTCCTCCGCCCCTTTCAGAATGATCGGAGCGAGATAAAAGGCCGTTCCGTACTCGAAAAGACGGGAGTACGCCTGAATGATGACCGGCGATTTGGTTTCTTCAGCCGCGTGGATGATCCCCATGGCCGTTTCCATGTTGTAGGCGTTGAAGGCCGGGATCGCGAAGGATTTCGACTCGGCAATCGCCAGAATGTCTTTGAATTTAACGAGCATTTTGAGGTTTCCTTAAAAAAACATTTAAAGGCCCACCTGAAAGGGGGGCTGGCTCGCGAAGCGAGTCTGGGGGGTTCCAGAAGCGGGACGGATTTTCACCAGTTCCGAAACCCCTCCGGCGCTTCGCGCCACCTCCCCTTTCAGGGGAGGCTCGAATTCTGTATGATCTACAAATTGGCCAAAACCACTTCCTGGATCGAGGCGAGTTCC
>JAFTCU010000094.1 GCA_017454585.1 Thermoguttaceae bacterium | reverse complement strand
GTTTTCGTATTCTACCGGAAATCCGCGTCCTGCGCAACCTCCATTTACAAAAACTTCGCAAGTTTTGTCGATTTTTTGACCCAAATTCAGAATGGTCCCTTTTTTCCAGCCCAGAATTTCCGAGACCGAAACCCTTCCGCGGCCGAGCAGGATCGAAACCGGAACAGGAACTTCCAGCATTTTCTGAACGTCAACCGGAGCGGTGAGAGCCGGGAACGCTTCCGTTTCGTCCTCTTCCGAAAAATCCTCCGCGAAAGGCGTCATCACGTGCGGCAGTTCGATCGGTTCGGCTTTCACGTCCGTTTCGATCAGCATTTCCGGCTGAATTTCACCCTCGTGCGATACATCGGTCGTTTTTTCCGGTTCGATCAGACTCGAAACGATGAAAGAATTTTCCGACCAGTCCGACAGCGCGACGGAAACCGGTTCAAACGGTTCATCCACGAACGATTGAAAATCCACGATCTGCACGGGATCGATCCCCTCGCACGGGATTTTCGTCTCCACGAGCGATGTCATTGGGGGAATTTGAAGCGTGGGCTGTGTCGGAACAGGGGCGGGAACTGGAACGACAGAGCGGGAATAAGCCGCGATAAGCATCGCAGCCTGAATCTCACAAAGAAACCGTTCCGATGTTTTTTTCGCCCTCACGCGCCACCGCTGGGTATTCATCGGGTGTTCGTAACGAATCTGCGAAAGTATGAATTCTTCGCGCCGTGCCCGCATTTTCGGCGAGTAAAGCGGTGTGCGGAAGTGAAAACGGTAAATCGTTTCGGAAAAGGCAGGGGGTTCTGTTGACGACGCTGGAAGCATCGTCCCCGAATCGGCAGAGGGTTCTATTGACGACGCTGGAAGCGTCATCCCCGAATCGGCAGAGGGTTCTATTGACGACGCTGGAAGCGTCGTCCCCGCAGTCTCCACCTCCACGCACTCAAGCGAGCGGACAGGCCGCGGACTCTCCACGCTCCGCGTGCTGGCGTCGCACGGGACCTCGTGATCCACCAAAATTTCTGCCGAGGAGAGAGGGCCAAACATCCACGCGTACCCTTCACGCCCGTCGAATTTCCGGATTGTAAACGAGCGGAATTTCGCCAGGGTTTCCATCGGGAGCGCTTCGAAAAGCGATTCCAGCCCGGTAATTCGCCCATAGAAAAAATCCGGGCCCGTGTAAAAGGGTTTCGTCTCCGAAGGAGTTTCTTCGCTGTTTTCAGGATCGGATGTTCCGTCCTGATCCGACGAGAAAAGCCTTTCCAGTTCATTGGCCAGAAGTAAAATGCGAGACTTGCCCGCAATTCCCGGGTTTTGCAGCCAGGAGGCCAGAATTTCGCCCCCGTCAGCTGCCAAAAAGACACCGATCCCCTCCTCAAACGGGAATGAAACCGCAAAACCGTCCCCTTCGAACGTCCGCGGCCGTTTCCGGGAAACGCCGTTTTCCGATGTCAGCGAGAGTTCAAAAACCTCCCCCACCACGTCGAGAAAACGCTCCAGACTCCCCGCGAGATTCAGCAAAAAAGGCGATGTTCGGCCGGAATCGAGTTGAACTCCGGCCCCGTCCGATTTCGGAGCGGCAAGGTTCAGACTTTCAAGAAATTCCTCCTCACCGAGGGGTTTGGAGTCCTCGGGCGACGCGGGAAGCTGGGAGTTTAAGGAGGTTTCGCTCATGATTTGGGAACCGGGTGAAAGTGTATTTAAAACCGGGTGGCTTTACTGCCGTTTCATTCCTTACTATCGTCAAAACCCCTCCTTTCTTGAAACTTGCGCCCCTTCCGTTCGGCAAACTCTTTTTATTCGTCAAATTTTAAGCAAGGAGTACTGGATTTTTCTTCAAACTCCGGTATAATATTAAGTGCAATCGGTACAGTTTGCCGAAAAACTGGATTAAGGGAAAGTATATTTCGATCAAAGAACGAATCAATCATTGGAGTTCATTGTGAGTCAGTCTCAAGCTGCGAATAAAGCGTGGGGCGGGGTTTTTGAAGAGGCCGCCGACCCCAGAATGGAAAAATTCACCGAAAGCATCAGTTTTGACCGGCGTTTGTACCGCCAGGACATTCGCGGCTCGCAGGCTCATGCCGCAATGCTCGCCAAGGTCGGCGTCCTTACCGACGCGGAAGCCGCCGCGATCCGGGACGGGCTTGAGGGGATCCTGCGCGACATCGAGGCGGGGAATTTCGAGTACTCGCTCAAGCTCGAGGACATTCACATGCACGTCGAGAAGGAGCTGATCAACCGCATCGGCGACACGGGGCGTAAACTGCACACGGGCCGGATCCGAAACGACCAGGTTTCGACCGACTTCCGCCTCTGGGTCCGCGACGCGATCGACTCACTGGACGGTCTGCTTGCGAACCTCCAGAAATCGTTCGTTGACCGCTGCGACGGGGATTTCGACTGCATTTTGCCGGGTTACACGCACACGCAGCGCGCCCAGCCGGTGCTTGCGCCTCACTACTGGCTCTGCTATGTGGAAAAATACGCGCGGGACCGGGAGCGTCTGGCCGACTGCCGGAAACGGGTGAACACACTTTCCCTCGGCGCCGCGGCGCTGGCCGGGACTTCCATCCCGATCGACCGGTTTGAAACGGCGCGCCTGCTTGGTTTCGAGCGCGTGGCCGCCAACTCACTGGACGTTTCGAGCGACCGGGATTTTGCGCTGGAATTCACGTTTTGCCTTTCGCTCATTGCCGAGCATTTGAGCACGTGGGCGGAAGAGTGGATCCTCTGGTCCTCCTGCGAATACGGTTTCCTCAAACTCCCGCAGAAGTTCTGCACCGGGTCGAGCATCATGCCTCAAAAGGTG
>JAFTCU010000093.1 GCA_017454585.1 Thermoguttaceae bacterium | reverse complement strand
CCGGCTACGACCACGGGCGTGACGCGGGAACCGTTCACATCGCAAACCACTACCAGGTCCCCGGGAAGAAGTTTTTCCTGTGGGGGAATCACGACCGCGCCAAAATGTGGGACAAAATGCTGACCGACCCCTGGACCGACGAGGAGAAAAAAGAGTCGCTCGAGGGAAGTGACGCCGAGTACCCGCAGTACCTGGAACTCATGGTCGGAGCCTGGTCGGACAATCAGCCGGACTACAGCTGGATCGGCCCGGGTGAAACGCGCGAGCACACTCAGGTCTGGTACCCGATCCGTGGGATCGGAGGCGTAAAGGCCGCGACGGTGGACGCCGCCGCGAATATGGAACGGTTCGCCGAGGATAAGATCCGCTTCGGCTTCTGCGCCACCGGCGATTTCCGGAACGCGAAATCCGTCATTTATATTAATGGCGAGGAAGCGCTTGAAAAAGAAATTAATATCGACCCGGCCCACCCGTTCATTCAGGAGCTGACCGTTCCGAAAGAGACGAAGGACGAGGAAATTCGCGTCGCCCTGCTCGACGCCTCGGGAAAAGTCCTCGTGACGTGGCAGCCGACCAGGCTGGAACCGGAGGAAATGCCGGAAATCGTGAAGCCGACTCCGGCGCCGAAAGATTTCCAGACGGTCGAGGAGCTTTTCCTCGCCGCCCAGCGTATGGAGCAGTTCCACAATGCGCGCATGAACCCGATGGACTACTACGAGGAAGCCCTTCGCCGCGACCCGGGTGACGCCCGGACGAATACGGCGGTCGGCCTTCATTACGCCCGCCAGGCGAAGTGGGAACTCGCCGGGAAGCACCTGCGCGCCGCTTTGGCCCGACTAGATAAAAACTACACGCGCCTGAAAGACGGTGAGCCTCACTACCTCCTCGGCTGGGTCCTCCAGAACGAGGGCAAAATCGCCGAAGCTAAGGACCAGTACTGGAAAGCCACGTGGACGACCGGATACCAGTCCGCCGCGTTCTTCCAGCTCGCCAAACTCGCCTCCTGCGAAGGCGACTACCCGAAAGCGCTCGAACTGGTTTTGAAGTCGCTGAACTCGAACTACGACGACCCGAAGGCGCAGGTGGTCCGTGCGTACTTCCTCCGCAAGATGAACGCCCCGCGGGAAGTCCGGTTGGCCGTCCTGATGAACGTTTTGCGTCAAAATCCGCTGGACGTCATGGCCAAGGTGGAACTCGCCCTGGCGGAAGGTTTCTTCGACGCCAGAGCGAACGCGATCTTCGACGAAGCGCTCCGCGGAGATGATTTGGTCAAGGTCCAGGAACTGCTCGAAGTCGTGGCCGACTACGCCTCGCTCGGCTCGGATGATGCGGCACGGATCCTGCGCGCGGCGATGCGGTACGGCAAGCCGTTCAGTGATTCGCTCTTGGCGGCGTACTGGCTCGACGCTCTGGCGCCCGGCGAAGGGGTCAAGGTCCCGGCCCAGTCGCTCGACTACTGCTTCCCGTTCCGCGTGGAAGAGATCGCCCTCCTGCAAGCCGCCGTCAAGCGGAACCCGAACGACGCGAAGGCGTGGTGCCTGCTCGGGAATATTCTGTACTACTTCGAGCAGAAAGACGCGGGCATCGCGGCGTGGGAAAAATCCGCCCAGCTGAACCCGGCTTACGGCCGCGTCTGGCGGAACCTGGGTTTCGCTTACACGCAGGCCGGTCAGATCGACCGGGCGATCGAAGCGTACAAGACGAGCCTGAAGTACGACGTTTCCGACCCGAAACCGTTCGTCGAGCTGGACGTTCTGGAAGCGCAGAAACTCGTTCCAGCCCCCGAGCGTCTGAAACTGATGGAGGCAAATCTTGAAACGGTCCTTTCCCACGACGATTCGACGATCCGTCTGATCGGACTTTGGAACGCCACCGGCCAGTACCAGAAAGCGATCGACCAGCTCGACAAACGCCACTTCCACGTCTGGGAAGGAGGCCGGGCCGTGCACGATACTTTCGTGGATGCGCACCTGCTCCGCGGTCTGGCTCGTCGTGACGCCAAGGATTTCGACGGTGCCGTCGCTGATTTCGAGATCGCACAGACCTACCCGGAAAACCTCGAGGTTGGCCGAGTGGTCGGCGGTGGACAGAACGCCAAAATCTTCTACTTCCTCGGTACGACCCTGGAAGCCAAAGGCGACGTGGAAGGCGCGAAGAAAGCGTTCACGCAATCGGCGGATCCGGCCAACGCGAACGTGGATCTTTGCCACGAGATCACCTACTTCCAGATCGCCTCTCTGAAGAAGCTGGGGCGTTCGGACGAAGCGAAAGCGCTGACGCAGAAATTCGCAGACGCGGTAAACGCTCGTATGGACCGGTCGGCCCGAGCGGACGAATTCTCCAAGTTCGGTGAAGACGGAACTGCCGCAGAACGCAGCGCGAAGTTGTTCTTCCTGCACGGCCTTGTGTCTCTGGCCCAGGACGACGCCCCCGCCGCGAAGAACTTCTTCGACGAGGCGCTCAAGCTGAATCCAAACCTGATTTGGCCGAAGGTCATGAAATAAAGTTCAAAAACTTCCATTCCAGACACCAAGTCCGTTTCAGTTTAACCTTTGCTTTAAACACGGTTTTCACAGATTCAGAAGGATCAAAAGATTTTGTTTTACGGGATCGAAAATCCTTTTGATGCGTGAAAATCCGTGTTTAAAATGAGGTTTGAACAGGCGGCGCTATCATTCTGGAAAAGGGATTGAGGTTTTGGAAACTTCCTTAAAGTTGAAGTGGCACAAGGAGGTTTTCCCTCTTCACAATCTATCCTATTTAGCCATCTCGTGTACGATCTTGCGCAGTTTTTCCTGCTGGGTGGAGAGGCCGCGGAGGATTTCGACTTCCGATGCGGGAGTGTTTTGCGTCCGCTTCCAGATTCGGACCTCGGCAGAGCGGATCATCTTCAGCTCGGCGATTTTGTCGATCAGGGCCTGATCCATATCCCCTCCCGAGCCGTCCATATTTCCATCGGGAGAATCCTGGTCTTCCTCAAGTTTCCGCTCGGTCTCCTCGACTGCGGCGAGCATTTCTTCAAGGGCCTGAATGATGTCGGTTTCCAGATCGATCGTGACGGAATCGGCGCGGCCTTTGGCGAGGAAGTCCATCACACGATTCATGTCCTGGGCGGTCTGGGTGAGCAGCTCGACCATCATCCGCGCCCGGCCATCCTCCCGAAGCATCGTCAGAAGTGTTTCGGCCTTGAGCTCCAGTTCCCTTTCACGCCGGGAAAGACGCGCGGCCTCATCGGTAAATTCGACCGTGCGCTTCTCCTGCGGGATCCCATCGAGGCGTTTCGTATCGTCCTGAATTCCCCGCTGGAGCTGGATCATCGTCTTGAGCTGCGTCTCGATCTGGGCAAGCGACCGCTTCATTTCCTCCTCACGCATTTGACGCAGAATTTCTTCCAGCTCGGCCTTTGCCTGTTCCAGTTCTTCAAGGGCCTTTTTCTGTTCATCCTGCGCACCAGATCGGTCGGTCTGCTCCAGCTTTTCCCGAGCCGCGTCCATACGCTTTTGAGCCTCACGCAGAGACTCGGAAAGGGGCTTTTCACCCTGTTTGGACTCCTGGGATTCAGAATTCTCAGCCTGGTCTCCCTCCGACGGCTGATTGTTTTCACCCGATTGGTTTTCGGATTGATTTGCCTGTTCTTCGTCGGAAATCTTGCGGGCAAGTTCCCCCGTTTTTTGGGCTGCGGAATCCTGATCTTTGGCGATTTCCCGAACGTCCCGGGCACGGCGTGTTCGGCCTTCAAGAGATTGCTGCTCACGGATACGCTCGTTCAGTTCCTTCAGGTGCGCGCGCAGGCGTTCCGTTTCGGACTGGAGACGCTGGCTTCGGTCTTCTGTCTCGAGTTTTGCGAGGATCTTCTTCAGGTCGGGGATCAGCTTTTTCGTTCCATCGGCCGCTTTGGAATGTTCTTTCTCCGCGAGCTGCCGATCGATTTCCTCAAGACGGCTGCGAACTCGCATTTCGTCACTCATCTGCCGGGCGTCTTTCAGAAGGTTCGCATGGACCGGATCGTTCCGAAGCATTTCGAGCATTTGCGGGATCTTCTCGTCCCAGAGGTTGAACGTGCGAAGAACTTCCTCCTGACGTTCCACAAGACGATCGGCCGTTGGCGCTTTCCCGGTGTCTTCAACCGGTTCGGCTTCCTGTTTTGGAACATCTTCTTCATCGTCGACATCAGCATCAGCGTCATCGCCGGCCAAATCCGCCAGTGCGGAACGGTTCTGCTTCGCAATTTCGAGCTGAAGCTCCTCTTCCTGACGGACTACCGTGCGCATGAGTTCGACCATTTCGCTGAAGTCCTGCATTTTCAGGATCTTCTCGCGGACAGCGGCCAGAAGTAACAGAATCGCGTCCATCTGAACCGAGGCTTTGGCGTGCAGTGTCTTCGCGGCAGACAAATCGTTCGCGTCGATAGCCTCGCGTAAAGCCGTCAGCGTCGTTTCCAGCTCGGGGATCTGTTTCGTATGAAGCGAGACGAGCGGCTCGCGGATCCCGGCATTCAAACGCTCCAGCCAGGCCGGCGAGTCGATTCGATTGTTCACCATTTGGAGGCAAATATTTTCGATGCTCTCCGCGATTCCGTAAAACTCGTGCGAGTTCTTTCGGTTATTCTGGATCACACGCTCGGTCCTGTAGCTTTGAAGCTCCTGCAGCGATTCTTCGCTGTCTTTTTCGGTATTTTCAGGAGCCTGTACAGGAGGATTTTCCGGCACGTCAAACGTGAGCGTTCCAAGGGTTTCACGGGAATCCTTGACTTCTCCCAGAGCCGCGTCAAAGAGCTGACCCAGAACCGCCTCGCGGCCTTCCAGATTCCAGCGGAGCTGATCCGGCGAAACAACTTCGAGCGTGACCGGCTGTGAACGCCCGACACGGCGACCCGCAGGCTCACGATCATTTCGGTCTTCTGCCGCCATGAAAATCTGGAAGTGGTCTTTCTCTTTAAGGCCCAGTTCCACCAGGTCCAGCGCAGAGGTTTCGAGCGACCCGTTCAGTTCAAACTCCAGCGGGGGAGCGGTCTGTACATCCGACCATTCAGCCAGGCGGCGAAAGCCTTTCGGTCCCTCTCTGGTCCCTTGATTTTCGTCGTTGGGATCCTCACTGGTTTGGGGTTCAGGACGTTCTGTCTGCCAAACGAACGAGACGTTTTTTAGCCCAAAATCGTCTTTGATTCGGCCCTTCATTGGGATCCTCGCGTTTGACGTGATACAGTCCCCAATTCCCCACGGAGTAACTTCGAGCTGTGGGACGGAATCCTCCTCAACCGTCAGGGTGAGTTTGATCGGGGCGGGCGAAACGATCCCATCTGAGTCATGAAGTGTAAACAGAAGGGTCAAATCATTTTCAAAAATCCCCAGTGGAACCGTAAAGCCACGGCCTGATTTCTGGATTTGAGCCTTTAGAGCACGTTCAGCCCCGGCGTTTTCCCCAACTGACCGGGACTGGTCCACTTCCACACCGGTCAGGGGTTTGTTGGCCTCACCGAAAACCGTGATTTTGGTCCCGGCGGGAACGGCCTGAACCGCCCCGGGTTTGAGCGTTTGGGGAGTCAGAGCGGTGTATGCGGGAAACTCAAAACGCAGCGATAGGGCCGCGGTCGGAGAATCCACTACCTCCACATGCAGACCGCGGACGGAAGCGTCGCCTCCAGTCAAATCAAAGTCAAAAGACTTCAAAACACCTCGGAAAGTGTACGTGAAATCGGCCCATTCGCCGTTTTCCGTGAATGATTCGTTTTCACGCTCCATCGCGACCCGATCCCGAATTCCGTCCTCGGTTTTGTACGAGAAATAAACGGTTCGAAGGACATCATTCAAGTGCCGGCCAGACTCTACCGCCGTCTGGGAAATACCGGCGCGGACACGGATTTGAACGTCCGAGCCGCAAGCGACTTTAAGCGTTCCGGAACTAAAGGATTCCGGGAGTTCCATCTGCACGAGCCGTGGCCAGGGCGTTTCCGAAAAAGCGATGAAGCGCTCGGTCCACACGTGGAAGAGTTCAGGTGCGCCGATCACAAAACCACCGACTGAGGCCGCGGCAAGAACCGCCCCGAGAAGCCCAAGGATCAAAGGCTTGAAACGGAAAAGCGGGCGAAAACGGAACTGAGCCAAACGGTCCGCCAACTCCGACTGCGTTCGGGTGAGGAATTCGTCACGAAGCGAAGAATCCTCCACACGTTCAGGTTCCACAAGCGTCAGCAGCGCATCGTCAAACTCGGGAAAACGTTTTTCCAGAAGGACAGCCAGACCGTGGTCATTGATCGGTTTCATGACCGGTTTCAGAACGACCCGCCAGAAATCCCAAAGCAGAAAAAAGATCGCGACCCCCGAAAAAATTCCACGCACAAGCGGAGATGGTTCAAAAAAACGGTCCGCCAGAAGTGAAAACCAAAAGATCAATCCGAGGTGAAACGTCCAAAGCCCTACACCTTCCGCGGCGAGGTAAAACCGGATCTTACGGCGAAGGGCCAGAAAAAGACGCTGGATTTCTTGAGGAACGGCCATGAAATTATTCTCGGGAAAAAGAAATGAAGAACTTCTTAAAATTCAACGCAATCAGCGTTTTCACGATTTAAAAAAACGCCGAATCAACTCACAAAAGTGAGTCCACAGACCCGTTTTACTCCTCACAAATGGCTTTTGCGGCAGTTCGGGTTTGAGCGGAATTTCCGTTTCCGGCTCGGTTTCCCGCTCAAGGCTCGGATTTTCCAGCTCCGGTTCGTCTTCTGTATTTTCGTCGGTGATCTCAATTTCCAACAAACCGCAAGGGAGTTCCGCATCCTGCATGAGCGTCACCAAATTCGTAAAGCATTCTGTATCCGTGTCCGCGATGAGATCGGAAATCTCTGAACTCTGAAGAAAGGATTCCAGAAAAGCCTTTCTGAAAAAACCTCCCTGCGTCAGATCTGCGTCGAGAAAAAAAGCCTTCAATTCCTCGTTCTGATCCAGAAATTCCAAGGCTCCGAGCCATTCCGACTGAAACTGAACGCCAGCGGGCATCATATAGACGTACGTCGAGTCACAGGCTGCCAGCCCCAGTCGCATACAGGCTAAAATCGCGTTGTTCTCCGCCGACATTTCCTTCGGAACATTCAGAAAATGGACTTCATCGTCACTTAATTCGTAAATATTTTCGTATGGCTGATTTAATACGACACAAATCTCGCAATTCTCCGGACGATTTTCCAACAGGGAAAGAAGCGAACTTTCCAATTCGGCAGGCGTGGAATGATACGGAATAATTACGGCTAAATTATTCATTATTAATTAAAGTGGCTCTTCCCAGGATTTGACGCGGGGAAATACCTCCCCAGACTCTACTGTCCTCACTCACGAATAAATTATTTCCGATTATATAATACTCCGACCCACAGTCAAATGCAACTAAATTTTTCTCTTTTTTCGTAAAATTGTGGTAATTTGCGGAAAAATCTTCCCAGATTTCTCCTCGCCAGAGCACAAGGTGACGCAGCGCAACCATTTCACCGGCTAAATTACGGACTTGAATCGTTCCAAAATCGCCCTTTTCCGCCTCCATTTCTGCTGACGGAACAGGCCTCCCATTGATCCAGAGACGCGGTAAACCGTCGAGCGTCGAAAAGATGAATCTCGTCTTTCGTCCTTTGCTGCGATTCCCTTTCCACGTGAGACGAAACGTTGGAAACGTCACGCAAATACACCCTTCGTTCTCGTCTGTCCCAAATTCCGCTTCAAATTCCAGCATGAATTCCTTCGGAAACCGGATCGCAGAAGCGGGAAACAAGGTTCCGTTTTCCGCCCGCTGGCTTGTAATCGGGCTGGGAACAAAGCGGCAGCCGTCGGACGTAAATCGGGCGGTTTCGTGCTCGTATGTCAGCGCATCCCCGCCGCTTTCCAGTTCCCAACCTGCTCTCGGCTGATCTGTTTGTGGTTCAGAAACCTTCCAGCGGCTTCGACCTTCGGGCCGGAAATCGTCGTTAAAGACCAAAATCCGTGTTTTGAGCCAGGTCTCAAGAGTGTGGACCACACGTTTTCCGTTCCGAAAAAGAACCCCGTCGCGAACTTCCAGTCGATCGCCGGGAACGCCCACGACCCGCTTCACCACCGGGCCAATTTCAGAACTGGGAACGACCACGACCAGATCATCGTGAGCGTATTTTTCCTGGGGAACGACTCGTAAACGGTCGGCGGGCCTAACCTCATACGGAAGAGTTTCGCGTTCTTTTTCGAGAGTCAGCCAGCCGCAATTCGGGCAGACGGATGTTCCGGTCGGGCACCGAAGACCGTGAAACCCACATTTCGGACACGTTTCATAAATCGCTCGTCCGTGAAGCTCCGGAAGCATGGAATTCCCCTCAACCTCGGCAAAAACCGGTCCTTCAGACGATTTGCAGCCAGAAAAAAGCGCAAGCAGAAGAATCAGGCAAAGGAGCTTCATAAATCTTGGGAGAAAAATGTTTACAGGAATGAAACAAAAAAAGGTTTTTGAGGAGGCTCAGGAAAAACCTTCAAAACTTTCTCCTGATTTCCTCCGCAAAAACCTCTTGGTCTTCGGCTAAACCGTCATTTCGTGACGATTATTTGATCGGCAGAACGATCGGAGCATTTTCCTTGAAAATGATCGTTCTGGTCTCACCAGAATCACGGAACTTCACAACGATTTCAGTCGTTTTCACGTGGCCCGGATACACATCACCGAAAAGGGTGTTTCCGGCTGAAATCCCCAATCCGGCTTTCCCATTGAAGTGCCCCGTCACAATTCCCGTCACGTCCTTCCACGTATTCTCAGCGCCATAACGGGCCGAGATGATTTCCAGCGGGCAGGCCTTCGCCATTGCTTCCAGACGGTCGATCACGTTCTGCGCGTCTTTCTTCAACTGCTCGTTCTGGGTTATTTCCTGAGCTTTCTTCAGAAGCGCGACCAAGGCGCTCGACTGGCCCTGGAACTTCTGCGCAATCGCAACGCACGCGGCGCAGGCGTCTTCACGGAATGCCGGGTTTTCAGCGTAGCTCATCGCTTCTTTCGCACTCTCCACTTCGATCATGCGCTTGAAGACCTCGAAAATCAACTTCTTTTCGCTGTCACGTTTGGCCGTCTCGAAAGCGATTTTGCACATTTCAAACTTTTTCGCACTCGGAAGGTCGAACTGACGCGGGATACGAATGTAACTGCGGATCCCACGAATCGCGTAATGTTCCGGCGCTTCTTTGGCCAGTTTCAGACTGGCGGCGGCGACCGCTTCCGCATCGTCCGGCGAGTTCCACGAGCCAAGGACCTGCGTCGCGGCGTCCATCGTGCCTTCGTTCCAGCATGCCTTAACCACCGTAGTCAAAGCGCCCGGACCGCCGATCTGCTTCAGGAGGGTCAGCATTTTCAGCTGTTCTTCCGTTGATTTGGATTCAAAGAAGAGTTTGGAAACCTGAGTGGCGCACTCTTCCCGCGGCAGACGGGTGCAGGCGGAACGAAGGATCCAGCTCGCTTTCTGGTCATCCTTCTCATTCGACAGCGCGTCCACAAGCAGATTCAGGCTTTCAAGCGTCACAATGTCCGCCAAAGCATAAAGAGCAGCGTCACGGACAGAACCGTCCAGACCCTCCGTATTCGCAACACGCACAATGTCCGGCCCGGCAGCGACGATACGGCGCAGCTCAAGCACCTTGAAGAACGCAACAGCCAGTTCAGGCTTCACTTCCTTAAAGTCGGTCGTTTTCAGAATCTGCAGGAGTTTCGCGTCCACAGGACCTTCCGGCAGAGCGGCGAACATCAAAATACCATATTTCACAGTTTCCGCGTCTGCATTTTCAGCCTGAGCGGCAACGGCGTCAAAGGTTTTCACAGCGTCCAGCCCTCCGAGCTTGATCAGGCCTCGCACGGCAGCAAGCTGAGTTTCCGGATTGGCGACTTTCGCGAGAAGAACCGGGAAAACCAGTTTCTGACTGGGAGCGTCTTTACGATCCGCGAGCGCCATGAGAACGAGCGACTGACGGTCAGCCGGAAGTTTGTCGAGAATCGCGAGTACAGCCTTCGTGATGGTTTCTCCGTCCGCTGCGCTGAACTCACGGATGGTCTTCAAGCCGCCGGTGAAGCAGCATTCCTTCGGCGAGAACATTTTGCTCACAAGAAGTTCGCCAGCATGATTTTTCCTGACGAGGATCGCGTGGTAAGAAGCGGCTTTCTGGAGGAAAACCGGGAAAGACGGGTTCACACAGGCGTCATAAATTGCTTCGGCTTTCGCGTATTCGCCGGCCTTTTCGAGATTTTCCGCCGCATCCAGGATCGCATCACCCAGTCCCATCTGGACGTGAACGTCTTCCTCAGCAGGTTTGGCCATACGGTCCAGCAGGAACACGATCGCCTCGTCGGAAGCGATCATTCCCATCGCGGCGTAAATCGCTTTGCGTGTCTTCGGGCACTTGCAGCCGGCGTACTTTTCTTTCAGCACAGCGACCGCCTCAGCTGGTTTCACAAACCCGACGGACTGAATGCACCCGACGCAGACTTTACCGTCGAGATTCTTCACGCCGCGCAGAAGCGCCTGGGCAGCTTCCGGGCAAGGCATTTCCTCGAGGGCGTACCGGGCCGCGTGGTTGAGTTTTTCGTTCGGAAGCATCTTTTCGAGAGCCGGCACTGCTTTGGCGGTTCCGAGAACAGCCAGACGTTTGCAGGCGAGCATTTTCATGAAAATCGCGTCCGTGTCGTCGCCAGGGGCCTGGATCGCTTCGATCAGGACGGCGTCCGAGGTGGCGTCAATGATCTCTTGTTTCTTCGCGTTATCGATTTCGGCATACAGTGAGCCGGTCAGAATCACCGCGAAAAGGAGGGCCAACAGGTGGGAACAGTTGAGTTTTAGCATTTTTTTCTCCAATTTTGAGATAGACTGGTGAAACACTCTTTTCCTTTAGTTTAACCAACTTTAAAAAAATTGCAAGACACCCAAAGGCATTTTTTGAGAAAATTCTGAAAAAAAGAAAAAAACTTTTTCTGCCCCGTAAAAAACAAAAGAGAGGACCTTAAAATAGTTCCTCTCTTCAGGCTTTTGTCAATTTGCAGGGGATTTTATTTCGAGTCATCTGTTTTGCCGCAGAGGAACAGGATCGCGTTTCCGACCATCTTGCGAAACCGTTCATCCTTGAAATCGTCCCAATGCCCCAGCCCGGTGTAAAGGACTTTTCCTCCCCACGGGTTGGTTCGCAGCCATGTGAGCGGCTCCGTGCGCTCGAAAACCTTTCCGGTCTGGAAGAGTATTGCCTTTTCATCGATCGGAAGCGTAAAATACAGCGACCCGTTTGAATGGTATGGTTTCAGGTCCATACCCTTGAAAATCGGGTGATTTTCGGCAACTTCCATGGTTTCGACCTCGGTTCCTGAATCATTCGGCCCGTGATTGTGGTAGTTGCCTCCCAGAACCAGCGCATCGAATTCCCTCCACTCGGCATACCCGGGCTCGGGCTTTTTCGAACCATCAAAAGATAATGAGAAAGCATGGCTCGCCGTTCGGAACGCGATCAACGGCTTCCCCGCCTTCAGGAAGTCCTTGAACATTTCCAGCTGTTCCGTTTTGGGCGAAATACGGCGTATGAACAGAAGCGCGACATCCGCGTCTTTCAGCCGGTCCATATTCTCAAAATCACCGCCGCCGTGCCCGTGAATAATGACGGTTTCGATCCCATAATTTTCCTCAAGCCACGGAGCCAGCTCGGGAAACAGCGTATCCGCATGGTAGTGGTCATCGCTGACGATAATCGCGGCCAAGGGTTTGGCCTGAAGTGTACCCGCGAAGAAAACAAATAAAACTGCCGAAATCAAAAATATTCTTTTCATAGGAGTCCACGAATCTTCAGCCAAAGGAAATGTCATGAAAGAACAAAATTTTCGAGGGATCCTGGAGTTTGATCCAGGAAATTGGTCACGCTTTCCAATCCCCTAATTTACCTGATTATACCATATTTAAATTGATTCGTAAATCCCCGGGAGGAAAAAAATCTGAAAAAAAACCAAAAAATTCCCTGTCCCACTCTTGCAGAAAATTTCTCTCGTGGTATAATTCTTTAAAAAGGGACTGTTTTTCAACAGACCTCACTATTTTTTCAATTATTTCAAACAAGATTCCGGGGCATAACTGTGAGCGATTTTAATCCTTATTCTCATTGGCTTGGTTTTACTGGCAAAGAAAAACCCGAAACATACTATGAACTTCTGGGACTTTCGCATGGCGAGAAAGACGTTCAAAAAATCGCCGCTGCTGTCGAAGAAATGACGGCAAAAGTCCAAAAAATCGGGCCGGATGGTCATTTCCCTGAATGGAATCAAATGCTTACGGAAATTCAGGTCGCTAAAAACTGCCTGTGCAATCCAAAATATAAAGCGGATTATGATGCAAAGCACCCGGTTCCCGCGTCCGGCCCAGCACCCGGAGCGCCTCAGCAGGACCCGCAGGCTCAGGTACAGCCGCAGCCCGGTGCGTACCCTGGAATGTATCCTGGTCAACCCGGCATGTACCCCGGCATGCAGCCTGGAATGTATCCTGTTCAGCCTGGAATGTACCCCGGTATGTATATGCAGCCTGGAATGCAACCGGGCATGTACGTCCAACCCGGCGCTTACCCCGGTATGCAACCCGGAATGTACCCCGGTATGTATCAGCAGCCTGGCATGATGCCTCAGCAGCCGGTGCAGCCGCAGCCAATGCCCCAACCGATTCCGCAGGGAGTCGTTGCGCAACAGCCTGTTGTTCAACCCCAGCCCGTAGTTCAGCCCCAGCCTGTGGTCCAACAACAACCCACAGTTGCCCCTGCGCCAGCTCAAGCCGCGAATCCTTTGGGGGGAGCGGATCTTTTTGCAGGTAATAAAGCCAAGGCAGCGGCTTCTGGCTCTCCGGTTCCTTCCTTCTCCTCTTCACCAAAATCCTCGGCCAAAGGTTCAGCTAAATCCTCTGCCAAAGGCCGTAAATCCCAAAGCGGCCCCACAGCCATGCAGCGTAATATCATCGCGGTGGTTGGTCTGCTCATTGTGGTGGTTTTGGCTTTTATGCTGATGAACAAGAGGAAGCCGATCGAAGTCGCTGTTCAGGAAGACGGTACGGTCGCGGTCAATGTGAACAACCCCCTCGCTCCCGAAACACCCACTCCTACCACTCAGCCCGAAACTGCCCCAGCGTCAGAGGAAACACCGGAAGAAGACACCTCGGCCAGTGAACCCGAGTCTGCAGCCGATGTGGCGAATCAGGAAACTCCTGATTTTGACGCGATTTTGAGCGCCATCAGGAAACAGGAATACAAAGAGGCTGATCAAATGCTGAGCAAAGCCTCAAAAATGAATCTTTCCGAGGAAAACTCTGAACGGGTTGGACGTTTGCAGCTCGTTTTGAAATATGCCGAACTTTTCTACAATGAAATGATGGAGTCCCTGACGGCCCTCAAGGGGAAAGTCCCCGCGGAACTCTGTGATGGTGAGTACGGGCTTGTGGAAGCCTCCGACAAACGAATCATCATTCGAATCGAAGGGAAAAACGTCAAGTTCACCAAAGAGAATCCGACGAGCCACGGCCATAATTTGTACGATATTATTTACCGCCACCAATTCGCCAAACAGGTCGAGGACGGCAAAGTCGTTCCCGCTCTGAGTTACTCTGTTTTCGAGTTCCTTTCCCCGGACTGTGATCGTGACAAAGCGGTGGGGCTCCTCGATACAGTCAAGGAAAAAGGTTCCGAAAATGATCGTAAAGAGGCGGACGCGATCCTTGCCGAGTTCACCCCGAAACCTCAGGTTGATCAGACCGAGTCGGAGCCGCAGCCGGAACTCGCCAAGCTAGAGGAAGAAAAAGCCGCTCCCGCAGAAGTGGCGGACTCCTCCGATGGAGAAAAAGAGAAAAAAGACGCTTCAACCGGTGAAGGTTCTTCAAAGAAGAAGAACAAACTTGCTAAGGGTGAAAAAGACTCCGAGGCAAAAGCCAAAGAAGAAGCTGAAGACGCTGAAAAGAAAGCCAAGGAAGAGGCTCTGGCCAAGGAACGTCATGAAAACGAGTGGAAGCAGATTTCCAACGCTCTGCGTCAGGAACTTGGCTGGCAGCGTATGGCCCAGGCCAAACGTTCGATGGAGCAGCTCGAAAAAATCGCCCAATCCGATGAAGAAAAAACGGAAGCGGCTCGCCTTCAGTTGATTACGAACTACATGGACCTCTTCGTTAAGGGCATCGGAAACCGTATGGGGAATTTCACCCCTGGCACGACCCTGAAAGCCAACGGAAAAGAAATCGGCGTGGTGGAATCCGCTCCTAATAAACTCATGATTCGTGACGAGGGGCAGAATTTCACTTATACCACTGACAATCTGAATCCCAAACTCGTTGAGTTCCTCGTTTCCGAACATCTTAAAGAAGCGGACGATTACCTCCTTTACGGGACATACCTCGCGATGGACCCGGAGGGAGACCGTACCAAGGCCAAGTCCTACTGGGAAAAAGCTGTCAGCAAAGACTCCAACCTGAAAGACGATGTGGATGTTCTGATGGCTGAACTGGAAGTTCCGATCATTGATTCCGGAAAGCGTCCGAATCAGATGCCTGTTATTGGACGCGGCGGCAAGCCCATTGAACAGCGTACCATTCCTATTGGGAGCGACCACGACAAAGCTCTGGAAGACCTGAAGAAAGAATACGCCAACGACTATGCCAAAGACGATCCGCAGAGCAAGCGCAAACTGGCCGAAAAATTCCTCAAGTTGGCCCAGAATTCCAAAACTCCTTCGGCCACCGCCTATGTTGCGGCTGAAGAAGCGACGCGCCTCGGCAAGGAAACCAATTCCTACGAAGTCGCCTGCCAGGGGTACATGGTGCATGAAATATTCTACCAGCGCGACACTTACCAGGAACGCCTGGACTTCCTGAAAAATGCGGATCCGCCTGCACGGTCGGAATTTGATTTCGCCAACTGTGCCATCGCCATGGGTGTTGACTGCGTTCAGCGCGGCAAGAAAATCGACGCCAACCAGATGCTGAATACAGCTCGCGGCCACGCAAAAGGCGCGCAGATCAAGAAGATGAAGCAGCTCGAAATGATGATCAATCAAATGAAGTAATAATTCACTTCCCACAAAAAAGAATGGAATCCAAATGAATATTCCCAAGATTGAAGACCTGAAAAACATCGCCCTCAAAAAATACACGACCGTCCCGGAGGAAAGTGACGTAAACGCCGCTCTGGAACATCTTGCCGCGACGCATCCGCAGCTCAAGCCGGTTTTACTCATCCGCCCGACCCGCAAAGGTGATGTGGCAGTTATTGACTTCGTCGGTTCGATTGACGGTGTAGAATTCCCCGGAGGCGCCGGTCAGAATTACCCGCTGGAACTCGGATCCAACTCGTTCATCCCGGGTTTCGAGGATCAGCTCATCAACCGGAACGTTGGTGAAGTGGTGAACGTCCGCGTTCCCTTCCCGGAAGACTACCACGAGAAATCGCTCGCCGGGAAAATGGCTGTTTTCAGCTGCACTATTAAAGAACTGAAGCAGAAGGCCGCGCCAGTCCTGGACGATGCTTTCGCCAAACAGTTCGGCCTTAATACCGTGGCGGAACTTCGTGCCGAGATCGAGGCCCACATGAAGGAAAACATCGAGGAAGGCGCGTTCCTGCAGCTCCGTGATCAGGTGATGGATGAGCTGATCGAGCGTTTCCCGATGGAAGCTCCTTCCAACATCGTGGAACAGGAAATGGAAGTGATCCGCAAACACGACTCGGAAATCACCGAAGATGACGCCCGTAAAATTGCGGCCCGTCGAGCGGGGCAAGGGATGCTTCTGATGGAAATGGCCAAGGCAAACGGCGTGACCATCTCGGATGAAGAAGTAATGAACGCCCTGAAAGACGAGATGCAGCAATACGGCCCGCAAGCCCCGCAAATCCTGAAAATGTACCAGGCAAATCCGGAACTTCTTCGTATGTTCCGCGCCGCCCAGATGGAGAAAAAGGTCCTGAAATGGGTCATAAGCCAATGTGCCATCGAGACCATAGCCCTCACGCCGGACGAATTTGAAAAAATGATGACCGAGTGATCTTTCTTTCCAGAGCAACACTTCCGGCGCCATCTCAAAATCCAGCAATACGCTGACGATGCCTCCCGGGCTGATAAAGGTCCGTTTTACAACGTGTTTTACGTGGTGAAACGGATTTTGTAATTTTCATAGGTCAGATTATAGGTAAGTAGCTGAAATTGTCTGGAAATCAGGATTCCAGTCTGTTCAGCTGCAAAACTCAAGGCTCCTAATTGCTCAACAGCAAGGTGTGCGCAGCGGGCCATTTTCTCAAGCTGAAAATCAGCCTGAGAAAAATTGGAAATCATAGAAGCAAGGGGCTTGACAATCTGATCGTTAAAAAGTACAATAGAATTCGAAAGAGCAACAGAAAAATCGGTAAATCGAGCACCGATTTTATCAATCGCGCCAGACCCAAAAGAACTTACTTTTTGGCAAGCCTTTTGGTATTGATTGATCCGTTTTTCGACTTTTTTTGTTGTTTCCGAAACATTATCAGTGGCATTTAATTCAATCCCAACTTCAGAACGATTACTTGATTTGGCCATGTTATTAAACCTATCTCATTTGATTTATAATGGAATTGGATCAAGGATGGATTTTGATTGGTTGAATGATTTAAAACGTGATTCAAATTCCGATAATGATGATAGCCAGAAACCGGGATGCGGTTGCATCATTTGGGCAATCGCATTAGGTTTGACATTATTGATCATGGTCTCATCATTCTTTTAATTCTGCCCCAAATAGTTTCTTCATCCACACCATGGTAAGACCTTGGTTTCCTCGTAGGGGTTTGGAAAAACTGGTTCATCCGACAACAGCTTACCGTCCCCTTTTAACCACCAATTTTTCAGCTTGGAGTATCCTTCATCTCGAAAATCATAAACCTGACGAAACCTTCCTTGAACCGCACACAGGACAATGGAGCGAATCGGTCCTCCGAATACCCATGATTTCGATTTTGTGATCTTTTTTTCTGGAAATGTTTGTAACACGGTATTGACGTATGCCTCGCCTGTGGTATAATTCAAATGTGGATATGCTCTTTCTTCATGTATATGTTTTAGTGTTTTTATCATAATACACTGAACCTGTCCGGTTTAATATTTTTCCGGTACGCGGTTGCCGGACAAGCCAAAATTCATAATTCAGAACTGAAACAACGCTTGAAGCGTCATCCTCGTATGCCATCCGAAAAGTACCTTAAACCCGAAGTCATCGCGACGATCAAGAGGCTGGATCTCAAGGCGAAATTCATCGTCAAAGGTTTCCTGCAGGGGTTGCACTCCAGCCCGTTTCAGGGGTTTTCAGTTGAGTTCAGTGAGCATCGGCGATACACACCCGGCGACGACCCGAAGGACATCGACTGGCTCGTGTACGCCAAAAGCGACAAGTATTACGTGAGGAAATTTCAGGCCGAAACCAACCTGACCGGATACCTCGTCATCGACCAGAGCGCATCCATGAATTACACGTTCCGGCAGGAAGTGACCAAATTTGACTACGCGATTTGCCTGGCCGCCGCGCTTGCGTATCTGATGATTTACCAGCGGGACCCGGTCGGGTTGATCACGTTTGGCGAGAAGATCGGCCGAAGCATTCCTCCCAGTACTCGACCATCGCAGCTCGGGGCGATTCTTTCAACACTTTCCAACCTTACTCCGGACGGTAAAACGGACATTGCGAAGGCCCTGACTCAGACTGCGGCCATGCTTCGGCATCAGAGCCTCGTCATGATCATCAGCGACTTGCTGACAGACGAGGAACCGGTGCTTGAGGCGCTTCGGAGGCTTAAATTTTCGGGCCATGATGTGCTTCTGCTCCATCTGCTCGATGAAGCCGAGGTGACGTTTCCGTTCGACGGACCTTTGGAACTGGAGGAGCCTGAATCCCGGGAAATGATGCGCGTGGATGCCGATGGTTTTCGGGCTGAGTACCAGCGTCAGGTGCAGTCTTTCCGCCAGAAATACGCCGACGAGTGTGCGAAAATGGGCGTGGATTACCTCCCGCTCGACACGAGTATGCCGTTCGACAAAGCGCTTGCCGAGTACCTCACGAAACGGCGTGGGGTTTAAATTTCCCAAGATAATTCCTCGAAAACACCCCCGCTGAGGCGGGGAAGAGGTAAAGGAAAAAAAGGCCCGGTCAAGGTCTTCAGAAACACCCCCGCTGGCGCGGGGAAGACCGGAAACAGAATAACCGCACTGCCGAACAGCGGGAAACACCCCCGCTGGCGCGGGGAAGACAAATCGAAAATCCGGCCGAATTTTGACCCGCGGGAAACACCCCCGCTGGCGCGGGGAAGACTTCCTCCGTCGTTTCAAGCCATAATTTCCAATAGAAACACCCCCGCTGGCGCGGGGAAGACCCATCACGCGAGACCTTTACGGCCGGTTCATGAGAAACACCCCCGCTGGCGCGGGGAAGACCCATCACGCGAGACCTTTACGGCCGGTTCATGAGAAACACCCCCGCTGGCGCGGGGAAGACGGGGGACAGAGGCAGCGTCACTTTCCACGGGAAGAAACACCCCCGCGTAGGCGGGGAAGAGGAGACTGACGGGGAGATCATCGTCCGCCTTGAGGAAACACCCCCGCGTAGGCGGGGAAGAGACGCCGAAAAACTCCCCGCGCCAAATTTCGCCGGAAACACCCCCGCGTAGGCGGGGAAGAGAGCTTTTGAACCGGTACCCGCTGCAGGCATATAGAAACACCCCCGCGTAGGCGGGGAAGAGGGGCCGCCGTGGAAACTTGCAAACTCTGGCTCGGAAACACCCCCGCGTAGGCGGGGAAGAGCACGAAAAGAGGAAGTGGACGGGAAGCCTCAGAGAAACACCCCCGCGTAGGCGGGGAAGAGGGGACCGAAACGGACTCCGATACAGCACTTTCAGAAACACCCCCGCGTAGGCGGGGAAGAGAGGCGTGGATGGACGCGCTGAAGCCCGCCAAGGGAAACACCCCCGCGTAGGCGGGGAAGAGAATCGTCAAATACACTTATTAATTTTGGTTCATCCGACAAGTGCGTACCGACACCTTTTAATCCCCAGGATTTTTAGCTTGAAGTATTCTCCATCGCGAAAACCATAAGCCTGACGTTTCATCGTCTTGATTTTATTGTTCAGGCCTTCCAGAGGACCGGTGGAAATCGGGACTTCGTACCAGGTCAAAATGTTTTCAAGATGGGTTTCAAGGGTGAGGCAAAAGTATGTCAGAGCATCTATTTTAAGAGCTCTCGCGTACTTCAGCCAATCCTCCGCAAATTTTCTGGCCGACTGTTTGTCGGTCTGGCTCCATAATTGGTAAAGGTCTTCTTTCAGGTAATACATCTTCGACAATCGGTCGTTCAGCCGCAGTGCTTTTTCGAGGCGCTGCGGCTCGTTTTTGGATGGATCAAGGTTCTCTTTGTGTTTTAGCAGGATAAATCGTGTTTTTTTAATTGCGCTTTTGGCTTCCGAATCGGTGGCTTCTTTATATATTGTCCGTCGGCAGGAAGTAATCGCCTCGTTCATCTGTCTGATAATATGAAAATGGTCGTACACCAAAACGGCCTTTGGAAAGTACTCTTTTACCGCTTGCGTGAAGGCTGGGGACATGTCGATCGCCACGCTTTTGATTTTGCATTTTGACTTCCGTACTTTTTCGTAAAATCCCTTGACTGCTTCTTTGCCGCGGCCTTCACCGACATACAACGGAGTCATTGTGTCCAGGTCCACAATGATGGTCATATATTTGTGTCCTTTTTTCACAGCGATTTCATCTATGGCGATGTTTTTCACTTTTCTCAGGGGCGGATCGGCGTAATGTTTTTGAAGGTCTTTTTTGTCGATCTCCTTGATCGTATCCCAGGAAACACGGAGTATTTCCGCTGCGGCTTTACAGGTGCAATGCGCCAAAAGCTGCTTCGCGTATCGAGCGAAAAATCGAGTATATCGTACGTCTTCTTCGGCAAACTCCAGATGCACCTGTCGGCAGCAGCCGCAATGATGACAGTAAACACGAGGAATCATCAGGTGTATTTCCGTCTTGAGATTCCCCGATGGCACACCGATAAAAACGCGCTCTTTCCATCCTTTAGTCGAAACATTCTTCGAGCCGCACAAAGGACAGTGGAGTGAATCGGTCCTTCGAATTCCCCGGATTACGATTTTGTGATCTTTTTTTCTGGAAATGTCCGTGACACGGTATTGACGAATTCCCTGCTTGTGGTATAATTCAAATGCGGACATGGTTCTTCCTCGTGTATATGGTTTGCTGTTTTTTTTTACATTATACACTGAACCTGTCCGCGTTTTAATTATTTTTCCGGTACGCGGTTACCGGATGAACCCTTTTTGTTGTGTCCATGCGCGGTACATTTGATATAGTACTAACCAACGACAAGCGTTTAACAAACCAACTCCATGATCATGGTATTTATGTTCGTGGTGGCCTCTACCCTCTAATCATACTTGTGCAAGCTAATCAAATCACAAGAGCAGAGGCCCTCGCTATCGCCAAAAGGATTCAACAACGCAACAAGCGCCATATAACAGACGAAATCATCTCGCGATTCAAAGATATTCTCAACACGATCTAAGCCATCCGCGATATAGAAAATTACCCCCACTTCTTTGGGTTGTCTTCAGGGTACAGCCATCCATGTTCTTTGGCTTTGTAATACTGATTCAAGCTGGCTAAATCCTGATTCGTCTCACGAACATCTATCGAGCAATGTGCTACATTTTCCGACGATGGCGTTCGTAACACTGGCAAAGCAAAATCACAGCAGTCTTTAACCGTCACACAGACAACACCTGCAATATTAAATGGAAACTCCTCGTAGGCTTCCTGCGGTGATTTTAGACTCCTATCCGTCACTGATAGGAGTCTCCCATCCTGGTCTGGCCTATTCTGAAACAGTATTCTGGTTATATAGCCATACCTGTTTATCATCGCAGGTTTACATACCGGTATAGATGTGTTCCAAGATTTTTCAGTGAGTCTTGCATTTAAGTAACTGCCTCAAAGCATCAAGATCCTCAGAGTTGCGCAGATCAAAGTGCTTCTTTTCCAGAATCTGGGCCTGACGGACAAAAAACGGAAAATCCGCAGTTCTAAAAGCTGGCGCTATACGCAAATCCGCATCAGAATTGCCGGAAGTCCATTCTACACTAATATCATGTGGATAAACCGCGAAGATATTAGGCTTCACATCCAGCTCTCCCAAAAGAGATTCAATCGCTGGCTGGACAAATCTTTGGGAAAACAATACGGGGTTTGTCAGGATAGATCGATTTCTACAGAAATCCGAATATTTAGAAAACGGATACTCATTCCCTATCCTTGATTATGAGAACCACGGTCTTCGTTCTCATATCCCTCAAATTACAACTCGAAATGCGATTCCAGTGAATCAGCCTTATTGGGGGTAAATGATACAGCTCTCGCTGGCGGAGCCGGAGCCGGAGCACTACTCGGTGGGCTAGGTGGCAGGTACGGGCGGTATGATAATCTGTTCAACGAGGTTTCACAAGTGGCAGAAGAAACTCTGCAAACTGAGTAGTTAGTTAAATAACGAAGGGATTCATAAAACAAGGAACGCAGCTCGTGTCTGCGTTCTGCTTCTTCGTATCCCTTAAGGTTTCTTTCTATCGCACAAACTATAGTAAACAGAGATACAGTCCGGATCAGTCAGACAGTCTAGGAACTCGTCAATTGCCTCTGTTCCACAGTCTAAAATGTAGGCAACTATACGAGCGATTTTAGCCCTTGTCTCTTTTATCTTCGGCTCATTCAAGTTAAACACTCGAATTGTTTCTGATGCACGAAACCTGGTTTCAGGATTATCTTTGGGAACGATATTTCCTTCCATATCGTAGTTAAAAAAGTCCATTGGCTCTTCTGTAGACGGATCCACAATATCCTGTGGCCGAAAGCACTGATGTGTATTATCCTTATAGTGTCCACATCGTTCTGTAGTATTGCAGGAGAAGAACATATTACACCAATCAAACGCCCTTCCAGGATTATTTGAACGACGGTCCAAATGCTCAATATGCCCACGGTCTTTTCCTTTTAGTTTAACCTCACAATAGGCACAATAGCCATTTTGCCTTTCATGAAGAGCTTGACCAAGTTGGTAATGTTCTTCTGATCGGGCAAATTCATTCCATGAAGAGTTATATCTTCGTGCAGTGGCTTCCATGTTAACAGGAGCATTACCTCTCGTAAATTTATGCATCTTTTTCACCTTTACGTCGTGATAAAAATTTACGATGGATCTCGATTCTTTCCAGGGGCGCATACTGGTTACCGTAATGCTCCCGTAAATTTTGAAGCAGTTTTTGACCTTCAGGCGAGTCTGCCTTGCCATTTATTTCCATCTCTGCATAATCATTTAACATTTTTACAAATACATCGTTTTCCGGAGCAGGATTGGTCCCGAAAATTCCTGCCAAAATATTCTGACTTTCTACCCCCTGCGTTTCCATATCAAAAGGTTCAACCTGATTGTTGGCAATGATTCTTACACATTCCTTTGGAACAGAAGACACAATTTGTGGGCTATGCGTAGTCACAATGAACTGCATGTTCGGGAACGTTCGCTGTAAATCTGGCAAAATCCGCTGTTGCCATGAAGGATGCAAATGCAAATCCACTTCATCAATCAATACAACACCCTCACTAGCCAGCAGTTTCTCTGGAGTCATTTGTTGCAATACAGCGTTCGCTTCCAGAATTCGCGACACCAAATCCAAAACAAGGACTAATACAATCTTGTAGCCATCACTTAATTGCGTATCAACACGACATACTTTTGGAGTACCTGTCCCATCATTAACGTCTATAGCCAAATCCAGTGGTTTGGCAATAGTTCTTAAATTGGAGAATCCAGGAAGCATCTTGTCGAACGCTAACTGAATAGTTTGCAATTCAATGGATCTGTAGCCCCAATCTTTTACATTCTTCATTTCTTGGTCTTGCTTATATTCAACATAGCAAAGCCATTCTATCGTTTTTTTATAATTTAAACCAGCATCTAACGCGCCAATATAGGCGTCATACCGAGAAAACGCTTTTTGAAAGCCGCGCCTTCTTACAGGTTTATTCCTGATGACTGCTCTTTCTGTATTGTAGTATGCGAAAACCGGCAGTACCTTTGGCGTGTCTTGAATGTCTGCGATGATTAAGTTATCAGCTTCCTGATTCAAAGCCCTTGTTCCCTCAAACGATACTGGAGAATCTGATAATTTGACGGTCTTATCCCTTTTTACAACAACATCCCAGCGAACAGAGTCGGTATCCGCAAATCTGGCCGTTGCACCGATTCGCATAAACGGTGCTCTGGGCAATCTTCTGAAAATTTCTCCCTCCCGAGCACCGACAGTACTCCACTCATCACGGTAATCAGAATCCTTAATTCGAGGAACTGGCAGCCTTGAAAAACGAGCAATGAAAGGGGCCAACAAATAGCGAAGTGCCTCTAAAATCGCAGTTTTCCCATTGCCGTTCTCGGCAACAAAAACGGTCAAGCCTCCCTTGCGCACCCAGGGCCAACTTATGAATGGGGTAAAATTTTTGTTAAAGTGGAGAATTTGTACGGCGCTAATTTTCCACTTCTGCAAGGTCGTTGGGTGGGAAAAGGAGTTCCGCTATTTTACTGCGAAATTTCCGGTCCAGCTGCACGTG
>JAFTCU010000092.1 GCA_017454585.1 Thermoguttaceae bacterium | reverse complement strand
TTACTGTTGTTAAGCAGCATCATGCCGGAGGTGATGGTCAGCGCCTGACTGTTTACATAGTCCGTAGAACTGGTCAGCGAATTCAGCGTTCGGGTCGCGTTATCCGTGATTTTGGTGGAGACATTCAGATCCATTCCATCCGTAGGCGCAGCCTGATAAGTCGGCACCACCGCGGTGATCTGGCCGCCTTCAACTTTGGCGAAACTGACCGTGGTCCCCTCGACATAGTACGCGCCGGGAATACTCCCCTCGGTGGTCGGCATTGCGGCAAACGTCGTATTCGAGCCGAGTTTGACCGCGCCCTGCGGAGCCACTTGAGCGGTATTGGGGATGCTTACCGTCTCAGCCATTTGGGTAAGGTCCGTGACCGTATTCGTTTTTCCCAACTGGCTGACCGTACCGGTAAACACGAGATTGGTCGCCGTGCCGATCAGTTTAATGTTGGGCAAATTGGTCGTCGCGCCGTTCAAATCGACCGTAAACGTTTCTTCCGCTCCGGTATAAAGAATTCTGTAACCGTAAGCGGAGGCGTTGAACCCCTCACCGGTCGCGCCCGTCAGGTCGTTCGTCCAGCTCACGTTCGCCAAAATCAGAGAATTCTCGGCCGTGGTCGTCGATTGCGAGTTTGTCGTGTTGACGATCTGCAAAGCGCCGTAGCTGCCGCGGTGATTTTGACCATCATTTGCAGCGCCTTGAACTGAAATTACTGAAGCATCAGAAGAAACTCTCAAATAGTTTACGCCTTCAGTCAATGAGGCAATATTCCCTGAGACACTCGTTCCCCAGTTGGCGGTTCCCACGATGGTTCCGGCACTGCCGCCACAGTAATTAGTAGAGTTGATCGTCACATAACGATGCGGAGTAGTCTCAGTCGAGGGTCTGTCCGTAGCCGCATAATAATAAACATCGTAATTGAAGTACGGAGAGTCCATGCTGAAGTTCGCATGATTACCGCCATCGTCCAGATAGCCATAGTACAAAATCGCGTTGTTCGTCGTTGTTGGGCGCGTCCCGCCATACCGGTACGTATTATTGGAAGTCCACGTTCCGGAAACGCCCGTTTCCGCGCCGGTGTTGCTGATCAAACTAATGGTGCCTGTTTTGTTGGTACCAATATCGGCACTGCCTGTTCCGGTGGTCGTATTGGTTCCTTCTCCTGCGTTGTTCCAGTACTGAAAATTGACGGGGACCGCCCCCAGATCGCCGCCGGTCGGCGCGCCGTAATGAGGGCCGAAGTTGATCGAAATGGAAACGGGAGCCGCCGCGGCGCCGGAAACCAGTCCGCTCCAAACCAGCAATGCGGCAAATAAAATATTAATATTCGAAATACTGGCGAGGATCAGGCCACTTGTGCGTTTCATTCTCTGTTACTCCTCAAAAGTACATGGAAAGTCTTTATTCTATACGTAAAATTATACACCAATTCCGGAAATTTACAAGAATTTGACGAAAAAAAGAAAAAAATTTCAAAAATTTCGACACACTTGTCGGATAAACCTTACTTTTTGCCTCACGCGGAGATGCTCAGATGCAGAGTTTTAGTGTTGGGATGGTTGATAATTAGCGCCTGCCCATTCTCTGATCCTCCGCGGCTCCACAGATCCGCGTGAGAACGGAAAGACGCTTTCTTGACTCGTGATGCGTAATTCACAATTATCACTTCACGTAACACAGGTTTCAGAAAAAACCTGTTCTTTTTTTAATTACGAATTACGCATTACGAATGACAAACCAGAGCCTACGGTTTTTTCAGTCCGAATGTCTCCCAGCGCAAATAAATCACACCGCCCGCGAGGATCAGCAGGCCAAGCGCCACGAACGCGCAGATCCTGTAAATCTGCTCCAGCTCGGCCAGGTCGATGAAAAAGATTTTCCAGATCGTCACGGCAAATAAAACCAGCGAAACGAGGCGCGAAGCCCTGATTTTGCGGTTCAGGCCAAAGATCAAAAGCCCCAGCGCGAAGAGCGTCCACGCGATGGAAAGGGCGCCCTGCCGCATGGAGGGCAGGTAATGGCCCGCACTCACCCACGTCTCGATCGTCAGCCAGGCGAAAAGCTGCAACGCCGCCAGAATGCCGAAGAACCAGGTGAATTCCCGGGAGTTTGTAATCGTTTTGGAGTCCCGCACCCGGTACACGCTGACCGTCAGGAAAACGAGGCTCACTCCCGGAAGGCCCGCACGCAGGAACCGGTCCAGAAATGCCGGATCTTTCAGCATATAGTACGGCCAGAAAACCGTAGCGCACAAAATGCAGATCGCGATCAGACTCCCGAAAAAGCGCACGATCTGGACCGCCGCGTTGCTCGGGACCTTCTGGCACGCGCTGTGGAACGGGATACAAAGCAGCAGGAGCACGGACGGAACGATCGGACTCAAAATCAGCGCGTTCGACAAACCAACGGCCAGGACCAAGAGAGCCAACAGAAGGTTCATCGCCCGGAAAGCAAGGTTTTCCGGCGTCCTTTTCAGCAGGAAAGCCGCGAGCAGGTACCCGACGGCGGGGATCCCGAGCCACGCCATTTGCGCGTTCATCTTCAGCCCGGGCAAACCATAAAGTTTCACGGGGATCGAAGGCAAAAAGCAAAGCGAATCCGTTAAAAACCAGAGTAACAAAAGGCCGTTCAGCGCCGCAAGCGCCAGGTCGCCGGGCGTCGCGGCCGTGACCAGATTCCGGACCCGCCGCTGAGCCGCGAGATGGAAAACGCCCATGAAAAAGAGGATCGAAACGATCTGGACCTGGAGGTTCCACAAAAATTCCGGTTTGGTTGCTTCCCAAGGCGGAATGGCACTCCATGACAAAAGTGCGAGATTTCCCCAGAACGCGATCCAGAGCGGCAAAACCCACTCCCGGAAGCGCCGGATCGCCAAAATTCCAAGGGCCGGAAGCGCGAGGTAAAGCATCAGCTCCATCTGCTCATCCAGAATAAACGGGAACAAAAACGGCGTCAGGTACGCGCCCAGCGTCCCCAGAACGGCCACCAGCCGACTGTTCCAGCGCAGTGCCGTAACGACCAGCAGGAGCGTGACGGCAAGGCACCAGTTGAACCCCATCCCGCGCGGGATCAGGTGGTAGAGTTCCGTCGCGCCGAAAGCCGAGAAGTACAGAACGCACGCGCTTCCCGCCATGAGCGCCTGACCGAGGAGGTTCATCTTCGTGTGCCAGAACCGGATCCCGGCCGCGTACATTCCCAGCCCGAGTATGGTCGTTCCGAGGATCCGCACTTCCGGCCCGAGCCAGCCGCGGTCGATCGAGTACTTGACGAAAAACCCCAGCCCGAGCACGAGGACCAGCATCCCGAAACGGATGAGCCAGTTCGAAGCAGCCAGAAACTCGGGATTCGCTTCCGGGTCGATCTCTTCCTGACCGTACCAGAACCAGTTCCACGCAGGCGAGGCTTTGAAGTCCCACTTGGGTCGGGATTCCTCCACAGGAAAATGCTGCCAACCCGAAGTGGATTCCGGCTTGGTTGCGCTTCCTGTTCCGGTCTCTGTTTGCTGCACGAATATCGGCGGAAGTCCCTGCTTTGGTTTCTTTTCTGCAACGGGTTCCGCTGAGGGTTCCGGCGTGGAAATCGGCTCGGTGGGCTGAGTTTTTTCCTGGATTTTCTCCTGGTCCTCTGCGAGTTTTTGACGTATTTGATCCGAAACGGAGGACGATACCGGTTTTTTAGGCTGGTCATAAGATTCTCGTGAAACTTTCCGTGAAATCTCGTCAAGTTTCTCGCAAATCGCTTCCTTCGTTTGCACGAGCACCACGATAATCACCACCAATCCCACAAAAATCAGAAGTTCCATAAACGTCCCTCATTTTCAGCCAAAGCACACAAGCGTCACATCTTCTCTATTTTACAACAAAAAAGAGAAAAAACAAGGAGGAAGAGATATTTTTTATGAAAAAATCGGGGACGACACAGGCAGCGCCGCCCCCGATATTTTTATTTTTTCCGCCAGCAGAGCAGGCCGAAAGCGCCGAGAAGAAGCAAGGCCCACGTCGCCGGTTCCGGAATTTCGTTCGGCGAGAACGGCTCTCCCAGCAAAGCGATCACGCCGTCGGTATAGAGCCGGGACAGATCCCATGTCGCGCCATTGTCCAGTTCAGGGAGCAAAATATCCGCGAACTCGCCAGAGATGTCCACGTTGTCCGCCAGATCAAACAGTTGGAACTCCGTGGTGGAGCCCTTCGGAACGTTCAAAACGTCCAGATCCAGAACAGTTACATCCAGGACGGCCAGATCGGAACCTACGTTAAATGAAGGCCCCTGCGCCACAAGCTGATCGTAATTGCTGGCAGACTGGATCTCAAACTTCAGCGTCGGCAGGTTGGTCACGTCTGCCGCCAGGTTGTACGAGTACACTTCGACCTCAGTCAGGTTGAGCGGGTCAGACGTGGCGGCGCCGCGAACAACACGGATCTTCTGTCCGGTAACATCATACGGAACGTCAACGGTAAATCCCTTGTGTCCACCGCCTTTATAGGTTTGCGACTGCCAAACGACGTTATCGTCAGCGTCCAAAACGTCAACGTAAAAACCAACGCCGTCTGTCAGACGAACGTCAATGCCGCTAAAGTTTCGATTGTAAATGACGACCTTGCCAAAGTTGACGTCTTCGTTATATGACACGCCCCAGTAATGAGCGACGTTACTTGTGCCTGTATGAGAGAAGTTGCTGTCATTGTAGTTGCCGTCGGCAGCGAGCGAAGGAAGGTACGTATTATTTAATTGGAATCCTGGAATGCCGTACCCGTGCGGGCGATGTTGGCCTCGCCGAGCTGGGTCGCCGCCAAATAATTGCCCGTGATGGTCGTCGTTCCGATCGTGCCCGTTCCGCCAACCGTCACCTCACCACCGGACTGCTGGAATGTGTCGGTCGTTGTGATCGTGGTATCGATCGTCTTCACGTTCAGCGTTCCGCCCGTCATGTGAAGCGGGATCGCGATCGTATCGGCATTGACGGCACCGCCGGACAGGTTGAACTGCGCGTTCAAATTGGTTGAGGAAGCCAAACGCTTGATCGTCGTGGTGTTGAGTGTACCGTCGGAAAGGTTATAAACACCTGACCCCTGGTTGGCGTTTAACCCGTATTGAATGCCCGCCTTCACGTTCATCGTTCCGCCCGTCTGGTTGACGACCGAAATGGACGATTGAGCGTAACCCGGCGCGCCGACGAACTCTCTGTTCAGATTCATCACGCCCGTTCCCGACAGATTGATGGTCGATTTGCCGCGCGTACCGCCAACAAATTGATTACTGGCGTTAAACTCGCCGCCGGAAATATTGAGAATTGCAGTGCCTGAAGCAGCGTCGCCGGTATAAATCTGAGCCGTTGTATTTAAAGTTATGGTTCCGCCGGTCTGGTTAATGACGCCGGTTCCCGCCTCGCCAATGACAAGACCGGGCGAGGAAACGGTAAACGACGCATTGTCTGAAATATTGAGCGTACTCGTGCCGGCATTATAACCAATATACGGTCTGCCTGAACTGGTAACCGTTACAGAGGCGTTATCCTTGAGCGTCATCGTACCGGAACCTTTCGAGCTGCCGTCCGTACCAATCTGAAGATTGCCATTTACCGTCAATTTCGCATTGTCCGAAAGCGTCATGCTTCCCTGAAGCGTTCCGCGCTGGCCGACAAACAGGTCTCTGACCGTCATCTCGCCGTTCTCTTCAATATTGATAAACGAATTGGGACCGCTGTTGTTTGCAATACGTACCGGGCCGTTGAACGTCAGTTTACCCGAGCCGGAAACCGTAACTTGCCCCGTGCCGGCATCGCCGATTTCCGATTCGGTATTCACCGTGACCTCGCCGCCGGAAATGTTGACGATCCCTTTGGAACCGCTGAAAACGCCGGGCTTGAGTTTGTTGACGGTGACTGTACCGCCGTTTACATTGAAAACGCCCTCTGAACCGGGACCGTGCCCCACGTGGAGGTTGCCGGAAGCCGTGAAGGTCGCGCCGGACTCGACGGTAAATGTGGCCGGGGCGTTTTCACCTGCCGACATGCCAGTGACCGAAAGATTCGCGCCGTTTTGCAGCGTCAGGGACGTTTCGCCGGCAGACCCGCTGTAGCCCAGGTGCAGGTAGCCCAGACTCATGGACGTGTTGAGGGTCATGTTCGACGCCTCGCCCCCGTAGAGGCCCGCCGCGACGTTCTGGTTGATCGGGTTGGACGACCAGTTGTTCACGTTCACGAAGTTTTTGTCCTGCGGCGTGCTGATCCAGTGGATCATCTCCTCCGCTTTGAGGTTCTCCCCAAGGACACTGCGAATGACCATGTTGCTGTTGAGGAACGTTTGCGCGTCGTCACCCGCAAATTCGATCCTGTCGAAATTGCCGACAAAGGAATTCGCGGACAAAAAATTGGAAACGTCCGCGGCCGTAAATGCGCTGGCGTTTATGAAATTGAGTTTCAGGGTTCCGCCCATGTTCAGCGCGCCGGAAACGGAGAGTTTATCCTTTTCGGTCCCGTTCACGTCCATGGTCAAAACGGAATTGTCGGACAAAGTCAGGTTGTACGACTGGTACTGTTTGCCGTCGATCACCGCGCCGTTGTTGCTGGCCGCGGAGAAGCCGCCGTTGTCGGTCGGGGAGTAGATCTGGACCTCGGAAATGTTCAGCGGCTGCTTGACGCCGTTCGTGATGCGGACCCAGTTGGCGTTGAACGTCTCTGGCAGATCGATCGTCCCGGTGCCGGGGAACGTCCCGGAATACGTATAGGTATAAACCGGCGCCGCCTCGGTGTTGACGGATGGGTCTTCCAGGTAAAAATTCATGGTGAAGTTACCCAGCCGGTTCGTGCTCCCGGTATCCGTTCGGTTCCAGATGGTCACTTTATCGACCGGAACGGCGGAATCGGCGAACTGGACCTGCCACCATTCATTGTCGTTGTAGTCCGTATGGATCATACTGCCGCCGCCCCAGCCCGTGTTGGTATTGCCGTCCACCGCGCGGGACGCAACGCCGCCGTTGGTCGTGGAGGACTGCAAAGCGAAATCGCCGCGGTTGTAAGCCAGGTTTTCCTGCTGGATGAAACGCATGGTGCCGACCGTGCCGATGCCGCCGGGGCTGATCTCCATGCTGGCGTTGCTCAGCGAACGGTTCATCACGTCTGAAACCAGAGCGGTCTGTGACGTCGCCAGATTCAGGATCTCGCCCGAGGTCAGAGCTTTGTTATCCACGACGAAATCGTCCATCTGAACAGAAAGCTGGTTCGCGATCGTCATTCCCACGATGCCGGAAACGCTGCGGGTTTTGCCGGAGCCTGCCATCCACTCGACGCCGTTGCGGTAAACGCGCATGGTGCCGGCGGTTGCGTCCTTGACGTACGTCCAGTGGACCCATTCCCCGACGGGGTAATCGCTGTCTGCGTTGTACACTTTATTGATGCGGTCGTAGCCGTTATTGGCCGTGCCGGAATCGAAATACGCATTGCCGTTGCTGTAGGCGAAGTGGCAGAACATGTTGCGGTTGTTCGAGCTGCTGTCGTTGAACGTCGCATCGTTGCTCAGCCAGAAAGCGTTGCGGGTGCCGCCCGTGGAGCGCGTGTCGCTTTTCGTGTTGGCCCAGAAACTGATCGTGCAGGTTTTGTCCAGTGAGGAAAGAAAATCGACGAGCTGATCGCCGGTAAAGACCCATCGGTCACCCGCGGCAAAGTCCATCCCTTCCCCGTACCGGCCCGTGATGGTCGTCGGATTGCCCGAAACCGTCGGGGTGAGCTGGGAGTTGACGTAATTCCCGGAGTCGAAATTGAAGTAGGAAACCACGTCCGCCGCCGCGCCGCCAACCATGCAAAGCATCGTACAAAGAGCCAGACCACACGAAATAAAAACACGTCTGCGGGGATGAATCACGCTATTCATAAAGGTTGATTTCATTTTGTTTCCTCAAAATTCTGGACGTCTGGGCCAGTCAAAACCCGATCCAAATCTAATCATTTAAATTTAATTATAGTCCAATTCCCTGTAATTTCTGGGCAATCCGAGAAAAAAAAACGAAAAAAATTAAAAAAGAGACTTCTGCGGGGAGGATCCTTCCAGCGTTGTTTAAACTCCCCACATTGATGGACCTTCTGTCAGACTACTGAGCTGTACGATATTGACTGTCAAAATTCCTGAACGTCGTCAGATGGTCGGTGTTGATAAAATCGACTTTCAACCGACGCAGTTCCATCCAGAAGTCTGCATTTTGCGGCGCTCCCCAGAACCGCAGCAGACGCCCCTGATTATGAGCTTTGTCGATCAACGCCGCCAGCCTGGCACGCTCGTCTGCGGGAAATTCGCCTTTACCCTTCCACGAGCAGATACTTCCCCAGTTTTCATTGATCGCCCCAACCATCCAGGCAGGACGATTGGGATCATCCAGATCGGCAGAGCGTCCGTCCAGCGTCGCGTAAAATGTTTTCCCATTGGGATCCTCAAACGCCTTAAACGGCCGGTTGCCGGTAATGATCACCTGAACCGGGCCGGGCTTCTTCACGCCGTCCGTTACCGAGCAAAACATATCTTTGTACTTTTCCAGCAGCGGTGATAACGCTGCCCACGCTTTTTCAGGGTCTTCCTTGAATTCGATCCACAAATAGAACGTCTCAACGCCAGGATAGACGGTTCCGCCATTTTGGGCGATCCGCTCCTTGAGCGTTTTAAAATAAATGGTTTCCAGATTGCGGCCCAGCAGGATCTCTGCCCTTGTATGCCCCGCCCAAAACTTTCCATCACGAAGGAACACATCCGCCTCGACACTACAAAAACCGTGATCGAGAGCGTCCAGCATGGGACGGTTACGCCAGTAGTCATTATGCGAATGGCCGTCACGAATGGGCTTGACGTCCTTCGTATCTGCGCCAACCAAAAGTGCATTCGCGGTTAAAAACGTAATGACGAACAAAAGGATCCCACCGTTCCACACGTGAAATCTGAAAAAAGGGGTTGAGTAAGGTGATTCGGTCATCATCGTGGTTCAGGCTTAATAAAAGGAACGGATCAAGGTTTTTCCGGCTCGAACCAGAACGAACGCCAGTACTCCTCATCCAGTGTGAACGGGTTGTAGGTCGCTTTCGGGTCCGCGTCGGTCGGCAAAATACCATAACGGATCATTTCCCGCAAGTACGCCCAGCGGGGCCGGAACGCCTGCGGCGCGTCGCCGTTGTTCGGGTCGCGGTAGATCATCGAGTACCGGTTATCCTCGTTGAGGATGTAGTCGCGCCCGCGCTGGATCCCCTTGAGGATCGTCTGGTAGTCAGGGTCATCGGTGGACTCGAAAACCGGTTTTCCTGCCTTCGCTTCACAAACGCCCAAGCCGCCGGCTGACCGGCTCAGCGGAGCGAGCAGCGCCTTCGATTCCTCGGGGTACGAAAGGTCGAAAATCTCCATGCGGGAGTAACGGGCGTTCCCCTCGCACAGATCGTGCGCGACCGTGTGATCGCCTCGCGTCCGCGGATTGTCCGGCGAGTAATTATCCACGTAAATGTCGTACTTTCCCCGCTTTTTGTCCTGCTCGGTCGGAGCGTGGCAGCCGTCGCAGCGCCGGGAGACCGCTTCGCGCATGGCCGTCTGTTCCGCCCACGTCTCCTGATTCCACACGGGAATGTTCGCCATGTAGTAGCCCACGCCGCCCGAGGCTTCCGAGGCGTACGTGCCGGCAAAGTTCGCCCCCGCGTCGATCCAGTACCGAATGACCGCCTGCTCTTCCGGCGGCATTTTCACGCCCTGATGCCCCTCTTCGATCAGCTTGACCAGCCGGCTGGAACCGGTCCCGATCTCGTACGGCTCGAAGTTGCTCTCCGCCCGGTTTCGATTGTCGCCCAGCAGATTATACCACGTCAGATGCGTGTAGCTGATCGTGTACATCGGGGTCCAATGGCCGGAGAGATTGACGCCGCCGTCCTCGCGCCGCGTGTTGTGGCACTCGACGCAGTGCCGGTCCAGGATCGGCTGCACGTCACGCGGGAAGTCGAACACGCCGTGAAAATCCGGCCCGAGGTCCTTCATGTCCGTGATGGGCTGGATCTCGGCCGGCGCATCGTTATGGATCATCTTGAACAGACGATTCCGGTCGTCCAGCGTCGGGGTGAGCGTCCGCTCCTCGTGGCAGCCGATGCAGATCGTGCTTTCGCCCGGCATGACCGAAACGAACGAGTGCATCCGCTTGACGCAGTGCCCGTTCTCGTCCATGGCAAGGAACAGGACCGGGCGGTTGGCGGGGAGTTTGAAGTACGCGGAGCCGTCCTCGCTGACCGGGACTCTCCCCAAAAGGCGCTCGAGCGTGAACGTGCCGAAGATCGACATCATCTCGGTGCCGCCCGTGTAGTGGATCGGCTTCGGAAGCGTCTCGTAGATGAGCAGGCTCTTGACCGTCCCAGGCTTCACGCTCTGCATTTTGCGTCCTTTGTAGAGATTCGCCATCGCCAGCGTGCCGTAGTCTTTCGAGTAGTCCGTCTGCTTCGGGATGACGTACTCACGCGGACGCGGCGCCAGCGGCCGGGGCTCGTTCACCTTGAACCCCTGCTCGCGGAGTTCCTCCGGAAGTTGGAACAGAACGGTCTGCTGGCCCTGACCGTTGATGATCATGATTTTGTCCTGCGACGCGGTCATGAAGTGGTCCTCGTCGAACGCCCACGGGTCGGAATGATTCGCGTCGCTGGTGATGTTCCGCAGGGACTCCTTTTTATCGGGGCCGGCGCCGGGATCCAGGACGGCCAGTTTGCCGTAATGCTCGGTTCGTCCGTGGCCCGGACTGTTCGAGCAGACGATCTTCTGCGAGCCTGGGATCGGCTTCGCGTCGATGAACACGCCGCCGGGATGCAGGTTTCCGAAAAGGACCATCTGCCGGGTCCCGTCCTGATTCATCGTCCAGAGGTGGTGGTAGTTCACCTGCGAGCGGTCCACGTACTCCCAGCGCATGTACGCGATCTGGCCGTTATTAAGGACCCACGGTGTATTGTCCTGCTCGACGTTGCACGAGAGCGGGATGATGTTCGAACCGTCCGGGTCGCATTTGTAGATCGTGCCGACGTGCGTCAGCCAGCAGCCGACGTAGCGTTTCGCCCGGGTTGAGCAAAAGACGATCGAGTCGTCCGGCAGGTACGTCGCCTCGTAGTCGTCCCAGCCCGGGGGTGAAAAGTCGCGCGTGTTCAGGTTACACGTGGCCGCCATGCGCCAGCCGGGCGTCTCGTCGGGAACCACCCCCACGGGGAGTTTGAGCGGCGCGTCCTCCCCAATGCCGGTGATCTGCTTCAGGCCGGTTCCGTCCACGTTGATCTCGTACAGTCTGTAGTTGTTTTTCCCGGCCGGGCAGTAGGAAAAGAGGATTTTTTTGGCGTCGTAATGAACGTTCGGGTCGCGGAACATCCCTTCTTTGTCCTCCAAAATGGTCCGCACCGTTTTCGTTTTGACGTTGTAGGCATATAGCCCTCCACCCGAATTTGCCGGGTACGGCTTGTGGTACACGCTGTCGGCGTAGTAGCCGAAATTCGCGTACCAGTGCTCGGGCATGTGCTTGCGCGTGCAGAAAATGATCTCGTCCGGAAGCGCCGAATCGACGAATTCTTCCGTCAGATCGGGATGAATGACCCCATGAATGTGCTCGTCCGATGCGGGGTCGGCAAAGACCATGATTTCCGCCGCGCCGGAGTTGGGCCGCCCGTAGTCGGAGAGAAACTTCAGAGTGATCGACGTCACGGCCGTCTTGGGGAAATCGAGCTTCTGGGCCTCCACAATCGGCTTGAGCTGCGTTTTCACGACGGGCGTTTTCGAGTCGTTGAGGTAAACCTCGACGTCCTTGAACCCCTCGTCGATGTACGACGCGCCAGCCCGGCCGAAGTACACGATTTCGGACACCTCGACCGGTTCTTTCCACGTCAGGGTGAAGTTGGCTTTACCCTTCGCCTCCGCGCCTTTGATCGCCCACGCCTGACCCGAGTCACCGCTGTGCGGCTCGGCAATCAACCCGTCGATCGCTTTGTCAGCAGAGTGAAAGTCCGCGTATTCGGACGTCGCCGACGCCGTCGCCCGCCGCGCCAGATTGGGGTTGGAAGGGGCCGCGGCAGGAAGGTTTACCGTCTGAAGCGCCAGAAGCGCCAACATGAAAAGGAGGGTTAAAGTTCGTTTCATAGTCATTGGCTCGTAAAAGAAATTTGAATTGTAAAAACACTAATGCCAGTATATCCCGCTGCGAAAGAAATTACAAGGGGGGGCAGGATATTTTGAGGAGTACACCTAAAAAAAGGAGGAGCCACTCGCGGCTCCTCACTTCTGAATTTTTGCATTGAAATTACCTGCGCTTTCGGGTGTACAGCAGACCAAACACACCGAGCAGGAGCAGCGCCCACGTCGCGGGTTCCGGCACAGCATTATAGTCCGCCGCAGCGGTGATGGCCCAGTAACCCGAACCAAGCTGGACGTAACTCAAATTCTGCAATAATGCAGGCGCCTGGACGTAATCCTTGATAAAGGTCGGCTCGAGATCCGCGCTGTTGTCAGCCGAGAACAACACGGTAACCGTATCCCCCTGGTTCAAATGGATGCCCTCGGAAAATTCCAGCAAAACCACGCCGTTGTTCAGTTCCAGGTCGCCCGTGACGATCAGCTGGTCGTTCTGGTCCGCGTCGGGTCCTGCGATCTCCATGATGATCTTCGCAAGGTCGCCGCCTTCCAGAGCCTGACCGAGCGCGAAACTTCCATCGACCGTCAGTTTCCCGATCGAGTTGCCCGGCGAGAAGGACGCGCCGTTGTTGACCTGCATCCGGCCCGTGAGGTACTCTTTCATATCCAGCCGGCCCGCCGCGACGGTCAGGTCTTTCACGTTGAAAACGCCCTGAGCGGCATTGATCTGCATGGTTCCCAAGCCCGTTTTAACGACCGAAAGCTGCGGAGCGTTTGCCGTGCCGGAATACGTGTGTACAAACCCCTCGTCCTGATTAAAGGTGATCGTGCCCGCGCCGCTGATGGGTGAGGTAATGTCGAGATCCGAGTTGGGCGAATTGATCACGATGGACGCGTCCTCGCTGACCGTCACCGGATCCGCAAAACTCAGGCCCGCTTTGCTGAACGTAAAACTGCCGTCGCCGAACGTCCAGTTGTTGCCGTCGAAATTGAGCGGCAAATACTCGCCTTCCGACCCGCTGACTTTGGCGCCCAGGCCGACGAGCGTTCCGTCAAATCCGTTGAGCCCGCCGCCGTTGGCGCCGATGGTTCGGTTGAAGCGGAACAGACGCGCTTCGATCGTATAGGCTTCGCCCGGTTCAAAGGTAAATGAGCCGGCATTGTTTGCATACTCATAATTTACCCCAGAAACTGGATCAGTAACTGGATGATTAGAGGAATCAACCCAATCCATAACAACGGTCATATTCCCTGCTGAATCCGTCACCGCCAGATACGCGCTGTTGCGGAACTGATACGCGAAATCAAGCGAAATCGGCGAGCCCGTCGTATTGACCACCCGGGTCTGCAGCAGGTTGGTGTTGTTTTCATCGCCACCTTTATTACCCCATACATCGGCATCGTAGGAGCCCGAGGGATACGCGGTATTCGCGATTTTATCCATGTTGGAAATGAATTCCGGATTCGTCAAGTCGGACATATCTTTGGCGGTCCCGGTAAAGAGCTGCCTCGCGTACGTACCCGCTTCAGGTCCAATAATATTAATGGTCGAATCGCCCGCAGTCGCCGTGATCGTGGAACCATCCAGATGAGGAGTTGAATAGCAGTTCAGCGTACCGCCCTGCAGGTTGATTTGCGTTGCCGCCGAGTTCGTTCCCGCGGGAATGAACGTTCCGCCCTCTCCGACGGTGATGCTTTGCGCGCCGGAATTGTCGCCGGTCAGAATCAACGTTCCGCCCGTGACGGCCAAAGAGCCGGTATTGTTTCCCGTGATCGTCAGCGTACCCGTCCCCTTCTTTTCCAGGGTCGCAGAGCCGGTGACTTTGCCCTTGTAGGTGTAATCCGCATTCGCGTTGACCGTCAGCGTCGCGGCGGAAGTGGATGTAATCACGCCTCGGCCGTCTTCGTTGGTAATGCCGGCGACCGTTTCTTTATGTCCATTCAAGTCCAGCGTTTCCACGCCGCTTGTTGTGCCGCTTCCATTGGCGTCTTTACCAAACACCACGATCGTCTTGTCTGGCAGGACTTCGTCGTTGCCCAGATTGAGCGTAGTTGCCCCGCCTGTCCCACTATTGTTATCTTTTCTCCATTGGAAGTTGCCGAGATAGGTTTTGCCCTGGTAATCGTTCTCCGTATTGGTCAGGGTGACCGGACCGTCGTAGACGATTTCCAAAGAGCCAACGCCGGTGATTTTGGCTTTAAAATTGCCGTCTCCGCCGGAAAGACGAATCGCGCCGCGTTCGCCCGCACTGGCGTCGCCGACCAGATTGATCGTGTAGCCCGCAAACGTCTGGTTCGTCATGAGGCTGCTGTGCTTCATATCGATCTGTTTATTCGTTCCCAACGAGGCGTAATTGTCCACCCGGACCGTACCCTGTTCGATATACAAACCGCCGGTGAAGTCATTGGTACCACCAAGTATAAACCGGCTGAGATTATTCTGATTTTGCGGCAATTTAACAACGAGGCGCGTATTGCCGGAAATCTTTTTGTTGTATGATTGCTGCGCGGTCAGGTTCGCAGTCGGTGCGATAGTCAAAACGGAGAGTTTATCCGTGTTGGTGTTGGTGATGGCGACATTGTTGAAATCGGTCGCAACGTTGGACTTGTACGTCAGGCTGGAGCCGTTCAGGTCCAGCGTTGAACCATACGTCAAATTTCCGCTGACGGTCATATTGACGTTGGGCGCAAGCGCCAGCGTTCCCGCACTGACTTCAAGGCTGGCAAGAGTGACGGTATTCCCGCCAATCGTCAGCGTTCCCGTCGTGGAACTGGTGATGCTCGCGTTGGAAATGTTCCCGCCGAACGTCTGGTTCCCCTCACCGGTGATCGTCAGGTTGGTCAAAAGCGCCGCGCTCTTTCCGGTGATCGAACCGGCGTAATCGTAAGATTTTCCCGCCGCGAGGTTGATGGTCACATTGGCCCCGGCATCCTCGGAAGAGTTCGTAATGGTCGCGATCGAGGAACCATGCAGACCGGCAATCGTCTGCGTCGTGCCTTTGAGATCAAGGCTCGCGGTCGCGGGTGAATAGGCGTAGGTGGCGATTTGCGACTTGCCGACTTCCACGACGGTCGTGGACGGCAGCGTGTTGTCTGCGCCGAGAATCAGATACGAATGGATATTGCTTCCGCCCCGAACGGTACCGATCGACGTTACGCCTGCGTAGTCGTTTGTACCTTTCAATTCTACCATGCTGCCCGCTTCGGTAACAACGACCAGATCGCCGGCGCCGGTGACTTTCTGATTCAAAACGATATTGCCGCCGCTGGCGCGCATTCCGCCAAAAGCGCCTTCGGGAATGGTAACGTCAAAGTTGCATTCGTCAAACGCCATAAAAACGGCATTGTCGAGCGTAAGCCCACCACTGAAACTGGCCAGCTGATTGGCGTTAGTAACATGCAGGATCCCGCCGTGCATGGTCAGACCGCCGGTAAAAGTGTTTCCTGCGTTAGAGATGGTAAAGCGGTTTTCGTTGTTCGTGTGCGATTGGTGCGTAACGTCAACATGAATATTGCCGGTAAGCGCGCCGGAATAAGTGAAACGCGTGCTGTTGGTAAGAGGGCCGATCACGATATTGGACGTTTGGTCCGCGTTCGTGTTGGTATAGTCAACATTCCACGGACCGGAGGCCGTGATCTCTTTACTTGCGCCTTTCAAATCGGTCTGCGCCTGCGCAGAATCCCCCAAAACGGCAGCCGCCAGAAACGCCGCGACCAAAACACAGGTCAAAAAACGGTGGGAGAGGATAACACGGTTTACCCGGGTGGATCTCATCTTATTTCCTCAAATTGATTCAATATTATAAACATTGCGGAGACGGCACCGGAAGCGGCGTCTCCGCAAATTTTATTTTTTATTTCTTCCGCCAGTAAAGCAGTCCGACCGTGCCGAGCAGGAGCAAAAGCCACGTGGACGGTTCCGGAACAGATGGAGAAGCTTCGCCAAAAGTACCTGTTAAGCCCCAAAGACCCGAACTGAGTTGCTGGTACTTCAGATTCGTGAAATCGCCCGCTTCAACGAACGTTTCAATGAAATCATCGAAATTGTAATCTTCACTGTTATTTCCATGGAATACCACTTCAAAACTGTCGCCGGGGTTCAGGCCGAAGTCTTCCGCCATTTCCAGCTGAATGACGCTTCCATCATTCAGGATCAGGTTCCCCGAAGCGATCAGCTGGTCGTTCTGGTCGATGTCCGAACCGCTGATCTCCACGATCATCCGCGCGCCGGTGCCGTCCGCTTCGCCAAGGATGAAACCGCCCGTAATATCCAAAGAGCCGATCGAAACGCCAGGCGAGAACTCCGCGCCATCGCCGATGGTCAGATCACCCGTGAGAAAACCGCCCATATCGAGCCGGCCCTCCGAAACGGTGAAGCCACCCACTTCCATCGACCCTGCAGCGGCCTCGACCTGAAGCGTACCAGCGCCGGTCTTGGTGACCTGGCCCGCACCGGTGATCTTGTTCGTATCGTCGAACGTCAGCGCTTTCGTCTGCTCGGGAACATTAAATTCCAGCGTACCGTTCGCTTCGAGCGTCGTCGGACCGTTCGCCGCCACCGCGTCGCCGATGAGCTTCAGAACGCCTTCCGAAACGGCCGTCCCGCCGGTGTAGGTGTTCGTGCCGGTGACCTCCATCGTTCCCGCGCCCGTTTTGACCAGAGCGATCGAATCGCCGAGAGTGCCGGAATACGTATGCGTGACGCCTTCGTTCGGATCAACTTTCAACGTCCCCGCCCCGCTGAATGCCGCGGAGTTGGCAAAGTCGAAGTTTTGCGTATCAAAAGCGAGCGACGCGCCCTCGTTGATCGTGACCGGGGCCGAGAAATGAACGTCATCGCTGTAAATGGTGAAACTGCCGTCGGCGAACGTCCAGTTATTGCCGTCGAAGTTCAGCGGGAGGTACTCGCCGTCCGTTCCGCTGACGCGGGCGCCCATACCGACGAGCGTTCCTTCAGCGCCGTTCAGGCCGCCGCTGTGGGCGCCGATGGTTTTATTGAACCGGGTCAAGCGAGCCTCGATGGTATAACCAACGCCCGGCTCGAAAGTGAAGGTTCCGTTTTGGGAAACCGCCGCTGAAGTCGGGGTCTCGGAACTCCAATCCAGCACGACGGTCTGGTTTCCATCGGGATCCGTGATCGCCAGGTAACCGTCATTGCGGAACGTGTAGCCGAATTCCAGCGTGATCGGCGCGTCAGTCGTGTTGACGACGGTCGTCCGCAGGAGGTTCGTGTTGTTTTCGTCCGCGGCAGGGTTGCCCCAAATGTCGATCGTGAAGTTTGCCATGTTGTTGGTCGGAACATACGCCCTGTTCGCGATCGGGTCCATGTTGGTGATGTACTCCGGATTGGTGAAGTCGGACATATTATTATAGGTGCCCGTGAACAGCTCGCGGCTGTACCCACCCACCGGCAAAGCGATCACGGAATCGCCCGCCGTCGCAGTGATCGTAGCGTTATCCAGCATGGAAGACTGGTGGGCTTTCAGAGTTCCGCCCGCCAGGTCGATCCGGGTCGCGGCAGCGTTCTCACCGGCCGCAACCAACGTCGCGTTTTCCGCAACCGTCACGCCTTTCGCGCCGGAGTTGTCGCCGGAGAGGACCAGCGTCCCTTCACTCACGACGAACTTGCCGGTATTGTTCCCGAGAACGGTCAGCGTCCCGCTCCCCTGCTTGTCCACGGTCGCGGAATCTTTGACGGCGCCGGCGTACCGGTAATCGTTCTCCGCCTTGACGGTCAGCGTCGCGTCCGTCGAAGACGTGATCACGCCTTTGCCCAGGAAATCCGTAAGCCCCGCCACGGTTTCATTATGACCATTTAAATTAAGAGTCTGGGTCCCAGACGGCGCGTCAGCCAAATTGTTGGAACCGTCATATCCAAACACCACGACGGTCGTATCCGGCAGGACGCCGCTGTTGCCCAGGACAAGCGTAGCGGCATTCCCCAGGTCTGACCCAGAATTTTTTCTCCAGCCCAGATTCCCGATATAGGTTTTGCCCTGATAATCATTCCCGGTGTTGGTAAGCGTGCAGGCGTTGTCGTTGACGATTTCCAGCGAGCCGACGCCGGTGATCTTCCCCGAAAACGTCGTGATGTTGGCGCCGGACATGCGGATCGCGCCGCGTTCGTTCTTGCTGACGTCACCGACCAGGTTGATCGTGTAATCATCAAACGCCAGTTTCGTCATCAGGCTGCCGTTCTTCATGTCGATCTGCTTGCTCGTTCCCAGAACACGGTAATCGTCAACGCGGATGGTTCCCTGCTCGATGAGCAAACCTCCGGTAAAATCGTTCCCTGTGTTGCCAATGGTGAACCGGTCGCCGTTATTCTGATTGGTCGGCAGTTTGACGACCAGGCGCGTATTGCCGGAGACCTTTTTGCCATAAGTCACGGACACATCCGCGCTCGGGGCAAACGTCAGGACCGACTGCGTTTCGGTGTTGGTGTTCGTAATATCGAGGCTGGTAAAGTCGGCTATATTTGGGGACGTGTACGTCAAATTGGCGCCGTTCAGGTCCAAAAGGCCCCCGGCGGATGCGGGAAGCGTGATTTTGCCGCTGACCGTCATATTGACGTTGGGCGTAAGAGCCAGCGTTCCCGCGCTGACTGCAAGGCTGGCAAGGCTGACGGTATTCCCGCCAATCGTCAGCGTTCCCGTCGTGGAACTGGTGATGCTCACGTTGGTAATGTTCCCGCCGAACGTCTGGTTCCCCTCACCGGTGATCGTCAGGTTGGTCAAAAGCGCCGCACTCTTTCCGGTGATCGAACCGGCGTAATCGTAAGATTTTCCCGCCGCGAGGTTGATGGTCACATTGGCCCCGGCATCCTCGGAAGAGTTCGTAATGGTCGCAATCGAGGAACCATGCAGACCGGCAATCGTCTGCGTCGTGCCGTTAAGGTCAAGGCTCGCGGTCGCGGGCAGATTGGAGTAAGTGGCGATTTGCGACTTGCCGACTTCCACGACGGTCGTGGACGGCAGCGTATTGTCCGCGCCAAGAGCGAGAAAAGCCGCAGTATTTGCCCCGCCTTTCACGGTACCGACCGACGTAACACCGGTATAGGTGTTTGCGCCCGACAAGGTAACCGTGTTACCGTCTGTAACGATCACCAGGTCCCCGTTGCCGGAAATGACCCCATTTTGCTGGATACCACCGCCTGACGCGCGCAGACCGGCAAAAGAGCCATTTGCGATTTTCAGGGTATTATTATATTCGCCAAACGCCATCAAAACGGCCTTATCAAGCGTAAGGCCGCCGGCAAAATTGACGGCCTGATTGCTGTTCGTAACAAACAAAATCCCGTTGTGCATCGCAACGCCGCCGGTAAAATTATTTCCTGTGTTGGAAAAAGTAAAGCGGTTATCGTTGTTGGCGTATCCCTGATGGGTAATGTCGATAAACAGATTACCGGTAAAGGCGCCGGAGTAGTCGTAACGCGTCCCATTGGCGAGATCATAGACCGCAACAATCGACTGCGAGCTATTATTCGAGTTGGTGTACGAAAGGTTCCACGGGCCGGCACCGGTAACGATCAGGTCCGAGCCGTCCAGATCGGTCTGCGCCTGCGCGGAAGCAGCCAACAAAAGCACCGCTGCGAAAAGGACTGCGAAAGCCGCGCGGAAGGATACTTTTTTGATATTCATAGGGATCGATTTCATTTTAAAACCTTAAAGGAATTTGAGGAAATGACGCTTCAAGCATCTGTAATGTTTTTTCCCAGACAACGCTGGAAGCATCGTCCCCACAATAACCCAAACACGCCAAGTGCAAGCAGCGCCCACGTCGCCGGTTCAGGAATGGCATTCGAGTCGAGCGAACCAGTGATAGCATACAAGCCGGCGAACTCGCCCGTCGTCAACTGGCTGTAGGCCAGATCCGTGAAAATGGGAGAGCTTACGTAATTAGCGATAAAATCATCCGCAAGGTCAGCGCTGTTCAGCCCCGACAAAACCGCCGTGAAACTGTCGCCACCCTTCAACGCGGAACCTTCCGCCAGTTGCAGGAAGACCTTGCCGTCATTCAGAGCCAGGTCACCCGAAACGATCAGGATGTCGTTCTGGGTCGGGTCTGTACCTCCAAGCTCCATCACGAGTTTCGAGCTGTCCGCCGCAAGCGTGAACGTGCCGCCGACCTCCGCCTTGCCAGCTGAATTGCCCGGCGAGAAGACCGCGTTCGGTCCAACCGTGATCCCGCCGGTCGTGCTGCCCTTCAGGTTGAAACCGCCCGAAGAAATGGTCAGGTTGGCGACGTCGATCGTTCCGGAAAACGCGCTTTCCGTGTCGCTGCTGAGCTTCAGGTTTTTACCGGTCCCGACGATCGCCCCGTTCGTACCGGTCAGATTGTTAAACTGCATGTCCTCCGCACCGGTGTAACCCGTGAAATTAAGCGTCCCGTTGACGTTGACCGCGCGGGAATTGGCCAGACTGGTATTTGCGCCAGTGAGGTTCAGTCCTTTCCCGGAATCGACCGTCGTGGCCCCGGTATAGGATAAATTGCCGCTCAGGACGTGCTGCGTTCCGTTGACCACGCGGATCCCCAGTTTGGAACCGGTATCACCATCGGAAATCGAGCCGGTAAATGTTCCATAGGCGCCGCTGGCGTCATAAGGTTTGAGCTGAAGCGTGACTTCGCCGCTTTCCGCGCCCGAGACGATGTTGCCGGAAACCGTTCTGGAACCGTCAAACCCCATCGCGGCGTCTGACATAACCGTCACGGTGCCGCTCACGGTATTGGCGATACGCAGCGCGCCGCGGCCTTCGCTGTTACCGGAGCCTGCGAGGAGAACGTCCGCTTTAAATTCGTTACCCTGAATATAAATCGAGGTTCCCGGATTGACCTTGAACGTGAAACCTTCAAAGGTTTGGCCGTTGGAGTTGATCTTGTTGCCGCTGGCTCCGCCTTCCTGAACCAGAGAGATCGTGCCAGCAAAACCATTATTCACCAAATTCGGCAACCTTGTGTCATAGTTGCCCCCGGCAAGCCGCAGGACCAGATCGCCGGAGCCGGAAACTTTCTTCACGTTCAAATTTTTGTTCGTGCCATCCATCAGGAAGGCGAGCGAACCGCCGTTGATCGTCACGTCGCCCGTGTAGGTGTTCGTGCCGGTAAGAGTGACCGTGTTGGTCCCGTCCTTAACGATCGTTCCCGCCCCGGAAATGGGGTTGGCGATCGTGGTATTCACCAAATCGGCGGCGAATTTCAGCGTCGCGCCGGAAGCGACCGTAATGGCGCTTGTGCCGGCACCAAACGTTCCATTCCCGGCAAGGACAAGCGTTCCGGCGTTGATTTCCGTTTTGCCTCTGTAACCATTGTTGGTGTTGTTACAGGTGATCGACATGGTGCCGGGGCCGTTTTTGATGACGCCCTGGTTGTTCCAGAGACGGGCGGAAAGTTCGAGATCGATGCCGCTTTCACTTGTGCCTTTGGCGACGTCGAACGTCAGGCTCTGGCCGTGAAGGTTGAATCCGCTTGCACCCTTAATATAATTGGTCGCGCCGCCCTTGGTGACGAATCGTGTCTGCGAGTTATTCACCAGGTTGATGCTGTGATTGTCGCCGGCGTTGAACGTTCCGCCGCCGTTTTCGTCGAAGGTGATGGTCGTCTGTTTGGAGATCCAGAACTGGTCTCTGCTGCCGGACCGGGCGAACGTGACCGTCCCGCCGTTATTGATGAAGATCTCCGCGCCGGAGTAATCGGCGTTCGCGGTCGAGGAGTCGTTATTAAGAGTCACGCTGGCGCCATCGACGATAAGTTTTCCGTCGTTGCTGATTTGCATCGCAGCAGGCGTTATAACGAAACTGCCGCTGCCCGTGACTTTCAGGGTCCCATCGCCGTTGATCACGCCGCCGCCCCAGGTCCAGGGGGTTTCGGAGGTCGCGATCTCCACTGTAGCGCCGGAAGCGATCGTCGCGGTTCCTGTGCCCAACGTGCCCGGAGCCGTCACTTTGACCGTGCCTTCCGAAATGGTCGTTGCGCCCGTGTACGTGCTGGCTCCGGAAAGGGTCAGCGTACCCGAGCCGATTTTTTGAAGCTGCATGGCGCCCTGAATGATTCCGCCGAACTCCGAAGTTGCGTTATTCGCGCCGACGATCAGTTTACTGTTCTCGTTACCCGTGATCACGCTCAAATGATCCGCGCAGACCAGCCCGTTGACGGTTTCCGTATGACCGTTCAGGTTCAGCGTTGAGGTGAGTCGGTCAGACCCATCCGCCCAGCTCATCATTACCAGATTGCCCGCGCAGGAAGACCCCATCGTTAAAGCGTCCGGGATCTG
>JAFTCU010000091.1 GCA_017454585.1 Thermoguttaceae bacterium | reverse complement strand
GTCACATTTAACGAGGACAAACAACGAACACACAAAGGCTGGAACGCGGAAAACCTCGTAATTTTACGGCGAGCGGCCGTTTCGTTCCTGCGTGGCGTGGATCGAAAAATGAGTTTAACCAAGGCGATCCTTCACGTGCAGTTGGACCGGAAATTTCGCAGTAAAATAGCGGAACTCCTTTTCCCACCCAACGACCTTGCAGAAGTGGAAAATTAGCGCCGTACAAATTCTCCACTTTAACAAAAATTTTACCCCATTCATAAGTTGGCCCTGCCGCGTAGGCGGGGAAGAGCCGCAAAAGTGATCACATTTGCGTCTTTTGAGGGAAACACCCCCGCGTAGGCGGGGAAGAGTCCTCGCGCTGGTATCGCTGGGTGAGCAGGAAGGAAACACCCCCGCGTAGGCGGGGAAGAGAAATTCAGGATTTAATGGAAAATTTCAGAGAGAGAAACACCCCCGCGTAGGCGGGGAAGAGTCCGGGTAGAGCGAGCTGAGCGGGACCGGCGGGGAAACACCCCCGCGTAGGCGGGGAAGAGGCGCGAGAACTGTGACAGGCCGAAAAGTCCAAAGAAACACCCCCGCGTAGGCGGGGAAGAGTTCCGAAAGCCTATCTTGATGAGAATGGCGAGTGAAACACCCCCGCGTAGGCGGGGAAGAGTTAAAAACGCTTTTTCAAGAGAAAAACGATTTAGAAACACCCCCGCGTAGGCGGGGAAGAGGTTTTCCGATAATCAAATATAGCATTTTTTAAGGAAACACCCCCGCGTAGGCGGGGAAGAGGCCCATCAGCCATTCCACCCACTCGGGATTTAAGAAACACCCCCGCGTAGGCGGGGAAGAGCGCTTGGCGTCAATGGGGCATCGGCTGGGGTGGGAAACACCCCCGCGTAGGCGGGGAAGAGTTGACGCTCTCCAGAGCCGAAAGCCGATTCACAGAAACACCCCCGCGTAGGCGGGGAAGAGCACGAGCTGACCGGCAAGACGAACGCTGAGGCGGAAACACCCCCGCGTAGGCGGGGAAGAGTCTTCACGTGTCAGGGGAAGACCATGGACGATAGAAACACCCCCGCGTAGGCGGGGAAGAGGCGGGACTTCAAAAGGGTAAAAGGATAAAGGAGGAAACACCCCCGCGTAGGCGGGGAAGAGCGACACTCAAGGAACTGGCTCACCTCTGTGGCGGAAACACCCCCGCGTAGGCGGGGAAGAGAACAGCCTCAGTGAACGAATATTCGACACGATAGAAACACCCCCGCGTAGGCGGGGAAGAGTTGTTCAGGATATTAAAGCGGCGGGTCTTGCCGGAAACACCCCCGCTGGCGCGGGGAAGACAGACGCTTCGTCTGTCTTTCGTCAAGGCCGCCGGAAACACCCCCGCTGGCGCGGGGAAGACAGCGGCTCACTTCTTCCGACTCTTCCTGGGAGAGAAACACCCCCGCTGGCGCGGGGAAGACCGCCCCAGTGGTTGGTGCAGGTCGCGATAACGGAAACACCCCCGCTGGCGCGGGGAAGACCGTCGATGGTCAGCGTCCCTTCGAAGCCGAGTAGAAACACCCCCGCTGGCGCGGGGAAGACCATCCGTGAAAATATTTGGTTGGGAATCACAAAGAAACACCCCCGCTGGCGCGGGGAAGACCGGCCGGACGGGAAACGTAATTGAAAGACCTTAGAAACACCCCCGCTGGCGCGGGGAAGACATTCCAGCGGGAGTTTACGCGGTCCTTCCCGAGGAAACACCCCCGCTGGCGCGGGGAAGACCGATGAAGGAAAACTTGACCCGTATATGCTGGAGAAACACCCCCGCTGGCGCGGGGAAGACGTACCGCGAGGACTTGCGCGGCTTCATGACCCGGAAACACCCCCGCTGGCGCGGGGAAGACCCCGTCATACGAAGTCCCCGCACAAGTCCAATAGAAACACCCCCGCTGGCGCGGGGAAGACATTTCTAAACTTTGTCAAGACGTTTTCAAGACAGAAACACCCCCGCTGGCGCGGGGAAGACTCTGTGCGTTCTTTTCCGCTGCCATCGCCAAAAGAAACACCCCCGCTGGCGCGGGGAAGACGATTTCAGGACGACTGTCTTTGATGGAATCGGAGAAACACCCCCGCTGGCGCGGGGAAGACGTCTTTGGTGACAGCCACGATCTTTTCCGGGGAGAAACACCCCCGCTGGCGCGGGGAAGACCTACCCCCAAAGGGAGTAGAACCTGAGAATTAAGAAACACCCCCGCTGGCGCGGGGAAGACGGGATATATAAAAAAAATTTATGATCCCACTGGGAAACACCCCCGCTGGCGCGGGGAAGACCCGGCAATCGCACCCAGGCTGTTTTTTCTGGAAGAAACACCCCCGCTGGCGCGGGGAAGACAACTTCCCAAAACGAAAAAGGGAGAGTGGCAAAGAAACACCCCCGCTGGCGCGGGGAAGACTTTTGAAGGTAAAAACCAAAAATCCATTCCCGGGAAACACCCCCGCTGGCGCGGGGAAGACACGCTCGAAGACATCGAACGGGAATTCCCGGAAGAAACACCCCCGCTGGCGCGGGGAAGACCCTCGACGAACTGGAAGCCGAAATCGATCTACAGAAACACCCCCGCTGGCGCGGGGAAGACGCACGAATTCTACGCGATCCTCGGGGCGCACAGGAAACACCCCCGCTGGCGCGGGGAAGACCTTCGAGCTGCGTCACGAGGTCCGTGATCACAGAAACACCCCCGCTGGCGCGGGGAAGACGACCGACGACGTGCTCAAGGCGCTGGCACCGGAGAAACACCCCCGCTGGCGCGGGGAAGACTGAGCCTCACCGAGGATGAGCGCCGGGACGGCAGAAACACCCCCGCTGGCGCGGGGAAGACTCCATGGCCCGCTGAAGATTCTCCCGGGTGCGAGAAACACCCCCGCTGGCGCGGGGAAGACCCGTCTCGGTGCTCCTTCCGCGGAAGTATGAGGAAACACCCCCGCTGGCGCGGGGAAGACCGTTCAAAATGATTCCAAAAATCATTGCTGAGAGAAACACCCCCGCTGGCGCGGGGAAGACACCAATTAAAAGAACTCGGGTTAAAACTCCGGGGAAACACCCCCGCTGGCGCGGGGAAGACACTGCAAGCTGATACTGTTCTTTTCGTGCATCAGAAACACCCCCGCTGGCGCGGGGAAGACTTATACAAGGTCCCGGCTTTACCTTTACCAGAAGAAACACCCCCGCTGGCGCGGGGAAGACGAGGAACGAACCGAAATATTATCATTATACGGAGAAACACCCCCGCTGGCGCGGGGAAGACGCCCCGCGGGGATCTGTTGGTTATTCCTGGCGGGAAACACCCCCGCTGGCGCGGGGAAGACTGGCAGCGCGTCCAGGAGATGTTCCGGTCGGTGGAAACACCCCCGCTGGCGCGGGGAAGACCCAGCCTGATTGACCGCCACAATCTCATTCTTGGAAACACCCCCGCTGGCGCGGGGAAGACAGGTTTCGGGTTGCTTAATCTTCTTCATTCCGAGAAACACCCCCGCTGGCGCGGGGAAGACAAGAAAACGACCGTCGGGGTGATCCTGAAAGCGGAAACACCCCCGCTGGCGCGGGGAAGACTCCCGATATGCCAAAACAGTTCAGAACTAATAAGAAACACCCCCGCTGGCGCGGGGAAGACTTGGCCGCGCCCAAGTGGTACTGTTCGTAAATAGAAACACCCCCGCTGGCGCGGGGAAGACCCACGAACCCGCTCGGCTGGGCGCTGCTCGGCAGAAACACCCCCGCTGGCGCGGGGAAGACATTCCCCACTCTTCCCGCCTTTTTTTAATCCAGGAAACACCCCCGCTGGCGCGGGGAAGACCCTTCACAGTCCATTTTTAACCTCCGTTACTGGGAAACACCCCCGCTGGCGCGGGGAAGACCAAGCCACTTGACCTGATCTGGAGCCAAAAGCAGAAACACCCCCGCTGGCGCGGGGAAGACCCATTTAAGGAGCATGCCATGAAATATACGAAGGAAACACCCCCGCTGGCGCGGGGAAGACCTGTGGAATCTGAGCGCAAGCGTCCGGCAGCCAGAAACACCCCCGCTGGCGCGGGGAAGACGGCGGGTCGGTGAAAATCAGGTCGATTGAATTGGAAACACCCCCGCTGGCGCGGGGAAGACCGTCGTTATCCAGAGTCACGACATCGCCGTCAAGAAACACCCCCGCTGGCGCGGGGAAGACGCAACCTGGGCGAAAGATATTCCAGACTCGGGGGAAACACCCCCGCTGGCGCGGGGAAGACAATCGAAAATGAAAGTCTATTCCACCAAACTGGGAAACACCCCCGCTGGCGCGGGGAAGACTGTCGTGGACGATCTTTCCGAAGTTGACCGGATGAAACACCCCCGCTGGCGCGGGGAAGACATGTTGCTGTCCTTGGAGCTGCCGATCTGCATAGAAACACCCCCGCTGGCGCGGGGAAGACCCGTTACGGACTTCAAAAGCGCCTCGATAACCGGAAACACCCCCGCTGGCGCGGGGAAGACACCAAAATAGTGTGTAGTTAGATGTATCGGTACACTGTATCTTGGACTTTAATTAAAGTTTCAAAATTTGTATGATTCTGAAATTTTATTCTTTAAGAAATTAAAACGGTTTGGGTGGCTGGCGGTCCCATTTGTCAAGGATGAGCTGGAAACCCGTGATGATGTCCAGTGTTTTGGCAGGGCTACCGTGCGCGTAGATGCGGTAAAAAGGCGGTTTCTGGATCGATTTGAAGACCAAAAGTCCCGACGATTCCGGCGTGTATTTCAACACCAGGTCAACGACCCGATCCGCCAGAGAGTCTTTGATCCCCGAGACGAACACGTTCGGCTTGGGCTCCACGAACCAGAGTTTCAGTTTGCCCCGAACCGCGTCGGGCAGAGCGTTGGCGACGATGACGATCATGATTCTTTCCCCTGTTTTTTAATGCCCATCAGGTCCAGAACGTCTTTGGTACAGCGGCCCATAAAGTCGTACTCGAGAAGACGGTTTTTGAATTCTTCCAGGACTTTGTACCGGTCGTACTCGCCGCACATTTTGGCCGTCAGGGAGAAGGCCAGGTCAAAGACGAGGTCTTCTTTGTAGAGGTCCGCCACATCGTAAACGAAGGGGAGTTGCGAGCCGGAATGAATGAAACCGACGCGGGGATCGAAGCCAAGGGAATAGATGATGGAGGAGCACAAGGCGTACAGGGCGGCATTGGACGAAGTGATGAGTTTGTTCGTCATGTCGCTGAGCTGAAACTCTCCCGGAACGTAGGCCCGGCCTTTCCAGCCGACTTTGTACTTCTCGGCGAGTTCAAGGTAACACGCCTTGACGCGCTGGCCCTCCATCACCATGAGCTCTTTCAGGGTTTTGTCCCGAATGTCCGCCTGGGGGAAGCGGCTGGCGAACATTTTTTTGGCGACGGCAAGCGATTTTTCCGGGTCGGCCGCCAGCGCGAGCTGCTTTTTCAGGTTGTACGTGTTGGCGGTCGGAGCCTGACCCACGGCGTAAAAAATGAGCGAATCGTCCCCCACCCAACAGACCGTTGCGTTCAGGGAGGCGAGGATCTTGACCGCTTCATGGGTGATGGAGGTCCCCGGTCCAAGCAGGATCGTGGAGATCTCGGCGGCAGGAAGACGAAAATGCTTCCCGTCTGCCGAGATCCACTTGACGCTTGAATCGTCGATCTCCATGCGCCCATGCTCCAAATACAGAAATGGGTAGCGGTCACGCAGCATCGGAATGTCAGAAAGCTGCGTGCGAATAATTAAAGGTTCACCCATAATTAATATTCTTGCGTTTATAATTAAACGATTGGATTGTCAAAGATGATTTGGGATTGAAAAAGCCAAAACCAGGGGTTACGTTCAACTCGCCTCAAAATCCAGCGATTACAGGCCCCACGGATGAAGCGGATAGGGCGGATCAAAACGGATTTTAAATGAAGGAAGTTTTAAAAATTTCCGCATCTTCAAACCCAAAACCCATTGCGCTGCAATGTTTCAGTTAAACACGGAACTCCCCCAGTCTCGCTACGCTCGCCAGCCCCCTCAAAGAAGGGGCCTTTAAACGACGCGGGAAGTGTCGTCCCCGCAGGGGTTGGTTTTTGAAACGACGCTGGAAGCGTCGTCCCCGCAAAAAGCTGGATCTATTCGTAGTCCACGATCTGAACGCAGCGGTCGGCGTAGCGTTTGTGCAGGCCGAACTCGAGCGGGACGTCCGAGAGGAAAAACGCGTCATCGAGCAGCGCGTCGGTCGAGATTTCAACCTCCCTGAGCATTTTCCCCGGTTTCAGATTTTTGTCTTCGGCCAGTTTCAGCATCGCGCAGCGCGCTTCATCTTTCGAGTCAAACCCCCCCCGAAAGATGAAATCCGTCGGCACGCAGCACTTTCGCCCAAGGTACAAATCAAAAACGGGGGCCTTCAGACTCGCGGTGAATTTCTCGGCCAAGGCGTCCTCGAAGCCGAGAATGACGGCGAATTTTTTGTTTTGGAGGTAATATCTGTAGGTTTGCCTTGCGCCGCCCCCAACCGCCACGGAACCGGCGGAAGTACGCGGGATATGCAAGCTTTCCCATTTTTTGGATTTGTCGTAACCACTTCCGACCATGTGGTAATCGCAGAGTTGATACGCCTCTTGATTACTTTTCTTTTCTTCGGTGGAAAGGAATGAAAAAGCCGTGAATGGGGCATCTTTCATCCGTTCCAACAGCTCACACTGCGGGCCGGAATCACCGCTGGAAGCCAACAGGAGACCGTAAATCCCGGACTTTGTCGGAAACGAAAACGTTTGCCGCGTATCAAAACGGGAATTGTACCCCCATGCCTGAAGCGGAGCCTCCAGCCAGAGCAAAAGGAATTTCATGGGAAACCTCCTCACTGGGCCTGAAGTTCACGGACTTTGGCACTCAGCCCGGCCGCCAGATCGTCGATGGAAAAATCGGGGTTTTCGCCGAACTCGAACGAGGCGATTTTTCCATAGAGCGAGCCGGAGAGTTTTTCCGTGCGGTCGAGCTGGTCTTTGAGCTGAACCTTACTTGCGGCAAGAATCGTCGGAGTGTCTTTGGAAGTCGTGACGGCTTTCTCGAACGAGGCCTGAATACGCTGCCCTTTGCGGATCAAAACCCGGGCGTAGTCCCAAATCGTGGAGGCGGTCATCGTCGTTTGGCGAGCCGATGGAATGGCGAGATAAAGGGCCTTGGTGAAGGCTTCGATCGCCTTGCTCAAATCGAGACTGGCATCGCCGCCCAGATTGGTCAGAAGCTGGCCAAGATCAAGCGAGACGTAGCGGTAATAGGTCGCGGAATTGAATTCGAGTGAACCCATGTGGCCAGAACCTTGCAAGTCATTTTCAACTTTCACATCATCAACGGCCGTGAAAAACTCGACTTCGGATGCGACTTTGTGAGTCGAAATGGCGTGGGCGACGGAGGCGGCTGCTTCCACGTTCACCTCGGGAGCGCTTGCGGCCATGCGTCCGAACAGAGCGATGTCCACGCCGTCCATTACTGTGTTCACGTTGGATTTGATGACTTTCAAGAGTTCTTTGGCGGCTTTTTCGGCATCGAAGGCGTTGGCTTTGAAGTATTCCGCAAATGCGTTTGCTTCAGCCTTCGAGATGAAAAAGAGAGTGTCACTTTCGCCGTCTTTCACGGTTTTCGTAAGGGCTTTAGCGGCCGTTTCACCACAAGCGAGCGCCTGCTCGGTCGTAGCCCCCAGAGCAGTACAGGCGTCAGCAATCAATCCTTGAACCAGACGTGTACGCGAGGCAGTCTGAACTCCGCAGTAATCGTGCATCGCGAGACGGATCGCGCGTTTCCAGCACTGACTGCTGACGCGGGCGCGTTGGGTGCCACCGATCATGGCGCTTTTCAGGGAACCGACGTCGTCGCGGTTGAGGCAGGAGACCGGGAAGGACTGGAGAATGTGGAATTCGATTCGGGTGTTCTGGAGTTTATTGGTCATTGGATCATCCTTTCATGAATGGATTTGAATTTTGTGTTGAACGGTCAGTCAAAAATGGGAACGAGTTGCAAAAGGCCGAAACCAAATGCCTTGGCTTTTCCGATCCCGTTCTCGAAGGCGGAGCGGAAACGCTCGGGGTCTGTGACGGTTAGAGTGCCGGAAAATTGGACATTGTTGTGGAACACCGTCTGTTCCTTCTTGTTTTTTTGTGAAAACTTTTGAACCGGTTTGACCGTGTACTGAAGGTCAGGTCCAGCGGCAAAACCGTTTTGCTCGGCTTTTTGGCGAAACCAGTCGAGCAAATCGTCTTTCTGCGGATCGTTTTCTCGTTCCTCTTTGGAAGGCGCGCGGACCGGCACCAGCTTCCCCAGTTCCTTCGACTTCCTGACGGGATTCAGGAGGATCTCGAAAGTGTAACGTTTGTGATTCAGGAAATCCTCGGAAACGGAGCGGGTTTCAAACTCACCGAACGAAATTTGTGGTTCAGTCTGAGAAAGGATCCACAAAACACGATGATCTTTCCGAACTCCTTTGTCAACGTACAAGATCCGATTTCGTTTTTTATCTTCTTCGGGAAAAAGGGAATAAACGACCCTGTGAATGGAATAATCGTCCGTGATGCGAAGGTCGATCATGTCCTGGGTCGAAAGTAGTAACTGCGTGAGGAACATCAGGCTTCCTCCTCTTCATCTGAATCTTTTTCAGAATCTTCACCAGAGTCTTCCGATTTTTTGGAAGGTCCTTTGTAAAAGTCCTGCGCCCAGTGGATTTTAATTTCCTGAATATATTCATCCCTATCAAAAAGAATGATTTCTTTCAGCAAAGAGGCAAAATTCAGTGAAACCTTTTCATTTTGCAGGATAAAACGTAAAACGGGACGCAGCACGTCGATCAATTCCAAAGTGTTCGAGCAGGCCAGAATTCGCTCCATGCGTCTTTCGCCGGCTGACTCCAACTCGCCACTGTCCATCAGTGACGCCGTGCGCATTGCTTGGCCGAATCGCTGATTTCCATTTGTTCCAATCCGATGGTGGGCGATTGCCGCGCCGATGAGGCCGAAGGCTCTGCGGTCCACTTCCCTATCTAAACGAACTCCCAATCTTGCCAGGTGTTTGTATGCCTGATACTCCGTTTGAGGATTGGAAGCACGGGTCATTTCCGCGCGAAAGGCCGTGTCAGATTTCTTTTTATCTGGTGGAACGATTTTCCTCATTACTCGCCTGACGAATTTCAAGCAGCGAGCAAAAAGAGATTCCGAATTACTATTCATCCTAATTCTCCTTTCCTTTTGAGGTTTGGGGGAATCTTGGTCGATTTTCAACATAAACCTGAATTTGACGTGGAGTCATACAAGGACAAAGGTCTTCGTAACAGGAAAACGCAACGTCTTGCCATTTCTTTTGGGCAAATTCCTCTTCTTCATTGTCATATTTACATGCCAATTTGAGGATTGCGTTGGAGTGATGCTCCATTTTCTCCCAAAACAAACGCTCGGCTTCTTTTCCCATATTTTTACAGAATGGGGAATCCTTTGATTTTTTATTCTTTTCAGGATCTGTCATGGCTTTGTAATAATTTATTACAGAAGACCTTACACAAGTAGCGTATTCGTCCAATTGAGTAATGAATTTCTGATACTGTTCCCACCAAGGATCATCGTAATCAGAAGTGGTAATTTGAAATTCAGAGTCAACGAATCCATATTTCCCTGCAATTTTTTGGGTTTTGACCCTTGCTATTTGAACTGCGGCACCACCACACCAAATTCCAAAATGGGAAATAGATTCCTTTTTGCAGATGCGCATAATTCCATATTTTAAAAAAGCGCTTGATTTGCCTTTTTCTTGCATCGCAGACTGTAGAATTGCTCCCAAACTCCTCCAGGGAAGTTTTTCAGTACTGCAAATGAGAGCACTTTTTTCTTTGCTGAAAATAGTAATTCCGGGATCCCAAAAACCATCTTTAATAGATTTAGGATAAGGAATTCCCTCATCACGACGTACACCATCGGATTCAATATAAAGGAATTTGTCCAGTGGAAACAGGCTACCCTGGTAGGATTTTTGATAATTCTCCTTCCACTTTGGGGATGTAAAATCCATTTCCCAAAATGGTTTTCCAAGGTTATTTTTGAACATGTTGAGTTCCTGAATATCTTTCAATGTAAGCAGGTTCAAACAAATCGTCTCAAGTAGATTTTTGCCCAGCAAAAAAGAGTGCAAATATCCACTCTCGCCCATAAGTGAATAGGGAGAAAACAACTTTTCAGCTTTCCTCCTGCATGAGTAACACACTCCACAAAGAAGTAACCTGGCTTTTTCAGCTTCAGAAAAAACACATTTGTGTTCACTCTGGGTGAAAACAGAATTGTTATCAGTGGAACTTACTCCAAGGTTCCACCAGGATACTACTTTACCACGTTCCCGATTGGGGAATTGTAAAAATGGGTGCACCTCATCATAAAGATCGAAACGATCCGACCAAATTTTAAGGTATTCACGTGCGTTCGAGGCCAATTTTTCGGGGGTTAAAGCAATCCATGCGTTCAAATCAGGAATGGGGGAACTGGCGTGAACGATGCACAGAAGAAGGCGAAGAATAACCACCTTCTCGATTGGAGTACCACCAAGCCGCTTGAATTTCTGAAGGTTCTGAGGGGCGAAAACCTCGTCTAAGCTCACAACCCCAACCCCTGCGATGGAAAGCCATGACTTGGTGACTAGATTGAACGATTTGGGGGGGGAATTTTCGCTCATTTATTCTCCTTTCTTTCGTAAGAATAACCACTTTTACGATGGTAACTCATTGATTTGATTTTCGATTCCGATTGGCCCGGAAGAGGATCCGCTTTTACCGGATCACCCCACTGGTTTTGAAGTACGTAATCGTCACCAACAAAGGCTACACGCAATGGCCGATCTTCTTTATCATATCCAATATAAAATATATGGCCCAGGTTGTCAAGTACCCCCCCGTCATAACTCGGTGCTTTATCGATTGGGACCCGTACCAGATACTCACTCAATTTAACGGCACAGTCTATACATTTCTGTTTTGGGGCATTCCTGGCAGGAATTGGAATCCATTCCTTGGAACCAAAGGGACGAATTTGGTTTTTGTCATATCCTTTTTTCTCCAGAAGAAGAACTTCAACGGTTTCAACCTCACAGTAACGCGTACTCGCCTCGGTATCGGGGAGAACTCCGTAGGCCGTTCCCATGCTTAAATTTGCCAAAGCTTCAAGTTTTTGGCGTTTCTCTTCAAGTTCCTGCTTCAACTTGGCGTACCAACCAGTTTCTCCTTTTTCACGTTTTGAATAGGTCGATTCGATAAGTTCACGCATATCGCGTGGGATTATGATTTCGTCCCGTTTTTCAAACACTTCTTGAGATCGCATCAGAACGTATGGGTCGTAAACAGGTGGAGTTTCTTCATGGTCAAATCCATTTTCTTTGTTCTGGAATGGGGATTCATTTAGAATTAGAACTTTAGGCTGAGCTGATTTCGGACGAAATGGATTCAGTGACTCATGTCGCCACAAACGGCCAATGCGCTGGAGCAGCATGTCGGTCGGGCAGAGTCGTGTGACGAGAAAATCCGCGTCAATATCGACCGACTGTTCCAATACTTGAGTCCCTACCAGAATTTTACCGCCTGCGCGATCGGCTTGGGAAGCGTTTTTCCCATATTTATCGACCCATTCGTCCTCATTTTCTCGACGGGTTTTTTCCTGAAAACGGGAATGGATCAGGCCAATCTCTACGCCTTTCATCTCACGATTTACTAATCGTCGAAAAACCTCCTGTGCGTCAGAGACCGTATTTTCGATCCACAAAACACACTCACCATTTTCAGCGTGTTCAGTAGCGGTTTGGCAAGCCTTGCAGATACATTTTTCATGCGAGATTTTAACACTCTTGGACTTAATCTTTTTCTGGACAATTTCCGGACAAAAAACGCGGTTCTCATCTCGAATACTCAGCAACGGGTAAGTGACGGTTTCCGGTGGTGGGTTGTCATTTGTCGATTCGTTTTCTTCCTGTTTTTCTGGGTATAATAGCTTGTTTCGTAATTCTTGTGTAAGCGTTGCGGAAAGGATGATGACTGTACATTTCCATTTCCGAAGAAATTTAACGAGTTTAAGAATGAGTGATCCCGTGTAATCGTCGTAACTGTGTACTTCGTCAAGAATCACGACTTTCCCGGCAGCGCCAAGAGCACGGAGCGCATTGTGTCGAACGTTGATCACCGACATGAGAATCTGATCGATCGTGCCTACCGCAAATGGTGCGAGAAGTGCTCTTTTACGGTCAGAGAACCACGAATTGGCTTTCTTGGCCTTTTCCTGAAAACCATCGTCTCCATCCTCCTGGAGTTTCTTTTTCAGCCAAGCCTTGCCGTGGAGAAGAAGTGGGTCCCAATTTCTGTCTTCCGGATCCCGAATTTTTTCCAAAAAAGGTATGAAACGTTCGTAAATTTTGTCCGATGTCAACTGGGTGGGAAGCGCGAAATAAATCCCAGTATGCTTGTGCGATTTCAGCAGTTCATAGGCCAAAGCGAGAGCGGCTTCAGTTTTTCCGCTCCCCATCTCGGTTTCCAGAACGTACACACCTCCGGGCTTAATAACATTTTCGAGCATCGTTTTTTGGACGTCATTCGGCTCGAAACCTGGCTGGTCACCGGACTTAAAGAGCTCTTTGAAAGTCCTGTCATTTTGGAGTTTAAAAGGTACAAAATCTGCTTTTTTTATGGCTTCCGCACATATTTCAGGCGTAGGTTCCTGCCCCGGTTCAAGGTCCATCCCGGAACTGAGCCAGTCTGCGAGGATCGTGAGGCCCAGAACCAGATTCATTTTCCCTTCCTCATCGGAAATGTCTGTTTTTTTCAGGCCACATTTTTCAATGAGTTTCAGAACGAGTTCTTCGCGAATATCTTCCCATTTTGAACCACCATAGCGGTAATTACGTGCACGGTGTCCATCCACTGGACAGAAACTTCCGTGGTGCGAGGCTACCACATTGGCCAGGTTGTTAAGGTTCAATTCATCCAGTGTTTTGTATGAAGTGGCACAATGGTTTTCCCCACTTGTATCCACCTCCGAAATTGACTCTGGAAGTTCCTTCAGAAACGCGCTGTAAATTTTCTTCTGAAATCGGGGCGAAACCTTCCCCACGTCGTGCAGAAGCGGCGCGAGGAGGTCTTTGGGTGGGTCCCACAAAGAAGCCGTACAGAAATGACTGTAGTATTTCAAAAGCTGGCGCGCTACCTCAAACGTCGCGAGGCAATGCGTTTCCACGTTAACGCCCGGCCCGATGTTTCCGTCCGCGTCGTGACGGGTTTTCGCCAAACATTCCTCCAATGGGAGGATCTTGTTTCCGGTTGATGGAGAAGAATCATTCTTCTGTTTCATAAAACTCCTTTCAAAGTTTCTTGCCTTCTTTCTGCAACTGCATCTCGCGCGGATTATACGACCCGTAGAATGGCGAGTTCGTGTCCATCCAGAGGTAAAGCACGCGGCGGTCGGCGTCGGGGAGGGGGAGGTTCCGGTGGTTTTCGTCCGTCAGGACCTTCGTCAGGGGCGACTGGTCCGTGCCGCACTCGCCGGGGCGGGAGGTGATCAGCGAGATCGATTGGCCGCCCCACTCGTACCAGCGGAGGAAGGGTTTCAGACTTTCGTACGATGTCGTGAATTCACCGGCGTCCGTCCCGCGCAGGTCCGGCTTTACGGGGACGACGCTGCCAGCGCCGTCTGAATTTGATTTTTTAACGACGCTGGAAGCGTCGTCCCCGCAGTGGCATTTCACGCAGTTCCGGTCCAGGATCGGCTGGATCTGACGAACGTACCCCAGCGGGCCCGGTTCCGTGACGGTCGGCTCCGGGACAGAGGCCGCACGACGTCCGGCAAGCGGCACGTTTTTCAGCGGGATCGCCTGGTTTACCGGCTCGTGGCAGCCGATGCACGCGCGCTTTTCGCCGGGCTGGAGGTACACGTTGCTGCGCATCCCCTGGACGGCTTTGCCCTCCGCGTCGATCGCCTGGAAGTAGAGCGGTTTGCGGGCCGGCACGCGGAAGAAGGCCGAGCCATCCGACTCGACCGGGACTTCGCCGAGGTACGATCTCGCGGGGATCGTATTGGCCCAGCCGATCCGGGGCGAGTTCCCGCCGGCGTTCTGGGTTTTCGGGAGCAGCTCGAAGACGCGCAAAGCGACGATTTTCCGCCCGGACGGCATCGGGAGCTGGCTGATGTTCACGTCGCTCAGGAAGAATTCACCTTGCATCTCTTCTGCGAGTTTTTCGTCCAGAACGCTCGGGACCACCGGCGGCTTCTTCACGAACGGGACCCCATCCGGCGTGTTCAGGAGCATCGGCGCGACGCTCGAAATTTCCGGGTCACGGTAGAGCAGTTCCTTGTTCCCGAACCGGTCAAAATAGTAGATCCCGCTCTTCGAGTCCTCGTAATAGTTCGGCCCCATTCCGGGGAGCGGGTCGAAGCTGAACGCCACGAGAAAATGCTCCTCTGAAAGCGGCAGAGGGCACGAGTAGAACGACTTGGCCCACTGGCCTTTCACCTCGGAAAATGGGATCTCCGGCGTGAGATTTTCCACCGCCGCCATCGAGTCGGTCCCATCCTCCGGGTCCCGCGAGAGCTTTTCCGTGTCGATCAGGATCAAGCCCCCGCCGACCACCGCGTGATGAGCGCCGGCGACCGCGATGATTTTTTTCGTCCCGGGGATCATTTTCGGCTGGTAGTGCGCGTCGATCTCGATCGTGTAACTCCCGAAAAGGTGCATCGGCGCCGTCCCGTCCGGGTTCGAGGTCCAGATCCCGTGGAAGAGCGTGGCGTCCCGGTCCACGTAGTCCCAGCGCGTGTACAGGAGCCGGCCGTCAGGGCGCACGGACGGGTGCCACTCGTCCGTCTCGTGGTACGAGAGCTGGGTCAGTTCGGTCCCGTCCTTCCGGACCGTGTGCATCGTCGAGGTTTCGAGCGGCTCGTAGTGACTGTTGCAGCGAATGTAACCGCCCCGGCGGGTGCTCATGAAGGCGATCCGGCCGTCCGGCAGCTCGCACGGGTCCACGTCGTCGTGGATTCCGTACGTGATCTGGCGCAAATTCTTCCCGTCCACATCGACCGCGTAGAGGTGGAAAGCTGGGCGCGTCGTGGAGAAGTAGTTGAAATCAAACCCCTGCGCGTTTTCCGGCCGCTGGGGAAGCTTGGCGGAGTCGAATCGGCCCTCGCCCCACGGACGCTCGCCGTCGATGACACGGCACCAGGCGAAGTAAATGGTTTTCCCGTCGAACGAGAGCGACGGCGTGCAGAACGTCCCGCGCGGCAGCTCTCCCGTCAGCTCGATCGTCTCGTCCGACCGGCCGGGCCTGGGCAGGATGAACACGCCGCCGCCGGAAGTTCCGAAAAAGTCGTAGTACCAGCCGGAATATTCGTGGAACATCTGCTGGATCACGCGCCGCTGCTTCATGAAAGCGACGGGCCGGTCTTTCAGTGCCGGGTGAAGAAGAACGATCCGGCGAACGCACCAGCGGATTTTGAGGTAAAGCGCCAGACGGTCCGCCTCGGTGGAAGCGTTGGACCGACGCAGGGCCTGGGCCTCCCGTTTCAGACCGGCCAGTTCAGCAAGCAGGGGCCGAAGACCTTCCGGTTCAGCGTGCCACGACGCGACGGTTTTCTCCGTGCGTTCAAAAAGAGAGTCGATCACGGACCAGTCGGCGGGGTTCCGGTCCAGCCGGGCCTCTTCAGCGAGCCAGTCGGCTTCGATCTGCTGACGGAATTCTGCGTCACTGGCGGCCGCGAAGGAAATGAGAGTCAAAAGAAAAAGGAGGGAGGAAATCAAAACCGCTTTCATGACAAAACCCTTGAAAAAACGACAAAAAGGACGGGACGTTTCCGGAAATTATAACACGGCCCCCTTTAAAAGTCAAGTTTCCCCGAAATTTTTTCAGTTTTTTTTGAGAAAATTTCAAAAAAAGGATTGGATTTAACATAAAGTGATATATAATAAGAGCATACAGAATTTCAGGGGAATATTCCCCCACATTTTTTTAATCATTCCTGATCAGATCAAACATGAAAATGCTTCGTTCACGAATCGCCTTTTTTTGCATTTCCGTTTTGTTAGCGTCGTTTTGTTCTGCTGAAACGATTACCGTCACGGCGGATGGTGAGCCGATCTCTCCTGATACTTATACCGTGCCGTTCACGGGGGCGAACGACCTCGTGAAGAACGGGGACGGAACGTTCACGCTCACGGGGAACAATACCTACACGGGTTCCACCACGATCAACGCGGGCACGCTAAAGCTTACAGGCGGTTATAGAATGCTTCGGGGAACGACCGGGATCACGATTGCATCAGGAGCAACTCTGGAACTCGCGTCCGCGAATCCTTTGGGTTATGGGACCGATAAGCCGGCGCCCATTACGGTCAATGGCGGAACGATCACATTCACCTCGAACGGGAATAATGCGAACCTCGGAGACGTCACGCTCAACGGCGGAAGCATCCAGTCAACGGTCACGGGCTCTTCTTTTGGAACGTTCCTTCTGGCAGGGACCATCACGGTCACGGAGGACGCGGAGATCGTTTCCACCGACAAGGTATTGATTCGCAGACCCGTGAATCGTTCTCCGGGAAGCTCCAAGGCATTTATTATTAATTCCGGCAAAACCCTTACGATTGACGCTCCGCTGAATTTCGCCGACAACAACACAGGGGATTCCGTCATGGACATTAGCGGCGGCGGAACGCTCCTTCTTACCAAAGCGGCGAGTACGGGCGGTATGGGCGGCCTTGCTGGTACGACGATCGTCGTGGATGGAGCAAGCACGGCGACGGGAACGAACACCACGTTCGACATTGCGGTCAACAACGTGTTCGGAACCAGTGAACCCGTGCGTCACGCAACCGACAAAACCAAAAATTTCACCGTTCAGATAAAGAATGACGGCGTTTTGAATGTCAGCGCGCCCGGCCACATCAATCTCGGGAATCTGGTCCTCGATGGCGGTAAGATCACGGCTCTGAAAGCGGATGGGACCGCAAATCCGGGTTCCGCTTACGGTAACATTCTGCTCTGCGGCACGACGACCGTCACGAAAGATTCGGAAATCTCCGCGAATATCTTCGTAAGAGGCGGTAACAACAGCAACGGCGCCGGTGAGATCACCGTCGATCCGGGCGTCACGCTGACGATGAGCGGCAAGATGAGCTTCAACAGCGGCGCAAATGAGAACGGAACGATAGTCATTTCCGGCGGCGGAACGGTCCTCGTTCCCACGGGCGCCGGGCAAGCTGGCGGCGAAAACCCCGCGAGTACCATTACGGTTACAGGTGAAAAAGTCACGGTAACAGACCCGGATACTCAGGAGCAATCGGAAGTGATCCGCGCCACGACCCTCCAGTACGGAAATGGCGGCGCTTCTGGCGCGTGGTTTGGCCCCGTCATTCTGAAAGATTACGCGGTCCTTCTCACGAACCGGTCCAGCATTAACGACTATACGCATACCTTAAGCGCGTCCAACGGCACGATGGTCCAGAACGACGGGACCGCCGAAATCAAGTATGCCGGCGCAGTTACGGTTTCACGTCCGGAGACGTTGGAAGGCGCGGCCGATTTCGACCTGAATTTCAACGCGAACGCGGCGGACATCCGGCTCAGGGAAGGAGCGCTCAAAGGGGACGGCATCGTCCTGAAAACCGGCGAGAAACGCCTTATGATCGACGGGGCGCACACGGGTTTCACCGGTGAACTCGTGCTGAAAGAAGGCGTTATGAACATCAAGAGCGGTGACGCGCTCGGAACCGGAACTTTGACCTTTGCCGGCGGGACGCTCAAGAGAGATGGTGTGGCCGGGAATGCCCGAGTTGAACTTAAAGCGAATATTAATGTGGCTGCTGACACGACAAGCACAGTCGAAGTGAACACCGAAACCCTGAAGTTCCTTGGAAATATGACCGGGTCGGGCAATCTGACCAAGACCGGCGGCACGCAGCTCCATTTCTCCGGCGACAACAGTGAGTTCTCCGGAACAGTGACTTCGACCAGCAACTGGTTAGGGTTCTACTTTAACCCGAACGACGAAAACAAGACCGAATCGGCGAGCGCCGCGGCACGTTACGCCGTGAATGGCAGCGGCATGATCTTCGTCCCGAAAACCAATACGGACGTTTTTACCTTCGGAATGATCGAATCGACGAAAACCGGCACGGAATTCCGCGCTGGCGCTGACGCGACGAACAACGGTATTACCGACATCAACATCCAGGTCGGCGGTAAAGACATGAGCGGTACGTTCGCGGGGAAATTCCTCAATTACACCTCGAACGGGACGACTGCGAAGGTCAACATCGAAAAAGTCGGCACCGGTACGTGGACCTGGGTGAACGCCCCGGGAAATACGCTCACGACTGGCACGCTGACGGTTTCCGGCGGGAAATTCCAGATCGGTGACGGCGGGGCGAACAAAAACGGCCACGTGCAGGGCTTCACCTACTCGGCCAACGACCCGATTCCGACGGCGGTCATGCCGATCGTGGTGAACGAGGACGGGATCCTCGCGTTCAACCGTCAAAGCGGCGAGGATTTTGCAGAACCCACCTCGGTGAAAGTGTTCGCTTACCAAGACATGACGTTCAACGGCGGCACGCTCCTTCAGGAAAACTCGGCGGACGTGGTCCTCGGCCCGGTCAAAGGGACGGAAATGGTCATTGATGCCGCGGAAGATGCGACCGGTCAGGTCATTTTCCAGAAACTGGAAGACTATGATCCGGAAGTCAGCGTCCAAAAGATCACCATCAAAGGCGGAACCGTCGTGACCAAAAACGATATGACCGACGCGACCGCCATCGACGTGAACGGCGGAACGTTCTCCGTCGGGAATTCGAGCCAGGCCGCCTCGCTCGACGCGGTCGTGAACCTGAACGAAGGCGGAACGCTCGTCTCGGGTAACGCCAACTCCATCGCGAATAACGTCGTTTTCAATGGCGGTACGATTGCGGGCGATATTAACCTCAAGCTCGGCGATGTGGACGTGACTGCCGATACTTCGACGCTCATCCAAATGTCCAACAACGCGCGCACGTTTATCACCGGCGACGTGACCGGCAGCGGCGAGATCGTGCTGGATGGCAGCGGCAGCGCAGGGCACCAGCTCTGGTTCCAGGGTGATTCGTCGGACTTCACCGGGACGGTGGAGAGCAAGGGCGGCGCTTTTGTGGGCCTCTACAACGATAAATCCGGCTCTGCGGGCGCCAAATACGTCGGAAACGGCGGGAATTTCTTCCTCGCTTCCAATGCGGCGGATGATTCGGGCGTTTTCCAGCTCGGTGAGCTTTCCGGAAACGGGATCCTGCGCACGGGTAACGACAATCAAAAGCGCGAAGTCACGATCCAGGTCGGCGGCGCTAACACCGACGCGGAATACTCCGGTTCCATCCAGAATTACACGCACGGTGCGACGGACGTGGTCGGGGTCACGAAAGTCGGCACCGGCACGTGGACCCTTTCCGGCGCGAACACTTACACCGGTCCCACCACGGTCGAGGAGGGCGTTTTGTACGTCAAAGGCTCGCTCGCGGCTACGCCCACCACCGTCAACAATGGCGCAGGGCTTCTCCTCACGGGGACCATGGCCGGCAACGTTCTGTTTGACTCCGGCTCGAAGTTCATCATCGATCTGACGAACAGCGAAATGTTTGACAAACTCTTCAACGAGAAGAACCCGGCCAACGGTGACCTGATGAGCGGCACGCCCGACCTCAAGCTCATCGTGACGGAAGAAATCATGCAGGAAATGGGGGCGGACGACGAGTCGGTGGTTCTGAAAGTTCTTGACTACACGATCGAGAATACGGACCTGATCGTTCAGAATCTGGACCTCACCCAGGCCGCTGGCGTGTGGGGCCTGAGTACTCGGCCTGACGGTTTGTACCTCAACGGGACCTTGTCTCCGTCTCCGGTAAGCGACGTTCCGGAGCCCTCGACGTGGCTCCTGCTCGCGGTCGGCGCCGGTCTGATGTGCTTTGCCGGAAGAAGGGCGAAAAAGCAGGTTTGAGAGTTTAACTGATTTTTATAAAACTGGCTCATCCGGTAACTGCGTACCGGAAAAATAATTAAAACACGGCCAGGTCCAGTGTATGTTTTTTTGTCTCACGCGGAGATGCGGAGCCGCGGAGTTTTTGGTAGGGAAGTTTGGAACCCATAAAGCCGTTGACCATTT
>JAFTCU010000010.1 GCA_017454585.1 Thermoguttaceae bacterium | reverse complement strand
TACGAAAGTCACCGGTATTACCCGCCGGGAATTCAAACCGAACCTTCGCAAAGTTCGTATTTCGACGGAAAATGGTACGCACAAAACCGTGTGCATTTGTGCTCAGTGCCTCAAGAGCGGCGCGGTCAATCGTGTCGTGAAGGCGGCCCCGTTCAAACTTGTTGACCAGAAAAAATGATTTTTTGAAGGAATCGTTCCCTTCGGAAAACACGTATTAAATCCCGGCTGATTTTTTACAGCTGGGATTTTTTTAATTCAAAATTCATAATTCATATTAATTTGGTTCCGCTCGTTACTCTCACCACCGATTTTCAGCCTGATAGTCCGTACATTGCGCAGATGAAGGGCGTTTTGTACTCCCGTCTTTCGGATGTCCGAATCGTGGATGTTACGCACTCTGTGCCGCCGCAGAATATTCTCTTCGGGGCGTACGTGTTGGCCGATACGGTGCCATATTTCCCGAGGGGCACGATCCATATTGCGGTTGTGGATCCGGGTGTTGGATCGGAACGTGAACTGATTTGTGTCGGGTTTGGAGAATCGGAGCATATTGCGCAAACCGTTCTTTGCCCTAACAATGGTCTGGTGAGCGTTTTAGCCCGTGTATTTCCGGTTTTGAGCGTGAACCTCATTCAGAACCAGGCTTTTTTTCGGGAATCCCCCTCCGTGACGTTTCACGGGCGTGACATTCTGGCGCCAGTCGCGGCTGCTTTGGCTCTTGGTGTGCCGGTTCCCTATTTGGGCGAAGCCTTGGACGCAGAGAAGCTGGTCCGTTTTCCCATTCCGGAGCCTGAAAGAACACCTGATGGATGGTGGGGGCAGGTCCTTTTTGCCGACTCGTTCGGAAACCTCACGACGAACCTCACACGGGAAATGGTTCAGGATCCGGCTTTTGTCACGGCGAGAACGAAAACGTTTCGGTTTGTGCGCACCTACGCGGATGCTCCGGCAGGCTCGTTAGTAGCCCTTTTTGGTTCGCAGGGCAGGCTTGAGCTGGCGGTCGTAAACGGCAGCGCGAAGGAAACGATTGGACTTGCTCATCCTGAGGGACTGATTGTAACGTGTAAAAAATGATCAAACCTTTCTCAATTTTCTGGATCCGTGCTAAGGTTAATGACAGAAAAAACCTTTCAATGATGATGAATTCCAGAAATTTTCATAAAAAAATGTAATCTATGCTTGACAATTCTGCGTAAAATGTCTATAGTAAAGTAAAATAGTATAAATATTCACGCAGTTTTTTTGCTTACGAGGGTTTTCGATGGCACTTTTACGTCTGATCAAGGGCTTTTCTCCGGGAAAAACGTTTAACCTTACTGCGCAGTCGTACACATTGGGGCGCGGTCATGACTGTGAGATCCAACTCGAAGTTGCGGCTGTCAGTCGGCGTCATGTGAGGATTTTCCGTCAGGGAGAGGATTATTACATCGAGGACCTGAAAAGCCGGAACGGAACCCTTCTGAACAATATGCCGGTACATGAGGCGGTGAAACTCAATCATCGTGACCGCATTCAGATTTGTACCATTGTCATGTATTATTACGCGGATGGCATGGAACATGATCCTGCGGAAATCGAAGAGTTTCAGGCCCGAATTCTGGACGCGGAACCAAGTGACAAATCGTCATTCATGGCTACGTTCGACATGCTGAAGCAGAAGAATCCGCTTGGTCAGACCAGCGTGAGTGCCGAGGTGAAACTGCGTGCTCTCGTGGAAATCGGCCGTCATTTGGGCGAGGCGGTGAAACTTGAGGAAGTCCTCAACCGGATCCTGGAAAGTTTGTTCGACATTTTCCCGCAGGCGGATCGCGGAATCATCGTTCTGCGCGAGATGAACACGGATCGGCTCGTTCCGAAAGCGCTTAAACAGCGTAATCCCGATAATGAGGAGGTCCGGCTCAGCCGCACGATTTTGCAGACGGTCATTTCGACCGGTCAGGCGATTTTGTCGGCCGATGCGGCAATGGATGCCCGCTTTGACATGGCCCAGAGTATTTCCAGCTCGCCGATCCGTTCGATGATGTGCGCGCCGCTCATCGGGATCGACGGCGATGCGATTGGTGTCCTTCAGATCGACGCCGCTACGACGATGCGCCAGTTCACTTCCAACGATCTGGAGATCCTCGCGAGTGTGGCGAATCAGGCGACGGTGGCTGTTCGTAACGCACAGCTCATGGAACGGGCCATGGCGGAAGAATCGCTCAAACGTGAACTGAATGTCGCGCACAAGGTCCAGCAGGGCCTTCTGCCCGCCATGAAGCCGGTGGTGGAAGGGTATGAATTTTTCGATTACTATTCCCCTGCGCGTCAGCTCGGCGGCGACGTTTTTGACTATGTGCCTCTTCAGAATGGCCATTTGGCGGTGATTCTGGGTGACGTTTCCGGAAAAGGAATTTCCGCGTCACTTCTGATGGCGAAAATGTCGGCCGAGGCGCGGTACCTCCTCGCAATGCACCCGGACGTGACGGACGCAATGTTCGCACTGAACAATACGTTCTGCGACGACCGCTGGGGTGACCGTTTCGTAACGCTTGTAACGGCTATTTTGGATCCTCAGACACACGACGTACAACTCGTTAATGCGGGGCACACGCCGCCGATGCTTTGCCGCCCGAACGGTACGCTGGACGTTTTGGAGCTTTATCCGGGTTTCCCGATCGGAGTGCTTCCGGATTCGACGTTTATGGTGAATCAGGTTCATCTGGAGCCTGGTGAGACTCTCTTCTTCTTCACGGATGGCGCGACCGACTGCGTGAATTTCGAGGGGACCATGTTCGGCATGGAACGGATCATCGAATGTTGGAAACAGTACCGCCCCACTATTCAGGAGCAGGGTATGGCCCTGATCGAGGCGATCGACAAATTCGTCGGGAACGTGCCCCACGCGGATGATATTTGCATCACGGGGATTCGGAGGAAACTGCAGTAAAAACCTCTTTTGAAGGCCTCAAATCAATGAACACCATATTCCATCAAACGAGCAAGATCCTCAAAAACGATTTGGCCGGGGAGAAAATCTGGCGTGTGCGTCTGGCTTCGCCGGAAATTGCCTCGGCGGTGAAGCCTGGGCAGTTCTGTATGCTCCGTGTTCCCGGGACCCGTGCTCCGCTTCTTGGCAGGCCGCTTGCGATTTTCCGGGCGGAAGAGGAGACCGTGGAAGTCGTGTACGCTGTGGTTGGAAAAGGAACAGAACTGCTTGCGGCTCTTCTGCCTGGGCAGGACCTGGAAATTTGGGGCCCCTTGGGGAATGGTTTTCCGCTGGCCGATAATCCAGATGAATGGCCCACTCGTCCGCTCCTCGTCGCGGGTGGGATCGGTCAGACGCCGATGTTTTTGCTTGCGGAAGTATTCCTGAATCAGCCGCGCACCGAAAAAGTCACGCTTCTTTGGGGGGGCCGAGATCGGGCACATCTCGCGTGCCTCGAAGATTTTAAGGCTCTGGCGGCACGATTCCCGGGAAAGCTTGAGATCCTTAACGCAACCGATGACGGCAGCTTTGCGCATCACGGTTTTGTGACCGATCTGGAAAAGAACAAACTCGAATCGGGGGAATTCACGCCGGAAAACTCGTGCGTTTACTCCTGTGGGCCGAAACCGATGCTGGAAATCGTGGCGGATCTGGCGAAACAGGCGGGTCTGAAATGCTGGGTCTCGCTCGAAACGCCGATGGCCTGCGGGATGGGGATCTGCTTCACGTGCGTGACGAAATGCAAGGACGAGACCTCGCCGGAAGGTTGGGATTACTGCCGTGTTTGTACGGAAGGCCCGGTTTTTGACGCAGAAAAGCTGGTCTGGTAATAGGGCTTTTCACCTCGTGTTTTACGGGGTGAAAAGATGGGTGTGGTTTTAAATAGGCCGAATTATAAGCCAGTAACTGAAATGACAGGTCCGTTGCGGTGCCTGTTTTTCGCTTGAACTGGACGTATAATTAAAAGACGATGCTGGAAGCATCGTCTCCGTAATATCGTCCCTGAATTTTATTTTTTCTTCTTTTTTCCTTTCCCTTTTGGAGCCGGTTTTTTCTTTTTCTTCGGTTCCTTGGGTAAAGGCTCATCCTCGAAAACGAACACACTTCCTTTCATGTTCCGGAACGTCTCGTCGGAAAGGTCGAAATCTTCCTCGTCGTCGAACGCGCCGTCTTCATCCTCGAATCCCATCGACACGAGCGCGTCCTCGTCGTTCGGTGTCTCGAAGTCCGCCAGGAATTCCGCGTTCCCGTCCGCCTTAAGCAGTTCCTCGTCCTCCTTGTTCAGCGCTGCCAGCTCGGCCTGGATCTTGTTGGCGTAGTACTCCTGTGCGGCGCTCCACTCTTCCAGTTCTCGCTGTTTTGCTTCTTCAGCGGCCTCCCGTTTTGCCTGACGTTCTGTTTCGCCCAGCTTCGAGTCGATGTCGTCGCGGGCGTCGTCCTTTTCACGCTTGCGGAAGTACAGTTTGATCGGCACTTCGCCGTAATCGAGCTGATCACGCAAGACACTCAGCAGGTAGCGGCGGTACGTCGGCGGGAACATTTCCGGATTGTTGCAGAACAGGACCACCGTTGGTGGAAGGACCCCGACCTGCGTAGCGTAGTAGATTTTCGGGCGGCTCAGCCGGTAGAGCGGCGGAGGGTTGTACGCGATGGCTGCCCTGACCAGCCGGTTCAGCCGGCTCGTTGAAACGCGCGTACTCGCCTGCTTGTAAAGCATCATCGCGTGATGGAGCAGCAGCTTCACGTTCTTGCCGGTCTGCCCGGTAATGAAGGCGATCGGAACATGCCACATCGTCGGGAACGTGTCGCGCAGATAGTCCGCCCAGACCTCGGTCGGCATGTGCTCACGCATCAGGTCCCATTTGTTCACGACGAAAATGCACGGTTTGTTCTGCTCCATGATGTACCCGACGAGCTGTTTATCGACCTTGCTGATCTGGACCGAGGCGTCGAAGAACATCAGCGTGACGTCCGCGAACCGGATACTTCGCTGGGCGCGGTGCGTGCCGTAGTAGTCGATGTTCGTCTTCACACTCACACGGCGGCGGAAGCCCGGCGTATCGACCGCGACGAACGATTTGCCGTCGAGCTCAAACTTCACATTCACGCTGTCCCTCGTGGTCCCCGCCACGTTGGAAACGATCATGCGCGGGAACTTTACCAGTGTGTTCACGAAAGTGCTCTTGCCGACATTGCGCCGGCCGACGATCGCGATTTTCATCAGGTCGGCGATCGATTCTTCCGGCTCGTCCTGAACCCGGGATTTTTCCGGGAGTTTTTCGTAAATGAGGTCCAGCAGCTCGTTCCTTCCGCGGTTTTCTTTCGCGCTGACCGCCAGAATGTCCCAGCCAAAGGCGTAGAAATCGTTCGCGTTATTCGTCAGGCCGGGATGGTCGGTTTTGTTCACGACGCAAATCACCGGGACGCGCAGGCTCCGAATCCGGTTCACGACGTGCTCGTCCAGCGAAACGATCCCTTCCTTCGCGTCCACGACGAACAGGATCATGTCGGCCATCTCCACTGCGGTTTCGATCTGGTGTTCCACATCATCCGTTAAATCGTCGGAATCGATGTTGCCCATCCCGCCCGTATCGATCAGAGTGAACTGGAACGGAACATTCTCGCTGGTTTCGGTCTCGACGTCGGCGCTCATCCAGTCACGCGTCACGCCGGCGGTGGGGTCCACGATGGCCATTCTGCGACCGCAAAGCCAATTAAAGATACTGGATTTTCCGACGTTCGGGCGCCCTACGATGACTACTTTTGGAAGAGACATATATTTACCTTTTATTAATTCTTGAAGTTTAGCGTTTTCATTTCTTTATCCTCATTATACACGAATTCAGGAAAAAGGAAAGGCCCCCTGAAAAAGAGTTAGGAATTAGAAATTAGGAATTGAAAAAGCCTTCGGCTTTTTTGGGGATGAAGTCTTTCTGCAGGCAACGTTACGCGCCAGCGTCAATTCCTCATTCCTAATTCCTCATTCCTAATTTCCAAATCCCCTTCCCCCCTGTTAAAATGTACCGGTCAGGCAATCTGTTCCCGTTGTTCCGATTGTACGGCCATCACGAAAAGAAAAACCATTAAAACCCCTAAAATCGCTTCTAAAATCTTCAAAATAGAAATCTCTGCTGTCGAAATATTTAACCGAGGCAGATTTTTTTGTAGCATCATTATAATCAGCAAAACTTTATTACAAGGATCCAAAAAATGAAAAAGGGATTTTTCACTTTTGCGAGCTTCATAGCTGCAGCTTTGGTTTGCGGGACGATGGTTTCCGCAGCTGACTCTGTTCTTGAACCTTCAGCGGCTTCATTGAGAGCCGACGCGCAGACCGCGCAACCCGCAGCGGCTGAAAGCGCCGCCCCCGCTGCCACCCAGACCGAAACGGAAACACCGGAGGTTTACTTCTCAGACGAGGTACAGGACCAGTTCAAATTAGGTGGTTTCGTTTACGCGACCTGGTACGATGGTTTCTACCCCATGAATGGAGATCACAACCTGGCAATCAATCAGACGTGCCTCTATTTCGGCCGTGAACTTGACACGTCCAAATATGGTTTTGACTGGGGCTACTATGTCGAGGCCATCTTTGGTACCGAGCATGGACAGTGCTTCGATAACGGGTTCGACGGCAAATGGGGTGTGAGCGGTGACGGTTACGGGATGAGCTTTAACCAGTGTTACGCCTCACTCGGCTGGGAAAACCTGACCATGAAAATCGGTAAATTCGGCACTCCGATCGGTTATGAATCCCCGTCGGGAATCGAACGTGATCTCAACTCCACATCCTACATGTACAACCTGGAACCGGCTCACCACTGCGGTATTTTGGCGGATTGGGACGTTTCCGAACGCTTCACGCTGACTGCCGGTGTTACGACGGGTGACAGCAACAGCTTCGAGATCAAAGATAATTACGGCTTCCTCTTTGGCGCGACCTACCAGTGGACTGACCGACTGAGCGTTTCCTACCAGGGTATGATCAACCGCGTTGTGAATGATGATTACCCGAAAGCGAACCAGTACGAGCATAGCATCATCGTTTCGTGGGACATCAACTGCCGCTTGAACTATGCGTTCGTTACGAACTACGGTTCCTGGTACGATGTGGATGCGGATGAGGTTGCCGATGATTACTTCGGAATCGCGAACTACCTCACCTATAAGCTCAGCGACAACATGAAGGCTATCGCCCGTTACGAATGGGTCACGGAAAACGGCGAAGACGATTACAATGAATTCACCCTTGGCGTCCGTTACGATGTGAACGAGCACCTGATGATCCGCCCGGAAATTCGCTATGACTGGACGGAAGTCGGCGGCACGAAAGAAAGCGGTTTCTCTGGTGGTGTCGGCGCGGCAATCATCTTCTAAACCTTTACCATCCTTGTAAATGAAGTTCCTTAACGCGCCGCGGTCAGGTTTTTCCTCCGCGGCGCGAACTTTAGAATACGCCGCAAAATCTCCTAAAAAGACGGATATATTCAACTTCTGAATAACATTCACGTCAATGTAAAATTAAATAAAGTAGGAAGCTTTTTCCTGTTATTCCGGTTGTACGGCTGACACTCAAAGAAAAAGCCTAAAATCCCTTAAAATCGTTCTCAAAATCTTAAAAATGAAAAAACTTACAGTCGAAATATAATACCGAGACCAATTTGTGAGCAGTCTCATTACAATCAGTAAACTTTATTACAAGGATCCAAAAAATGAAAAAAGGATTTTTCACTTTTACGAGCTTCGCAATAGCGGCTCTGGTTTGGGGGACAATGGCCTCCGCATCGGACTCAGTTCTTGAGCCATCGGCTGCCTCGATGAGAGCCGAAGCTCAGCCCGCCGTGGCTGAAAGCGCCGCCCCCGCGGTCGCTCAGGCTGAGGCTGAAACACCTGAGATAGTGTATTACGATGACATTTCGAATCAGTTCAAACTGGGTGGTTATATCTATTCGACCTGGTACGATGGTTTCTATCACATGAACGGCGATCACAACCTGGCCGTTAATCAGACCGTTCTCTTTGCAGAACGTCAACTCGATACGGCACGCAACGGGTTCGACTGGGGCTACAACGTGACGGCCCTCTTTGGTACGGAACACGCGCAGTTCGCTGACGACGGTTTCGACGGTAACTGGGGCACGAGCGGCGACGGTTACGGAATGAGCATTTACGAATGTTACGCCGCGCTTGGCTATGAGAACATGTCGATGAAAATCGGTAAATTCGCCTCTCCGATTGGATACGAATCCGCCGTTGGTCCCGCGCGTGACCTGAACTCCACTTCCTACATTCATCAGCACTTGCCTGGAATCCACGCCGGCGCACTGCTCAATTGGGACTATACCGAGCGTTTGGCTCTTAACTTCGGTGTTGTTCGCGGAGTCAACAACAGCTTCGACGATGGTGGTAATTACGGCTTCATCATGGGCGCGAAATATCAGTGGACCGATCGTCTGGCCGTTTCCTACGAGGGATTCATCGGACACGTCGAAAACGACGATTACGACAACGGCACTCAGTATCTGCACAGCGTCGTCGCGACTTGGGACATCAACTGCCGTCTGCAGTATGTGTTCGAGACCGCTTACGGGACCATCGGTCAGGACGGCAATAACGAAGACTTCTTCGGCATCTCGAACTACCTCAAGTATCAGCTCACTGACAACATGCAGGCGATCGCCCGCTTCGAGTGGGCCGAGGAAAATGGTGACAACGATTACACGGAACTCACCCTCGGCGTCAAATACAACATCAACGAGCACCTGATGATCCGTCCGGAAATTCGTTACGACTGGGTTGACGAAGGCGGCTCCAAGGACAGCGGTTTCTCCGGTGGTATTGGTGGAGCGTTCCTGTTCTAAACTCCTGAACCTTCGCGGTTTCACGAGTGAAGCATAAGTCACGGGAGAAATGGGAAAACGGAACTTAAAGGTCCTGTCCCCATTTCTCCCTTTCCCTCATTAATATCCTTCAAAAAACAAATGCATGATCAACCTCTGACGATTCTCGTGACCCGTCCCCAGGGCCAGGCCCAGGAGCTGGAAACGCTTCTGCGCGCTCGGGGATGGAATGTTCTGTTTCAGCCCGTCATTGCGATCGGGCCCCCGGCGGATTCCTACGCGGCGCTCGACGCGGAACTTCATCGACTGGCGGAATTTGAGTGGGTCGTTTTCTCCAGTGCAAACGGCGTGGAGGCGTTTCGGAACCGGCTGCTCGCGCATGATCTTTGGCCGCCGAAGACGCTCAAATTCGCGTCGATTGGTCCCGGAACCTCCCGGACACTGGAAGAAGCGGGGCTCCCGACCAATTTTGTCCCGGAAATTTACCGGGCGGAAAATCTCGCCGAGGGGTTGGTTCCCGACGCAAAAAACGGCGCGAGGTTTCTTTTGATCCGTGCCAGCCGCGGGCGGGAAGTGCTCGCCGAAACGCTCCGGGAGGCCGGCGGAAGCGTCACGCAGGCGGTCGCGTACACGAGCGAGGACGTAACCAGGGACTCCCCCTTGTGGGATTCCGGGATTTGGAGTAAAATGGAAAAAAGTCAGATCGACTGGGTGACGATCACGAGTTCCGCAATCGCGGCCTCAGCCGTCCGTCTGTTCGGCGATGCGCTGAAAAAGACGAAGCTGGTGAGCATCAGCCCGTTAACCACCGCCGCGCTTGCCCGCCTCGGATTTCCCCCGCAGGCAGAGGCCGAAGAAGCGACGATGGACGGCGTGGTGAAGGCGATTGCGGAAGCATGACGGAGACGACGCTTCCAGCGTCGTTAAAAGGCCCCCTCATTGAGGGAGCTGGCTCGCGAAGCCGAGACTGGGGGAGTTACACGAAAGCGCCTTTCAACTCCCCCCGGCACTACGTGCAACCCCACTCAAAGAGGAAGGCTTTAAAAACGACGCTGGAAGCGTCGTCCTCGTAACGCGCCATCCAGTCTGCCTGACCAGGTCTTTCCATTTTGTTCCTTTAACCCTCCCAAAGAACTATGAAACACACAAAATTCCTTCCCGTTCTTGCCCTTTCCTTCTTTACCTTGCTCGCGGCTTTCACCGCCAGCGCTCAGGAAAACACCGACCCGTTCGCGCCTCCGCATGAAGGCGGACCCAAGGCGGTCCTGATCCAGTTCCACCGCGGCGGCGGAAGCATCCGGCCGGACAATGCGCTGGAAACGTTCCTTTGGGCCTGGTCCAAAGGCGCCATTCCGGAAGCCGACTGCCGCCTGACGAAAGACGGCGTCGCGATCGCCTTCCACGACGACAATCTGAGGCGTCTGGGCCGCGGAATGTCCGACGAACTCAAAGAAAAATCGATCCGTGACCTGAACTGGAACGAGATCAAGGACGTGGACGTCGGATCGTACCTCGGCCCGGAATATGCCAGCTACAGGATCACGACGATCGAAGCGGTTTTCGCCGCGATGAAGTACCGCCCGGAACGTCTCCTTTACGTCGATGAAAAGGGCGCTTCGCCGGAACTCCTCGCCGAGCTTTCCGCGAAGTACGGCGTGCAGGACCAGATCATTTTCGCCACCTCGAATTACAGCCTGATCCCGCGCTGGAAGCAGATGGCTCCCAAGGCCAAGGCGCTCAACTGGCTGCACTGGTTCGGGATCAATGACCCGGTGCAGGTGGAGGCGGCCGTCCAGCGTCAGCTCGACAATCTCGAGAAAAACGACTTCAAAGACGTGGACATCGTGCAGATCCACATCAAGACGGACCTGAGCAAAGACGACCCGTTCACACCCAGCACGGAATTTCTGCGCAAGGCCGGCGACCAGATCAAATCCCACGGCAAGATTTTCCAGGTTTTGACCTGGACCGAGGGAAACAATCCGGAGGTTTACCGGAAACTGATCGAACTGGGCGTCCAGTCCTTCGCGACCGACTGGCCGGATGGGTGCCTGGAAGGGTGCGATCTGAAATAAACTGATTGAAAAATTAAAAGGAAGTTCCAAAACCTCCCTCTTTCCAGATACAAAACCTATTGCACTGCAAGCCTTTATTTAAACACGGATTTTCACGGATTTACAGGATTAAAAGGATTTTATTTGGTTTAAAACATTAAATCCCAAAACACTTGCAAATGAGTTGGAAGTAATCCGTGTAAATCCTTTTAATCCGTGAAAATCCGTGTTTAAATTAAGGTGGGAAGTGGATTGTGTTCGCTCCTTGAGAAAAGACTCTGAGGTTTTTGGAACTTTCTTAAAAAGTTTTTGAAATAGGGGTTTCCCATTCCCAATTCATCATCCATCATTCATAATTCATCATTTCTTCTCAAGGTCCTGCCATGAAAAAGTTTTTCCTCACGCTCGCCCTTCTGCTCTGCGCCTCGTTTGCCGTCGCGGAAGAAGAAGCCGTCATTCAAGGCCCCGAATCCGTTCAGGCCGTTTTTCATTTCAAGAGCGGAACGCCCGACCAGACGCGGGAGTTCAAGCTGGAACAAAAAGGGAACGTCCAGTACCTGACCATCCCCGCCGCGTCGGTCCCGACCGGAACCAAAACCCTTGAAGTCCATCACCCCTGGGCGACCGCGAAGGCCGGCGAGGACGGTTTTTACGTCTTCTGCTCCGGCATGTACGGAACGTTCCAGGAGCGTGAAAACGGGCGTTACACCAACAGCGCCGTCGTGATGCCGACCTTCGGAGTCAAAACCCCGCGCGGCGCCATGAGCGTCATCCTGACCGGCCTGCGCTACGAGTCCAAACAGGTCGCGGACCTGAAAGACGGCGTGTACCGCGTCTTCCCGCTCTACGATCTGACCAACCTGGTGAACGACGAGATCTACTCGGACATTCAGATCGAGTTCCACCTCCTCCCGCAGACCGCGACTTACGCCGACATGGCGCGCGTTTACCGTCAGTTCCAGCAGGCGAACGGCACGATCAAACCGCTGAAGGAAAAAGTCGTGGACCGTCCCGAGCTGAAATACGCCGCGGGAGCGATGGAAGTCCGCGTCCGCATGGGCTGGAAGCCGGTCCCGTCCCCGGTGAAAGAACAGACGGCCGAGACCGAGCCGGAGATGCACGTGGCGATCACGTTCGACCGGTTCAAACAGATCGTCGATGAATTCAAGCGCCAGGGCGTCAACCAGGCCGAGTTTTGCCTCGTCGGGTGGAACATCGGCGGGCATGACGGACGCTGGCCCCAGATCTTCCCGGCCGATCCGCGTCTGGGGGGCGACGAGAAGCTGAAAGAGGCGATCGCCTACGCGCAGTCGCAGGGCTTCCAGGTCGTGGCCCACACGAATTACTCCGAC
>JAFTCU010000090.1 GCA_017454585.1 Thermoguttaceae bacterium | reverse complement strand
GGAACCATTCTGAAAACGGGAACGGGGGCCATTGCGCTTCTGAACCGCGAGGGAGCTGGGAATGCGGTCACGAAAGTCGCCCAGGGAGCCGGCGGCTGGATCGACATTCAGCAAGGCACTCTCATCAACGGCGGCTGGTCCGCCGGCATCAACTGGGTTGATAACAAAGGCTCATTGAACGTTGCGTCAGGTACCCAGTTCAACGGTTGGGACGGCTCAGGTTACAACGTTTTCATCGACTCACTGACTGGCTCCGGAAAAATTTACGGTTCCCATTTTATTCTTGGCGTTGCGAACAACGAAACGAGCGCCGCCTATGGTGTCGCGGATAACACCGCCACATTTAACGGGGCGATCACGAACGACCGCGCTACGATCCTCAGCAAGCGCGGGACCGGAACGCAGATCCTGACCGGGACCAACACCTATACGGGCGCAACGAACGTCCAGGGCGGCGTCCTCCAGATCGGCAATGGCACGACGGGAAGCATCAGCAATTCCAAGACGTTCAACGTCAAAGGCGGCACGCTCCTTTACAAGACTCCCACCGCGCACACGGCTGACGTCCTTACGGGAATCGGTACGGTCGCGCTCGACGGCGCCGGCCAGCTCACCGTCAACAACATGGTGGATTTCTCTTGCGGTACGTTCGACGTGAAAACCGCATCGGACTCCGTGGTCTCCAACATCCCGGCCAACTCCTCGTCCGCGTTCCATGGGAGCGTCACGGGGAACGGAACGGTCCGGTTCAACGGTGACACCACGACGTCGGTCAATCTTTACGACGCCTCCGTCGCCAACACCGCGAAACTCGAACTCAACGGCGGAAACTACATCACTGGCGGCGACACCAGCGGCGCGAAGCTCAACTTCGTCGGCGACTCCAGGCTCTCCATCCAGAGTAACGCCGGGAACCTCGTCCCGGATCAACGCTGGAACATGACCCTCTACGTCGAAGGGAACAACGGGAACAACGGGCGTGTCGTCCCGGGCGGCGTGTACAATTCCACGAAAACCTACGGTGATGCCGGCCTCGTTTACGATATGTGGCAGTGCGCGAACAACCCGGACGCGACGGACGTCGCCACCAACTGGATGACTTCCAACTACGCCAGTATGTCGTACCTCACGACGATCAACGTGCAGGAAGACGTCTCGCTGGATTTCTCCGGCCAGTTCGACGACACGCAGGGCGTTTGGGTCCGCGAGTGCTACTTCGACGGATCGCCGAAAGATGACGCCGAGTGGGTCCAGCTCCTTGGCTACGCCGGGAACTGCGCCACCAACACGGCCACGGGCGTTTCCCTTGCCGCAGGCGTTTACCAGATGGACGTCCGCGTCTGCGACCAGGGCGGTAACCGCTACGCCATGACAGGAGTCAAGGACGCTGACGGCAAGAACCTCGGGATCGGTATGCGGCTCAACGGAGCGGCGACCTACAGCGCAATGAACATCGACGAGACGACCGGCGTTCTGAACGGCTCCGACGGAAAAATCATCGCTGGAACACCCCAAATCAATGGAGTTCAGAAGCTGGAAAACGCAGTGCTTGACATTGCGTCCGGCGTCACGGTGAACGTGGAAGTCCCAACGACGGACACCCTCGTGACCGGTTACGAGATCACCTCCGCGGCCATTACGGGAGCCGGAACCTTGCGTCTGTCGAACGACACACAAATGAATGTTCCATTTAAAGTGAGCGACCTCCAGACGGCCGGAGATCTTACGGTTGGCGCGAAAACGACCGTCACGCAGCTGACCGGTATGGTTGGCGGCAACTTCAAGATGGAAAGTGATTCGTCCGTGGACTTTACCGTCCCGGCGGACGCGACAGATGCCGTACTCAAAATCACGGAAACAGCCGATTTCGCACCGAACTCAGTATTTAACATCCTGGTAACAGGAACCATCAGCGATGAAACGGAGCTCATTCCGGTCATGCAGGCCAATGAGATCACGGGACTCGATAACCTCATTTCGAGAATCACGCTGGACGATCCCGGTGCGCTGGCAGTTCCGTACTATGACGTAGAGACTGGAATCTATGGGGTTCAGTTGACATCATCCTCCGCCATTCCGGAACCTGCCGCGTGGCTGCTCCTCGTTTTGGGCGTCTCGCTGGGATTTTTTCCACCCCTCCTTGCAAAAAAATCCAAAAAAGGGTAAAATGTAAATTAATGCGTGACAATTCGCGGGGGTAAACGTCTGTTTGCCCCTGCGAAGCGTCAATTTTTATTTACATCACTCCTCATTTTAGAATTCTGAACGCTCATGGAGCCCTACTTTCAAAAACTTTTCGCGGACCGCATCGGCGGCATAAACTACGGTAAAAGCACTGAGATTTACAAGTTTGAGAAGATCAAGCGCGCCAAGCGGAAAGCGCTCGCCGATTTCCCCGATCGCAAACTCCTCGACTTTGGCATTGGTGAGAACGACACTCCCGCCGCTCCCAATGTGGTGAAAGTCATGCAGGAAGAGTGCGGCAAGACCGAAAACCGCGGATACGCCGATAACGGGATCCCCGAATTCAAACAGGCCGTCGCCCGTTTCATGAAACGTTGGTTCAACGTCGAGCTTGACCCGAACACGCAAATCATCCACGGCATCGGTTCCAAGCCGGCACTGGCGATGATCCCGCAGTGCTTTATTAATCCGGGTGATGTAACGCTCATGACGGTCCCGGGGTACCCTGTAGCCGCCACCCATACGCGGTACTGCGGTGGCGAGGTTTACAACCTTCCGTTGACCCAGGAGAATGATTTTTACCCGGACCTCGATAATATCCCGGCAGACATTTTGAAGCGTGCCAAGTTGCTGGTTCTGAACTACCCGAACAGCCCGACCGGGAAGTACGCCACGGCCAAATTCTACGAAAAAGTCGTCGATTTCGCGAAGAAAAACGAAATCGTGGTCGTGAACGACTGTGCGCACGTGATGCTCAGCCACGAAGACCGCCCGCGCTCCTTCCTGGAAACGCCCGGTGCGATGGACGTCGGCGTCGAAACCTACTCGATGTCAAAGGGCTGGAACATGGTCGGCTGGCGTCTTGGTTGGGTCTGCGGCAACGCGACGATCGTCCGTGCTTACGGCGACATCAAGGATAACAGCGACTCGGGCCAGTTCAAGGCGATCCAGCTCGCATCGGCTGCGGCACTTGATGACGATTCCATCCCGCGTGAAACGGAGGTGAAATACCTGCGCCGCCTGAAGAAACTCGTGGCGATGCTCAAGAGCGTTGGTTTCGAGTGCGAGGTCCCCGGTGGTTCGTACTTCCTGTACACGAAAGCCCCGAAGGGGATGGGTGACGGAACGGTTTTCGCCGATGCTGAGGCGGTGAGTCAGTACCTCATCACGCAGTGCTCGATCTGCACGGTGCCGTGGGATAACGCGGGCGCGTATCTTCGTTTCAGCGTCACCTACGAGGCAGCAGACGAGGCAGCAGAAGATCAGCTGATGGAAGAAACCCGCCGGAGACTCGAAAACCTGCAATTCAAATTTTAACGAATAATGAATAACGAATAGTGAATAATGAGAAGAAAGGTCTAAACCCTTTCATCCGGAACTCATCCATTCATTATTCGTTATTCGTTATTCATTATTCATTATTCCAGAGAGGTTCTTTATGAAATCCTTTTTTCCCATTTCGCTCCTTCTGATGGCCCTGGTACTTTTTGTCGGCTGCGACAAAACGAACAAATACAATCCAGCCAAGGGGAAAGAGCTGATCGACAAAATTCAGGCGGCAGAAGCCCAGAGTAACTCACTCGATTTGGCCAAGCTGGCTGTGGAGCAAAACAAACTTCTAAAGGACCGCGAAGGAGCAATGGCCACGATGCGCAAAGCCTCGCGCTTCTGCACGGACATTCAGGACTCTCGTGAGCGCATCGAGACGTACTCACAGATCGCCGCTTCCTACTCCACGCTGAACGCCATCGTGGATGCACGTAATGCTCTGGCAAACGCAATGAGCGCCTACAAAAACTGGGAAGAACAGCAGGCGGCTATGGACGCCAAACGCAAAAAAGAGCCTACTCAGGGCGAAGTCGAAGCGCTGGCAAGTGATAAAATCGATATCCTCGTGAACCTGGCCCGCGCCCAGATGAGTCTTTCACCCGTGGATGCGCAGACCTCGCTCATGCTCGCCAAAGATCAGGCGAATTTGTTCTCGGATGTTCTGATGAAGGTTGATAAACTGATCGATCTGGCCGGGGCACTCGGTCAGATGGAGTCATTCGACAATCTGCAGATCGTTGCAGAGGAAGTGAAAGCCTATCTGAACGGCGAAGTCCCGGAAACGGCTAAACCGAAAGAAGAAGCTCCGAGCGATGATGCGGTGGTTGATGATGAAAACGCCGATGATGCCGAAACCGAAGAAGCTCCCAAAGAAACGAAAAAGCCAATCGACGATGAGCAGGAAGAAATTGATGGTCAGCAAAAAGGCAGCCGTCTTTCGACCCTTGCCGGCATTTTCATCAAAATGAAACACAAAGACGCGAAAGCCGCCGGTATTAAGCTCCTGGATGAAGCGGTCGATGTCGCCAAAACGATCGACAATAAAGGCAAAAAAGCGATCACGATGTGCGAAATCGCAATCAACTATGCCGCCGCCAAGGAAAAAGAAAAGGCCAAAGCGTTGGTCGATGAGGCGGAACCACTGGCGAAAGCCGCAGACAGTGCGACCCGCGAAGCTGCTGATGAAGCTCTGACCAACGCCAAAAACGCGGTCGGCGAATGAAAAAAAGTGAGGAGTCAGGAGTGAGGAGTTAGGAGTTTCTCCTGTTTTCCTTTTTAACTCCTGACTCTTGACTCCAACCTACCAACTACTAACTACCATGCTCCGTTCACTCCTCCTTTCCGCGGTCGATTGGGACGTTCTGTGCCCGTGGCTCCTTTTACGTAAAAGCCTGCAAAACGCTTTTACGTTCCGCCTTCTTTTCGTGACGACGCTCAATCTTCTGGTCGTTTCTCTCTGGCTCGCCGCGGTTTTTGGCTGGTTTACGGGTTCGAAAACTGTTGGCGATTTTTTAAAAGCCTACTCTCCGATCAGCGCCTACGTCCCGTATACCACCGAGGTTTTGGAGGATGCCAACCTGACCCTTGAAAGTGAACTGTTGCAGACCGAGCAAACGACTCCCGGAACGGATCCGCTGGCCGGCATGAAATCATCCAGCCCAACACCTCTGGAGCTCTTCATGCAGGAAAATGAAGCAGAAACCGCGGTCGATGGAGAATCGTCTTCCGAACCGCTTCCACCGGAGACAAAACCAGCTCTAAGCTGGCAGACCGTTTTGAATCGCACGGCGGCCGTGATTTACGCGTTCCTTTCGACCCTTCTGCTCTGGCTCATCGTGGCTCGCCGCATGGCCCTTCACGTCACCCGCGGACTGAATGTTTCGTTCCGCCAGATTTTCGGTCAGATCAAAACGCAGATCCCGGCGATTCTCGGCGCGTACGTTTTCCTGCTGATTGGACTCGCGTTCCTGGCGCTCCCCCTGTTATTCCTGCGGTGGTTGACGGGGCTGGCCGCGGATTCCGCCGTAATTCCGGGGGTTTTGTCCTCTTTGGGGTTGATTTACGCCGCGTTTTACTTTTTCTTCCTGCTCGGTTCTGCAATCGGAGCGTTTTTCATCCCATCGGTTTTGGTGACGGAGCACTCGGACGCCTTCGACGCGCTAAGCCGCAGTTTTTCCTACGCGCTTCAGCGTCCGCTTCGATTCGTTTTTTACGTCCTGGCGGCGCTTTTCTTCGGTCTGTTAGGGCTTCTGGCGATGGTCGTTTTCGCGACGGGAATTTTGCTGCTTTACAAATCCGTGGTTGGGGTTTGTGTCGTGGCAAATCCCGAAAGCGCCACGATGCTTTACGCTTTTTCGTGGGTCGTTTCCGCGTACTTTTTCCTGTTTTTCGTCTCGGCAATCCAGGGGATCTACCTCCTTCTGCGCCGGGACGTGGATGCGGTCGAGCTGGACGCCATTTGGCTCCCGGCCCCGCAGGGCGTTCCCACGCCAAGCCTCCCGGAGTTGAAAGGCGAGCAAAATCAGCAATGACCCCGAAAAAACCACTCAATTTAAAGGCCCCCACAAAGAGTGGGGCTTTAAATTCCCTCCAAGTTTAATTCAAAATTCATAATTGACTCCACCCTTCCTTTAACTTCTGGTTCATCATGAAAAAGATCCTTTCCCTGCTTATTGTTCTGTCCGTTTCCACCGTCATGGCCGGTGAACTGTTCGTCGCACCGAACGGGAACGACTCAAACCCCGGGACCCAGGCCGCGCCGCTGGCGACGCTCGAGGCCGCGCGTGACCGGATCCAGGCCAGCGCCAACGCCCAAACCGAGGCTTGGACGGTCAATCTGGCCGAGGGCGAGTATGCCGTCACGAAGCCGATCGAGTTCAAACCCGAAAATTCCGGCTCGCCCGAGGTCGTTTACCGCGGCGCAGCCAACGGGAAAACCGTCCTCACCGGCGGCATCGAGCTGAAAAACTGGTCGGACTGCGGCGATGGCACGTGGTCGGCCGACCTCCCCGAATTCGAGGGAAGCACGCTCTACTTCGAGCAGCTCTGGGTGAATGGCCGCCGCGCGGTCCGATCCCGCTACCCGAACGAGGGCTTCCTCCGGATGGAATCGGTGAAGGAAGAATTCCCCGGATCACGCCAGAAGCCGGCCGAAAAGCCCCAAACCCTCCAATGGGTCACGGGCAAACCGGGCGAGCTGGACTTTCTGAAGTCCGTCCCGGCTAATGAACTGAAGTGGGGCCAAATGATCATCCACCACAACTGGGACACGACGCGGCGCATTCTGCTCGGTTTCAACGCGGAGACCAACACGGTCGAAGTGAAGGGCGGAACGATGAAATTCTGGAACCCATGGCGGCCGACGTCGCTTTACTACTTTGAAAACGTCCGCAGTGCGTTCGACGCTCCCGGCGAGTGGTTCTATGACGGAAACGCGAAGAAAATCTTTTACCGCCCGATGGAAGGCGAGACGCTCGCAAACACGCGCTTCATCGTGCCGCGTCCCGGCCTCGTTCAGCTTCTCATCGTAAAAGGGGCGGGCGAAAACGCTCCGGTCAAAAATATTCGTTTTGAAAACCTGACGTTCAGCTACACCGACACGCCGCGGCAGTTGAACGTGATGAGAAACGCCCAGCTTCCGGAAGAAGTGACGGGCGACCTCGAGAAACCCGGCCCCTCCCAGTTCGAGCCGCAGCAGGCCGCGTTCTACACGAAGGCCGTGATTTTCGTCGATGACGCGCAAAAAATCGCCTTCAAAAACTGCGAATTCTCCCACCTCGGCGAGTACGGCCTTTGGTTCCTCAACGCCCAGGAGTGCTCGTTCTGCGACTCGAAACTCTACGATCTTGGCGCGGGCGGTGTGCGCATTGGCGGCGGTCGGCCCGCAAGGAGCGAGGCTTCCGGCTGCGCGGAAAAGAACGTGGTGTACAACAATTTGATCTCGAACGGCGGCCGTTTTCACGCTTCCGCGGTCGGCGTCTGGATCGGGAACAACACGATGGATAATCAGTTGGTCCACAACGAGATCGCCGACTTCTACTACACCGGCGTCTCGGTCGGCTGGAATTGGGGCTACGCCGGCGTTTCGTTCCGGAACATCATCGAGTTC
>JAFTCU010000089.1 GCA_017454585.1 Thermoguttaceae bacterium | reverse complement strand
TGATTGATCCAGAGATTTATTACCGGTGATTAGTCGTAAAGGTTCACCTGTTCCCATCCCGAACACAGTAGTTAAGCTTTCCGAGCCGATGGTAGTACTGCAAGTGCGAGAGTAGGTATTGCCGGTTTTTTTATTTTAAAGAGTGGAGTGTTGAGAGTTGAGAGTTGAGTTGCGCTGACGCGTAACGTCGCTTTCAGAAAGACTTCGACCAATAAAAGCCGAGGGCTTTTCTAACTCAAATCTTTGGAAGGAAAAAAGGGAGAAGGATGCCTTATACTTTTTTAGATCTTGCGAAAGATGTAATTAAAAACCAAAATATCCCTATGTCGGCTTTCGATATTTGGAATAAAGCTAAAGAATTGGGATACGACAAGAAATTCTCTAAATACGGTAAAACCCCTGAGAAGACAATTTCAGCAGGAATATATACAGACTTAAATGATAATGGTGAGAACAGTCCCTTTATTCAGGTATCCAAAAGGCCTGCATTATTCTTTTTGAAAGAATTATCTGCTTCTTCAACTTCACTCCCGGAACCTATAGTTGAGGAAAAGTATTCTTATAAGGAAAAAGATTTGCATAAGATTCTGACGTCGTTTGTATTCTCTGATTCTCATTTCAGGTGTTATTTCAAAACCATATCTCATGAATCATCTTTAAAAAAGAAAAAAGGCCAAAATGAGTGGCTTCATCCTGATATTGTCGGCATTCATTACCCCTTTGATGATTTTGGGGGTGACACGCGCCAATTAATGAAATCAATGGCGCACAGCAAATGTAAAATATTCTCTTTTGAGTTAAAGAGAGCCATTGGTTTTTCTACCCTGAGAGAGTATTTTTTTCAGGCTGTTTCAAATTCAAGCTGGGCCAATGAAGGCTATCTGGTGGCTTTGAACTACTACCAGGACCCTGATTTCATGGACGAGCTAAGAAGATTAAATAACGCCTTTGGGATCGGCTTTATCAAACTGAATGCCGAGGATTATGCTCAAAGCGAGATATTGCTTTCCGCTAAAGAAAACGAATTGGATTGGAATACCATTGATCGTCTTTGTGAGGAAAACAAGTATTTCAAGTCATTTGTTCATACGATAACATCCGATTTAGATTCAGATGAAATGCGTAATAAAAATGATTTTGATCCGGTTTTCTCTTCTTATGAGGAATTTCAGCAATACGTAAAGGAAAAGCAGATTCAATAAGATAAAGAACTCGAAAAAGAAGGATCGCTTTTCCGGTAAATCATTCATTGGGGCGACCAGGAACGACCCCTGATATAACACAAAAGGGCAAGGCGCGGAATCTCTGGCACCTTGCCCTTTCTCATGGGCACGAATTCTGTCCGTTTCTCACTCCCACTCAATCGTCGCGGGCGGCTTGGAGCTGATGTCGTACACCACGCGGTTGATCCCCTTGATCTCGTTGATGATGCGCGTGCTCATGCGGGCCAGGACGTCGTACGGGAGGCGGCTCCAGTCGGCCGTCATGAAGTCATTCGTATCGACCGAGCGGATCGCCAGCGCGTTCTCGTACGTCCGGGCGTCGCCCATCACGCCAACGCTCTGGACCGGCAGCAACACCGCGAACGTCTGCGAGGTTTTGCGGTACAGGTCCGCGCTGCGCAGCTCTTCCAGAACGATCGCGGCCGCCTCACGCAGCACCGAGAGTTTTTCCTCCGTCACCTCGCCAAGACACCGCACCGCCAGCCCCGGCCCGGGGAACGGATGACGCCAGACCATCGTTTCCGGCAGGCCCAGCTGAAGCCCCAGACGGCGAACCTCGTCCTTGAACAGATCCCGCAGCGGCTCGATCAGCTCGAAATTCAGATCCTTCGGCAAACCGCCGACGTTGTGGTGCAGCTTGATCGTCGCGGCCGGCCCGTCGGGCGCTCCGCCGCTTTCGATGACGTCCGGGTAAAGCGTCCCCTGCGCCAGGAATTTCGCGTTTTCGATCTTTTTCGCCTCGGCCGCAAAGCAATCGATGAACGCTTTCCCGATGCGGCGGCGCTTTTCCTGCGGCTCGGTGATCCCCGCCAGCTGGCTCAGGAAAAGTTTCTGGCCGTTCACGACGTGCAGGTCCGTGTGGAAGTGCCCCGAGAAAACGTCGATCACGCTCTGGGCTTCGTTCTTGCGCAGCAGCCCGTTATCGACCAGAATGCACGAAAGCTGGTCCCCGATCGCCTTGTACAGGAGTGCGGCCACGACCGACGAATCCACGCCACCGGAGAGCCCGCAAATGACGCGGTCCCGGCCGACGATCTCGCGCACCTTCTCGATAGTGATCCGCTCGAAATCCTCCAGCCGCCACGTGCCGGTGCAGCGGCAGATCTTCACGAGGAAGTTCTTCAGCATCTGCGCGCCTTCGTCGCTGTGTGTCACTTCCGGGTGGAACTGCAAACCGAAAAGCGGGAGCGTTTTATGGCCGATCGCGGCACAGTCGCAAGTATCCGTGCGGCCGATCACCTCGAAGCCGTCCGGGAGCTGACCGATCTGGTCGCCGTGGCTCATCCAGACACGCGTCGAAGCGGAAACGCCCTCCCAGAGCGGGCTGGCCTGGGTCTGCGTCATGACGGCGTGGCCGTATTCGCGGGTTGGGACGCCGATGACTTTCCCACCGAGGTGGGCGGTCATTTGGTGGATCCCGTAGCAGATCCCCAAAACCGGAATCCCGAGACGGAACAGGCCCGGGTCACACTGCGGCGCGTTCTCCTCATAGACGCTCGACGGCCCGCCGGAGAGGATGATCCCCATCGGGGCCAGCTCGCGCAGACGCTCGGCCGAAATATCGTGACGGACGATTTCGCAATAAACATTCTGCTCACGGACCCGCCTCGCGATGAGCTGGGCGTACTGCGAGCCAAAGTCCAAAACGAGGATTTTTTCGCTGGTGATTGTGTTTGGCATTCGATTTTAACCGGTCAAAAGGGTGTAAACTGAAAAAGAAACTGAATTAATTATACCAGAAAATTTCAGAAGGAAAAGGCCCCCCGGAAGCGGTTTCCGCTGAGGATTTGCGGAAAATTTTAATCCTTCAGATCCTTTTGATCCTTGCAAATCCGAGTTGAAATCCCGGTTTGAAATGGTCAGGGCCTGACATCACCCCCAGAGTTTCAATCTTCCGCCGAGCATATCGGGGAGTTTTTCGCGCACCGAGTTCAGGATCACGTCCGTGACACTGCGGGCCGTGAAGTGGGAGGCGATGATCAGCTCGTTGTGGAACCGATCCTGCCGCTCCACGACATCGTTCAGATGAATATGGCCGAATTTGTGGATCTTGTCACTCAAATGCCGCTGCTCGACGAACGTCATTTCCATAATCAGCGTTTCGGCCTCGTAGAAAATCGGATTTTTGTCCAACCCAAGGCAGTTTGAATCGCCCAGATACGCGATTTTCGGGGTTTTGATCTCGTACGTAATGTCGGCACCTGCATCTTTCAGACGTTTGATCTCCTCTCCCGGCAGATCGAGAAATTCCGGCTTGAGCTTCTTGCGCCGGTTATAGACCACATATCCCAGCGAATCCACGCGATGCGCAGTCGCGAAGGCCTCCACGACCAGTTCTTTGGAAAGTTCCACACAGTCGCCGTTTTTCAGCCCGACCAGCTCACAGGGGAACGCGCCGCAGTCCAGACGCGTCCAGACGTTCAGCAGCCGGGCGACCAGATCGACGAATTTTTCGGGAAGGTAAACCACCGGCGGGGGCATTTTCATCATTCGCCGCCGTGCGACATAATTGGGAAGCATCGCGATGTGGTCCAGATGTGTGTGTGAGATGAACCAGTTGGGTGTACCCATAAAGTCCCACGGCTGAGCGCCCAGGTCGAATCCGAGGTGAAATTCCGGAATGTGCCAGAAAGTCTGAATTGCCGCGCGCGAAAAACCCTCGATGGTGTAATTTTTGAATTTCAGTGACTTGAACGGAATGTCTTTCATCGCGCTTTGGGAAAAGTTTTGAAGAGAAAAGGGGGTCTGGATCAATTCAATATTATTTTATCTAAAAACGGGATTTTTGAAAGGGGGGGCCTGAACTTTTAAGAGTTTTTCGCGGCTGCCCCTTTTAAATTCCACGAAATTTTTCTCTTTTTTAACTTTTTTTCCTGAAATCCCGGAAATCCCTCTTGCACGAAATCGGAAAAACATAATAATGTGTGGAATGGACTGTTTTAACCTCAAGAGCAGATAAATTTAACCGACTGAACATAGATTTCCTATAGAACTGATGAAGACAAATAAATCTCTGGTGATCGTGGAGTCTCCGGCCAAGGCACGGACGATCCGGAAGTTTTTGGGTGACGATTATACCATTGAAGCAAGTATTGGCCACGTGCGTGATTTGCCGCAGGGAACGAAAGAAGTCCCTGAAAAATACCGCGGTGAGGATTGGGCCTATCTGGGAGTGGACGTCGATCACGATTTTAACCCGGTGTACGTCATTTCCAAGGAAAAGAAAAAGCAGGTCGATAAACTCAAGTCTTTGCTTAAAGAGGCCGATCAGCTCTACCTCGCGACGGATGAAGACCGCGAAGGGGAAGCCATCAGTTGGCATTTGTGTCAGGTGCTCAAGCCAAAAGTCCCGGTCAAACGCCTTGTTTTCCACGAAATCACCAAAAAGGCGATCCTGAACTCCCTCAGCTCGCCGCGGGAAATCGACGAAGCGCTCGTTCGCGCCCAGGAAACCCGCCGGATACTCGACCGTCTGTTCGGGTACGACGTTTCCCCGCTCCTGTGGCGGAAAATTCGGCCGAAACTCAGCGCCGGCCGTGTGCAGAGCGTCGCCGTCCGCCTGATCGTCGAGCGGGAACGTCAGCGAATGTCGTTCAAAAGCGCGACCTACTGGGACCTCCTTGGCCAGTTTGAAACCGCGAAAAAGCAGGGTTTTCAGGCGGCACTGGAAGCCGTTGGAGGCCGACGAGTCCCGACGAGCCGGGATTTTGATGCGAATACCGGGGAACTGAAAAATCCTGAGTGCCTGCAGATGGATGAGGCACAGGTCCTGAAACTTCTGGATCGTCTGCGCAAAACGACTGACGCGGTGGTCAATCGGGTCGAAAATAAGGATTTCGTCCAGCGTCCGCCGGCGCCGTTTACGACCAGTACGCTCCAGCAGGAGGCGAACCGGAAGTACGGTTTCACCGCCCGCCGCACGATGACCGTCGCGCAGAGTCTCTACGAAAACGGGTACATCACCTACATGCGAACCGACTCGACCGCGCTGAGCGAAGAAGCGATCCACGCCGCCCGCGAGCTGGTCAACCAGTACTACGGGAAAGATTTTCTCCCACGCTCGCCGAGAATCTACCAGACGAAAGTCAAAAACGCTCAGGAAGCGCACGAAGCGATTCGTCCGGCCGGGACGGTTTTCCGTTTTCCGGAAGACGTTCGCGGGGCGCTGAATGCCGATGAGTTCAAGCTCTACGATATGGTGTGGAAGCGCACGGTCGCGTGTCAGATGGTGGACGCTCACGGCCAGCGCCAGACGTTGGGCCTGATGCTTGATGACGCGCAATTTACGACCTCCGGAAAGACCATCACGTTCCCGGGTTACTTGCGGGCGTACATCGAAGGGACGGACGAAATTGACGAAGGCGACGGCGAACGCATTCTGCCGGCCGTCAAAGAGGGCGAGCATCTGAACTGCCTCGAACTCGACCCAAAAATGCACACGACCCAGCCGCCGAATCGGTACTCGGAAGCCGCCCTGACCCGGACGCTCGAAGAAAAGGGGATCGGCCGTCCGAGCACGTACGCGTCGATCATCGAGACGATCCTGGCCCGGTCGTACGTTTTCAAACGCGGGAACGTCCTGATCCCGACGTGGGTCGCGTTCGCGGTCGTTAATCTGCTCGAAAAGTATTTGCCCGACCTGATCGACTACCAGTTCACTGCCGAGATGGAGGACGATCTGGATGCGATCAGCCGCGGCGAGCGCGAGTGGATCGACTATCTGCACGAGTTCTATTTCGGTGACGAAAAACCGGGAAAAGGCTCGAAAACCTCGGAAGTTCCTGGCCTGAAACCGCTTCTGGCGAATATGCTGGACCGGATCGACGCGAGGGAGATCAGCACGATCGAAATAGGAACACCTGCGGATGGCGGCGAACCGCTTCGCGTTCGTGTGGGGCGTTACGGACCATTCCTGGAGCAGGGCGAACGCCGCGTCAGCGTGCCGGAATCCATGGCTCCGGATGAATTGACTGTCGAAAAGGGACTGGAACTCCTGGAAAACGCGCAGCAGAACGAGGAACCGCTCGGTTACGATCCGGAAAGCGGAAAGCCGGTTTACGTGAAAGTTGGGCGTTTTGGGCCTTACATTCAGCTCGGCGACGCTGAAGGTGGGGAGAAACCGCGTAATGCGTCTCTTCTGAAAGGGATGGACCCGGCTGAAGTCGATCTGGAAACGGCTCTGAAGCTCCTTCAGCTCCCGCGGACGCTTGGTGTTCACCCGAATGACGGCGCGGAAATCATCGCCTCGAACGGCCGGTATGGACCGTACATCAAGTGGAACGAGGAAACACGGTCTCTGCCGGATGACATTTCACCGATCGACGTGACGTTCGAGCAGGCGCTTGAAATCCTCTCCCAGCCGAAAACCCGACGCGGAGCGGCTGCGGGAACGACGAAAACGACAACCGAGCGTCCAGCGGCAAAATCGTTGGGTGTTTCGCCTGTGACGGAAAAAGAAGTGCGGGTCATGGCAGGCCGGTTTGGACCTTACGTCACGGACGGAACGACGAATGCGTCCCTTCCGAAAACCACGAATCCTGACGAGCTGACGCTGGAAGACGCGCTGGATCTTCTCGCTGCACGTGCCGCCAAAGGGCCGGCAAGAAAGCGTGTGACGAAAAAAACCGCTTTCTCAGCCGCAAAGAAAACGGTAAAAAAAGCCACAAAAAAGGCGGTAAAGAAGACCACGAAAAAAGCCGCGAAAAAGGCAGTGAAGAAAACCTCCAAAAAAGCCGCGAAGAAAACCGCCTGATTTTTCGACTTGATAGAATGACATTTCATTAATTTTTCATTAACATTAGGGATCAATTATGCAAATCGGTGTTTTGTGCAGCGGCGGCGACTCGCCCGGAATGAACGCGTGTATGCGCTCGATCGTCAGAACGGCCATCCTGGAAGGCCATGAAATCGTTGGTTTCATGGACGGCTACCAGGGAATCCTTAACCGTGATTTTTTCGTTGGAAGCGCTGGCGCGAGACGTTTCGTTATGAATTCGGTTTCCGGCCTGGTAAAAAGAGGCGGCACGCTTCTGAACAGCAGTCGGTGCCCGGAATTTGCGACGCCTGAAGGAACGCAAAAAGCCGCGGCGATCCTCGATGAACTGGGCGTGGACGCACTGATCCCGATCGGAGGGAACGGGACGCTCACCGGCGCTCACGAACTGGGAAAATACTGGAAAGGCCCGATTATTGGTTGCCCTGGAACCATCGATAATGATTTGAACGGAACGGATTTTACGATCGGTTTCAAGACCGCGGTCCAGACGGCAGTTGAGGCGATCGACAAACTGCGTGACACGGCCTCGAGCCACCACCGGATGTTTCTCGTGGAGTTGATGGGGCGTCACTGTGGTTATATTACGCTCTTCGCGGCCATCGCGGCCGGTTGTGAAGTCGCTTGCATACCGGAAGCACCGCTTGAGATTCCGGCGATCGTGGAGAAACTCAAGCTCCTGAATAATCGAGGGAAACAGTCCATCATCATGGCGGTCGCGGAAGGCTACCAGGACGGCGTCGTGGCCCTTCAGGAAAAGCTCAAGGACGCTGGCTGCCCGTTCCCGACTCGCGTGGTCGTTCTGGGGCATTTGCTCCGCGGGGGTGATCCGTGTCCGGACGATCGAATCCTGGCGACCCAGTGCGGCAACCTGGCCGTGAAAGCGATTTTGAGGGGTGAAACGGATAAAATGGCCGGCGTGACGAACAATATTCCTACGCTGGTTCCTCTGACCGAGGCGATCGATGGTCACCGTGAAGTTCCACGTGATTTGGTAACGCTTCTGGAAAGTGTAAGCTGAAAATTTGATACAAGAAAGTTTTTGAACGAGGGGGCTGGGAGACAGCGTGACATTCCGCACTGCGTTCTTCTTTCGCCCCTTTCCTTTATTCAGGGTTGATTCATGAAAAAATTTTTTCTTTCCACCCTTTGCGTCCTCTCGTTGGTATTCGGATGTACGAAATCAGAACCACCGGTTCAGCCGCCCGTCGAAAATCAGGTTACGCAGGAAAACGCTTCCGTCCCCGCGGAGCCTCCGTCTGTTTCGAATTCGGAAGATTCGTTTCAGAAATTGATCGAAAAGGATTTTTCGGAAGCGATGGCGAAAGCCAAGGCGCTTGAGGCGACGAACCCGGAAGAAGCCAGCCGCGCATACCAGGTTCTGACCGAGGATTACCCGAACCGGTTCGAGCCATACCATCGGCTGGCGCTCCTTTTCGAGAATGAGGGCGATGATGAGGCGGCGATCGCTCTTTATGAAGAAGCGATGCGCAAAAACCCGACGGATGCGGCGTTTTTCAATGATTTTGGCTGGTACTCGTACACTCAAAACGAGTTAGTTAACGCGGAAGTTCTTCTCAGAAAAGCAAATCTTCTCGCGCCCAACACGCCGAAATATATGGTGAATCTGGCGGTCGTTGTGGCGGAACTGGGCCGTTGGGACGACGCGTTCGCGCTTTTTATGAAGGTCCCGGATTACAACGCGGCAAAAGCGTATCTTTCGATTGCCGGGATCCAGTTTAATCAGGCCGCCACAGCGAAAACCTCCGAAGAAGCGAAAAAGAAATTCCAGCTTGCGGAAGAATCCCTGAAGAAAAGCCTCGCCCTGGCCCCGGAAAATCCTGACGCTCTCGCGCTCCAGAAACTGCTGGAAGAGCATAATGGTGAACATTAAAATTGCCGGCTCCCAAAAGTTAATTCCTGGTACATTCTCATCAGCTCGGCGACGATTTCCGCCTCGGTGATGTGTTTACGGGGACGACGCTTCCAGTGTCGTCAGAAGTGCGACGGGCCGCTGCGGGGACGACGCTTCCAGTGTCGTCAGAAGTGCGACGGGCCGCTGCGGGGACGACGCTTCCAGCGTCGTCAGAAGTGCGACGGGCCGCTGCGGGGACGACGCTTCCAGTGTCGTCAGAAGTGCGATGGGCCACTGCGGGGACGACGCTTCCAGCGTCGTCAAAATTAATGGTATTTTTCTGCACGACGCTGGAAGCGTCGTCCCCGTAACTCACCCGGCGGGGTAGGAACCCAGAACCACGACGCGGGCGTTTTTCTTTTCCAGAGCGGCGAGCGCACGGCGGATCTTCATCTGCGTGCGGGGCCCCTCAAGGTCCACGAAGAATAAATATTTCCCCGGCTCGTTCGGCATGGGGAACGATTCGATCCACGTCAGATTGATCCGGTTCCGCTTGAAAATCGCCATCGCATCGGCCAACGCCCCGGCCTCGTGCGGCAGCTCGAACATCAGCGTGGTCTTGGATTTTGCGGTCTTCGGAGCGTCCTGCTGGCTCAGCACCACGAAGCGCGTCACGTTGAATCGGGAGTCCTCGATTTCCGGCACGAGAATTTCCAGCCCGTTCGCCTTGGCCGCCAGGGAACTCGCGACCGCCGCCGCGTTTGGAGTCGTTCGGGCGAGCTGGGCCGCCGCGGCCGTGCTGGTCGTTTCTTCGAGAGTCGCGTCGGGAAGGTGCTTCGCGAGCCAGTGCCGGCACTGGGAAAGCGCCTGCGGCTTACTGAAAACCTTGCGGATCTCGGAACGTTTGCAGGCCGCCATCAGCGCGTGATGGATGGGGAGCGCGACCTCGCCGCAGATCTGCACTTTTGTGTGCGTAAACGTTTCCAGAGCGTCCACGACCCGGCCGTCGGTGGAGTTTTCGACCGGCACGACGCCGAAATCGCATTGATTTCGCTCGACTTCCTCAAAAATCCCGGAAATCGACGAAACGGGTGCGAAATCCGCGCCGATGCCGAAGAATTTGAGCGCCGCCTGATGCGAGAAACTGAAAAAGGGACCGAGAAACGCGACCTTTTTCGGTTTGACGAGTGCGTCGCACAGTGAACGGACGTCCCGCAGAACGTCCTCCTTTTTATCCGGGTCGAGCAGCGCCGCCGGTCTCTTTTTTCCGTCCGTTTTCATGCCGGTCACCAGAGCCGCGCGGAGTTCCATCAGACGGAGGATTTCCTGATCGATTTCCTGAAGATTCATCATTTCCCGAGCCATTTCTTCACAAATTCCGCGTAATCCGCCGGCGTGTCGATCCCGATGCTGGCGCGTGGTACGACGCCGACCATGATCTCGTACCCGTTTTCCAGCACGCGCAGCTGCTCGAGCGATTCGAGTTTTTCCAGCTTCGTACGGGGGAGCGAGCTGATTTTCAGGAGGAAGTCGCGCCGGTAGGCGTAGATCCCCAAGTGCTGGAAGAAAACCGGCGGGTCATTCTGCAGATCGGCCTCCGTTACGCCATCCCTCGGGAACGGGATCAGGCTGCGGCTGAAGTAGAGCGCGCGGCCCAATTCGTCGAAAACCACCTTGACGCACGACGGATCGTGGGCTTTTTCCAGCGTCCGGATCGGCGTACAAAGCGTCGCCATGACCGCCTCCGGGTGATCTCGCAGCAAAGCCGCCACCGTATCGACCGAATCGCCCAGAATTTCCGGCTCGTCCCCCTGAACGTTCACGAAAACGTCCACGTCGGGCATTTCCCGGGCCACGACGGCGATCCGGTCGGTGCCGCACGCAATATTTTTGCTCGTCAGAACACAGTCTCCGCCAAACGCGCGGACCGCCTGAACGATCTCCTCATCGTCCGCGGCAATCGTCACGCCCGAGGCGAGTTTCGACTGGGACGCGCCCTCCCAGACGTGCTGGATGAGGGGTTTGCCCGTTTCGTTGAGCAAAACCTTGCGTGGAAGGCGTGTAGAGGCAAGACGCGCTGGAATTACAATCTGGCATTTCATTGAATTTATTCCCTTGGCAAAGAGGCGAGTTCTTCCCACAGTTTGACGTT
>JAFTCU010000088.1 GCA_017454585.1 Thermoguttaceae bacterium | reverse complement strand
GCAGTTACTCAGCGTCTCGGGCAATTTCAAGAGCCGGCGCGAGATGCTGGCCGACTTCGTGCTGGACCCGCCCGCTTCGGCGGAGGAATTCGCGGATAAACCGGACATCGACGACGACTGGCTGAACCTTTCGACCATCCACTCGGCTAAGGGGCTCGAATGGAAGTCGGTTTTCATCATTCACGCCAGCGACGGGAATATTCCTTCCGACATGAGTACGGGCCGCCCGGAAGAGATCGATGAGGAACTGCGCCTTTTCTACGTGGCGATGACGCGCGCCAAGGACTACCTGTACATCACGTGCCCGATGAAGTACTACCACGCCAACACGTACTGGGGCGACGCTTTCAGCACGGTCCTCCCGACGCGCTTCCTGCCCCCGGAGATCCTGAACGACTGCTTCGATTCGACCCGCTGCTGGGACGCACCGAACCCGGACGACGATCGGGACTTTCGGAATATTCTGGAAGAAGAGGGCATGACGACGGAAGAATGGATCAAGAAGCAGACGGAAAATTTGTGGTGACCCTCTACAAGGGTGTTATGCTTATATCCGTTTCATCTCAGCGATGGCGTTTTCCAGTGTAGAAGGTTCGTCAGTTCTTTGGCGCAGGAAGTTGATGATTGCCTGCTTCTTTTCCAGAGCTTCGTCCAGGGCAGGGTTGGTCCCCCGCTTGTAGGCGTTGATAGCCAGAAGATCTTTGTATTCGCGCCAGAGGGAAATCATGGAACGGATCTGAAGTGCCGTCTGGACATGCGATCTCTCGCAGATGTCGTTCATTAATCGGCTGATGCTGGCCGGTACGTCGATCGCAGGGTAGTGTCCGCTCTCGGCCAGTCGGCGGGAAAGCCACAGATGCCCGTCCAGCAGACCGCGCACCGTGTCGGCGATCGGTTCATTTTCATCGTCCCCTTCGACCAGCACCGTGTACATTGCGGTGATGCTTCCTTCGCGTGTTCGGCCTGTACGCTCGACCAGGGCCGGGAGCATGGCGAAAACAGACGGCGGGTAACCGTTTCGCGCGGGAGGTTCACCAAGCGCCAAACCAATTTCACGCTGCGCCATGGCGAAACGGGTCAGGGAGTCCATCAGAAGCAGAACGTTTTTCCCGCGGTCCCGAAAATACTCTGCCACGGCGGTGGCCGTTTGTGAGGCACGCACGCGCAGGATCGGTGATTCGTCCCCCGTCGCGACCACTACGACGCTCCGGCGGCGGCCTTCGGGACCCAGGTCACGTTCCAGAAAATCGTTCACTTCGCGGCCGCGCTCGCCCACCAGACCGATCACGATCACGTCGGCGTTCGTGTAGCGGGCGATCATGCCGAGCAGGGTACTTTTCCCCACGCCGGAGCCGGCAAAAATCCCGACACGCTGACCCTCGCCAAGGGTGAACAGTGCGTCGATCGCGCGTACGCCGGTCGAGATTGGCTTTGTGATTCTGGGCCGCTGGAACGCTTTGGGAGCGGCACGGTGGAAGGGGATCCGCTCAGTGTTCAGGAGTGCGTCAGGAGAAACCGGTTCAACGGAATCCTGAAGTACCTGTCCGCGTGCGTCGAGGACTTTTCCGAGCATCCCCTCGCCGATGGTGAGCCAAGGGGCGGTTTGAACCATCCGAACGCAATCTCCACGGCGGATACCATGGGTCGAATGGAGCGGGTAAAGAATGGCCTGTTCGTTCCGGAAGCCAATCACTTCTGCCGGAAGTGTGGAACGGTCTCCGAGGCGAATTTCGGCCAGAGCGCCGACCGGGGCGGGAAAACCACTGACACGGATCGTGGTCCCACTCGTTTCCAGGACGGTGCCCGTGATGTCCGTCGGAATGACCGAGTCAAGCTGGTTCAGAAGGGAAAGAGGATTCATGAACGGAGTTCCTCCGCGATTCTTTCGAGCTGGACGTCAAGCCGCTGATCAAGTTGGCCGTTTTCTGTTTTCAAAACACAGTCTCCTCGTGCCATTGCGGAAGAGGGTTTGATCGTCATGTGGCCGATCTTCCCAAATTCTCCGGCAAGGCGTTCCAGCGGTTCCCTCAGAAGTTCGGCATCCTGCGGATTCAGCGTCAGGATCAGGGAATTTTCCCCGGCGCAAAGCTGAAGCATTTCGCGGATCCACTGGATTTCGATTTGCGGGTCTTTTTCCAGTTCACGCCTCAGAATGACGTGTGAAACACGCATGACGAGTGTCAAAAAAGCGTTTTCCCAGTTTTGTGTCAGTTCTTCGCGAAGTCCCGCACACTGACTGGCGATGGCGTGTATTTGCGCCAAAACCTGGTTGGAAATAGTCTGAACCTGGTTTTGCACACGTTCACGTACTTCCTCCTGAACAAGTTCCAAAGCGTGGTTTTTCCCTTGCTTCAAGCCTTCCTGAAACCCTTTTTTTCTGGCTTCGTCCTGAATTCCTTCGGCTTCCTGGACCGCATTGGCGACGATTTCCCGGGCTTTTTTCTTGACGGATTCCAGATAATCGGCCGCCTGGGCTTCCAAATCTTCGAAATTAAAAAGGTGAGAATTCATTTTATGACGTGCCCGACTGGTTTTCGTTTTGTTAAACTCCCGCGTGTTCCAGCATCCTCTGGCGAGCTTCCTCAACTTCCATCAGACGGATCTTTCCCGGATGTGAAAGTTGAAACTGAAGTTCCTTTGCGGCCGGTTTGGGAAGGACATTCAAAACCCGATCCACCAGTTCAGGCTCGGCCCCGAGAAGCGCCAGATTGAGGTCCTGAACGGGTGTTTCGTTCAGAATTCCGCGCAGTTCCTGGTCAGAACACGACTTCAGATCTTCAAACCGACCTATAATTCTTTCCCTCGGAATCGCCTCTGCCAATGGGCGAATTGCTGGTTTTTCGGGGGTTTGGGCGTTTTTCCCCGTTTTTGGTTTCAGAATCGCTCCCACGGTTTCCAGAAAATCGTCTTCTTCGGTGGGTATTCCATCCAGTTCGTCCAAATGTTCCAGGATCACTTGAGCGGCTTTCCGCAAAATTTCTTCATCAGGATCGTCACTTCCGGCCATTCGGGACTCAATTCCCTCCCGGAGTTTCGTGGGGATGTGCTCCAAAACAGCCGCGGCGGTTTCAGGTTTCATCTGAGTCAAAAGCATGGCAGCCGTTTGCGGACGTTCTTCCAGAAACGCCAGTGCCAAACGTTCCGGTGCGACCTGTTCCAAAGCGGCGATTTCCGGGATGGTTTGCTGCGGTTCCGGCTCAGTTTCCGTCTCGGTCTGGGCAGTCATTTCTGTCGTGAATTCTGAATCATCGCTGGCTTCTTCGGCGATTTCGGAAACCAACTCGGTCATCAGGTCCGAAGTAGTGGCAGAACTTGATTTTTCCACCGATTTTTCTTCGGATTCCTGAAGTTTTTTATCCTGGCTGATGTTTTGTTTTTTTTCGGTGCGGAAAAGACCTTTTCTGGTCACGTAAATGATCCAGACACAAATCAAAATTACTGGTGCGGCCAGAATTCCCAAAATGATCGTGATTTGGTTTACGTGTGATTCAGAGGTGTTTCCTCCGGGGAGTTTAATTTGACCCAAACTGGCTTGAGTTTTAGGAGTAAAATCGTTTTCGAGGTTTTCGAGCTCAGGAAGCGTTTGGGGAGGAGCAGGAGCCGCAGAGGAATTTCCGAGGGAAATTTGTCCGAGTGAAGCGGATGAGGCTGAAGGGGCGGCAAAGGTCGTTTCGTCCACCGCGGTCAGAAGGATTTCCCGGGACGATGTATTCCAAAGTTCCGGCTGGGGAAGGGGCTCGGACTGCAAAATGATTTTTTGCGTGTGGTTCGAGTTGGCCGATTCGGAGTGGCTGGAGGCGTTTTGTACCGGAGTTTCCGGCACGACTTCGACTTTCGGAGCGTCGAAACGCCACGACTGGTTTGTCCGCGTATCGACGATCGTCACGTTGGAAGCGCTCAGGCCACACACGGAGCAAGTGACGAGGCGCAGGATCGACTGAATATCTTCCTGTGTCACGGCATATCCAGCCCGGGAACGGATGGAAACGGCCGCCGAGGCGTGTTTTTCACGGGCAAAACCGGTTTTGGTTTCAGAAACATCGAGCAGAATTCGCGCGGACTCGATTCCGTGGAAGGTACGAATCTGGGCCGCGAGTGCCGCCTGTTTTTCGCGCAGGGCCGATGCTTCACGTTCCTTTTCGGAAACGAACAGACCCGTGGAGGACCCGGATTTTTCGGAAATTTCTGTCGTGAGGAAATCGACTTTTTTCAGGGCCTGGAGGAAGATGGTTTTCTGACGTTTTGGGACCTGGACCGTTCCGTTGGCGATTATGTAGTCGGAAAGTTTGGCATCGGCAAACGCCAGTTCGATCTGGATCAGTTCGCTTTCGGTGAATTGTTTTCCAGAGAAAATCGGCGCGTATTTCCCCTCCCTTCCCGTCGATTTTCCGAAATCAATACAGAAAACGAGCGAGACGGCGCAGGCCGCAAGGATCAGCAACAAAACGAGGATATAACGCTTAGAACGGTTCATTCCAAATTCCCGCCTTTACTCTATTTAAGTGCCGTTTCAATTCCGCTCATGATCCACCGGTCGGCATCACGCAGCATATCGAGCTGGAGCGATCCCATGGTTGGGTAGGTTTTCAGGGAAACACATAATCCGGCGGAGTGAAGAACCCGCAAATTACTGCACATCGGTTCAGTCGGACAGGTTCTGGAACCGCGTGAAATGGCGTAGAAAAACCGCAGCGAACGCAGTTCCCTGTAACGTTCCAGCAACATAATATCTTCCGGGACGGCGCCGTCAAACGAAATCACGCCGTTAAAGCATTCGGGATTTCGGAAGGCCAGGCGTTGTGCCATGGTCCCACCTTCTTCGCAGCCTGCCAGATAAATCCGTTTCGAGTTGATTTTGTACCGCTGACGAACCGAGGCCAGAGCTTCCAGAACAGAGGTGTAAGCCGTCTCGTAGGTCGTAGCGTCCCAGTAAAACCCTTTCTTCGGTAAGCCGTTTAACCCGAACGAAAGGTTTCCGCGAACGGCCACGGAGACGTAATTTCGCAGACTCATCATCGGCATAATACGCATGAGCTGCTGCTCGTTTTCACCTGGTGTGTGGAGCCATACGATAAGTGGATAGGCGTAGTTCGGCTCGTAATGCAAGGGCGCAAATGTGGCGGTCGGCCGGGTCGTTTCCAGAGTCTGAAAAAAACCTTGATCAACTCGGGAAGAAGCGGTTTTTGCCGATTTAACTTTCTGGCCAAGCGGTTTTGTTTTACACAGATTTTCGACGTGGGAATCGAGGCCCTGTGTGAGATCCGTATTTTTTGTTGGTTTGTCTGTGGATGAAAAGCTTTGCCGATTTTTCATTATAAATCGATTTTATGTCCTGAAAGAAAAAATGTGTGGTTTAAATTCGAAAATCCGATAAAGAGTTTATATCAAATTTGACAAGTGAGAGCAAGAGCGAATTTGAACTTTTTATTTCTTGCCCCCTCTTGTAATTTGGAGAATTTAGGGCGTGATTAACCTCATTGAATATTAATATCTGCAATCTCTAAATTGCCCAAAGCGCTTAAAATACGCATTGCTTAACCTTGCGTGGTGAATTTATGACTGCAGAAAAATACGGGGACAGCCGTAATAATCTGATTCATCATCCCAGAATTGCCCGTTTTCTGGGAGGTGGAATCGTCGAGAAAATTGGAATTCAAATCCTTTCTTTTTTCCAGCTCCAAATCATGGGCGGACATAAAATCCCGAATGATGTTCGGAGCATCCGCAGAGTTCGCTGGAAACGCAGTTCACTTCTGACCGGTGATGAAAACTTCAATATTCTTTCTCTTGCGCGAGGTTTTGCAAAGAAAGAAGGGGCTTTTATCGAGATCGGAACGTTCCAGGGTTGTTCTGCCCGATTGATCTGTCAGGAAAAAGGCGACAAGAAACTCTATGTATGTGATACGTATGAAGGTTTGCCTAAAGATCATGCGAATGACCGTGGAGTCCATCGTGTCCATCAGTACACCTGCTCGCTGGAGTCGGTCAGAGAGTTCCTGAAGGATTTCCCCAATGTGGAATTTGTGAAAGGTTTTTTCCCGGATTCGGCACAGGGAGTGATCCCGGAAAATGAAAAATTCGCTTTCGCTCATATCGACGTGGACCTTTATGAAGGAACGCTCGCCGGGATCCGTTATTTGTATCCTCGTATGATCCCGGGTGGAATTATCGTTTCCCACGACTTCTCGATTCTCGCCGGAGTCCGCAAAGCGATTTACGAGTTCATCGAAGAAACGCCGGATGCGGTTATGGTGGAACTGCCGACGACTCAGTGTATGATCATCAAACCGTAATTCTGAACTGAATGAAAGAGAGGGCCTTGCTTATGGTGAGGCCCTTTTTCTTGATGCCGGAGGGATTCGCTTTCTCAAATTCTGAAAAAATCCTCCGAAAATCTCCCCCTACCCCTAACAAAAAACAGGAAATATGGTATAATACAAAAAAGATATTATTACTGGTTCAGATTCTTTGAGGTAAAACCATGTCAGAAATCAACACTATTCGCCCGGATTTTGCGAAATGTGGCGGGCTGTTGACTACAGTTGTGCAGGACGCCGCTACCGGAAAGGTCCTCATGCTGGCATATATGAACGAAGAAAGCTACGACGAAACCCTCGCCACGGGTCGCGCAGTGTACTTCAGCCGCAGCCGGCAGAAACTCTGGCGGAAAGGTGAGGAAAGCGGAAACGTTCAAATCGTGAAAGAAATTTTCATCGACTGCGACCGAGATGCGCTTTTGCTCAAGGTCGAACAGATCGGCGGTTCCGCCTGTCACGAAGGTTACGAGAGCTGCTTCTTCCGCAAAGTGAATCCGGCAGATCAGACATTTACCATTGACGGCGAGCGCGTTTTTGACCCGTCCAAGGTGTACGGAAAGAAATAAGTTGTCAGTTCTCAGTTTTCAGTTGGGAATTGAGGAACTGAAAACAGATAACGAGAAAAAGAAAAGAGGAAAAAATGCCCGTTTTGAAATTAGGAATCCCGGCTGGAAGTCTTCAGGAAGCGACCGCTGAATTGTTCGCCCGTGCCGGCTGGAAAATCAAGTTCCAGACTCGCAGCTATTACCCGACGATTGACGATCTGGAAATCGAGTGTATGTCGATCCGTGCGCAGGAAATGGCCCGTTACGTTGAAAATGGCGTTTTGGATGCGGGTTTGACCGGTTACGACTGGATCGTGGAAACTGGTGCGGACGTTCACGAAGTCGCCGAGCTGGTTTTCTCGAAAGTCAGTCGCCGACCGGTTCGCTGGGTCCTTTGTGTCCCTGAAGATTCGCCGGTTCAGACCGTAAAAGACCTTGAGGGAAAACGTATCGCGACGGAAGTCATGAATCTGACGACCAATTACCTCGCTCAAAACGGCGTTTCTGCCAAGGTTGAGTTCAGTTGGGGAGCCACGGAAGTGAAACCGCCAAAGCTCGCCGACGCGATCGTGGAAGTCACCGAAACAGGGAGTTCACTCCGTGCGAATACTCTGCGTATTGTGGATGAAGTACTTCAGAGCACGACAAGGTTCATCGCGAATCACGATGCATGGAACGATCCGTGGAAGCAGAAGAAGATCATGAATATCGTGACGATGCTTCAGGGCGCGATGGAAGCTGAAGAAAAGGTTTACCTCGCCATGAACGTAGAGCGTTGCAATCTTCTGAATGTCATTGATATTCTGCCGGCGCTCCAGAAACCGACCATCAGCAATCTGGTGGATGAGACGTGGGTCGCTATCAATACGGTGGTTCCGTCTGCATCGGTGCGTGACCTGATCCCGCGGCTTATTGAGGCGGGAGCGAAGGGGATCGTTGAAATGCCCATCACGAAAATCATCGGTTAGAAATGTTCCTTTTAACATAAAGCTGTGATAAAAAATTTACCTGATGAAATTGGGCGGCTCCGATTCGCCTTCCTTCACCAGGTAAATTTTTAATTTTAAAGTTTGTTCAAACTTACTTCTTTTTAGTGAGTCCAGCAAGCAGCGGGTCGATTTCAGCTTCTTCTGCTGGCGCCGGTGCGCTGCGGATAACACTCCGTTTTTGTGTTGGCATCGGGAACTCACTCAAATCATCCAGGATTCCATCGATCTTGTCCGCGTCAATGACGTTTCCGGTTTCCTCCCCATCACCATTGATTGGCTGCGCATTCGTAATGTTGCTTTTTTTGCGTGAAGGCATTTGGGTCTGTCCTTCCGGTGGAAGTGTGATCGGATGGCTTTGTTTGATGGAACTCTTGTGAATGTTTTCCGGAACAGCACGCCCAGAGAGCGGTCCCTGCTGGTTAATTTCCTCACCAGGAATCATCGAACCAAGGACTTCGTTCGGGACAAAATCAGCACGGAGGAACTCAGAGGACAGCGAGGACGCCGCTTCTGGAGCCACTTGCCAACCGCCGCCGAGAGCAGCGTACAAAGTCACGACACTGGTAGCGATTTCGGCGTGAACTGTCGCCAAAGTCTGACGGTTTGCCAACAAATGACGCTGGGAGTCCAGAACCACCATGTACTCACGTTTACCGGCCTCATACAGTGCCAGAGAAAGTTTGAGGGCCTCGTCATAGTTCCGAACGGCTTCCAACTGATCGTCGTAACGGGCTTCCGACTTGACGTAATCCGTGATCGCATTGTTGATTTCCTCAGAGGCTTCCAAAACTGCCGCCTGGTACTCGAGGCGCATTTCTTCCGTGATGCTTTCCTGTTTGGCGATTGTGGCGCGAATACGGCCGAATTCAAAAATACGCCATGACATTCGTGGCATAATCGTTGCCGTCAGACTTTCGGACCGGAACAAATCACCCAGTTCTGCAGACTGAAGGCCAAAAACGCCATCGACATAGAATTTCGGGTAAAGCTCCGCCTGTTGAACTCCAACCAGGGCAGTCTGCTGCGCGATTCTGCGTTCCAGTGCCCGAATATCGGGACGGCGGCGCAAAATGTCAGCGGGGATACCGACGGCCAAAGCGTCTGGCGCATTCGGAATGATACCCTGGTCCCGACTGAGAATTTCTTCAACACGCTCAGGAGTTGCGCCCATCAATGAGGCGAGTCGGGTCGTACAGGCCAGATACCGTGCCTGAGTGGTCGGCAGAGTCGCCTGAACTGACGCAAGGTTGGCCTGCGCCTGAACCAGTTCCACGTTGCAGTCCGCGCCGGCATCGTGACGGGCACGAATTTTTTCGAGGTAGGTTTCAAGGTCACGTATATCCTGTTGGATAATTCGTTCCAGTTCCTGATGCAAACGTGCGGAAATATAAGTTCGAGCCGTTTCAGCCAGGATCAGGACCTTCACATTATTACGGTCTTCGACCGTAGCCTGCCAGCCCGCACCGTAGGATTCGATGTAGCGTCGAATCTGTCCGCAAACGTCAATTTCCCAGCTCGCGGTAGTGCTTCCAAAGTCCAGACTCCAGGCGGAACTATACTGGTGAGGAGAGCCGGGATTCATACTGCGGTTAAAGGTCGCAACAGTACCAAGGCGAGGAAACAGGTCACCGCGTACACGGCGATAATCCATTTCCGCCTGATAGATACGCTGGGCGGCTATTTGAATGTCAAGGTTTTCCTCGTTGACGGTCTTCAGAATGAGATCCATCGTGGGGTCGTTGAAAACCTTCCACCAGTCATCTAACGCTGGAAGTTCATTATGAATGACCGTTTCCTGACCGTTGTTCTTTTCATTTGCCACCTCGCTCCAGTTATTCTGGACTCGGGGTGTCGGGGGGCCAACATAATCAGGTCCCACTTTACAGCCAACAGCCAAAAACATGATGGCACTTAGTACAGCAGCCCCACGAATAAAGGGGCGAAACCCTGATGTTTTCTTGCATGACGTTTTTTTTCGGAGCATATTCGTCACCATTTTTGAATGAAACTGATGTGTATAAAATGGTACACACCAAACCATTGGTAATTTGTATTTCTATCATCGGTAGAAATTTTTAGTTATAAAAGTTAAAATGTATGGATTATGGAAAATTTTCCAGATTTTCCAAAAAAAATCGATTACATTAAGTTTAACGACAAGAAAAAGAAAGAGCCGCATCAAAAAGCGGCCCTTATTAATAAATGACTTCGTGTTCAGAAATTTGTTTAAGGATTATTCCATCTCGGTGGGCTTAAATTCAATGCGTTCGGCACTGCCCCAAAGGTCTTCGAGACGGAAGAAATCACGGGTTTCCGCGTCGAACAAGTGAATCACCACATCGCCGTAGTCGCACAAAATCCATCGGCTGTTGCGGTAGCCTTCCGTGCTGATTTTCTTTTCGTGCAAATCCTTTTCAAAAACCTCGTCAATGGCATCGCTCAAGGCGTGGAGCTGTCGGTTGCTCGTTCCTGTCGCAATGACGAAATAATCAAAAGCGTAGGTCAATTTGCGCAGGTCCAGGATCACAATGTCTGTCCCGCGATTATCGGCGATGATCTGGGCGGCAATTTTGGCACGTTTCAGGGATTCGGCTCCATCCCGCGGCAGGATAATGTTTGGCATTTCCAGCGGGTTATGTTTGGGTTCAGTCATAATTCTTCTCCTCGGGTATGGTTTTCAATTTTTTTCTTTGGTTTCTACGGTTACACTTCCATCTTCCTGGCGCTGGAATGTGATGTGTTTGAGCCACTCGGGGCGGCGGTCCGGGAATTCCGTGCGTGTGTGACCGCCTCGGGTTTCCTCACGCAGAAGGGCCGCGTTCATAATAATTGTGCCGATTTGCAGCATATTCTGGAGGTCCCAGCCTTCCGAATCGATTTGCTCACCGCGCATGAAACGTTTCAGTTGGGAGAGCGTCTCCAACCCGTCGGTCAGGAGTTCTGCGTTCCGCTTCACGCCGGCGTTGCGCCACATGACGGACTTCAAAGTGTTTTTGATGTCCTGAAGATGCAGCATTGGATTCCGCGGGGTCTTTATCTGGTTGGAAATTGGCAAAACACGTAGGTGCTGTTCGTCTGTAATCGCCCGGGCGGCTTCTGAGGCTCCAACACCTGCGGCCACGCCGTAAACGATTGCTTCCAGAAGGCTGTTCGAGGCCAAACGGTTTGCCCCATGCAGACCCGTACAGGAGGCTTCGCCGATCGCCCAGAGGCCCGGAACATTCGTGCGGCCCTCCATATCGACCTCGATACCGCCCATCATGTAGTGCGCACCAGGGCGGACGGGGATACGGTCTTTGGTGATGTCGATCCCAAAATGCGCACAGATGGCCGCGATCCCGGGGAATCGGTGCATAATCAGCTCCGGGTCCTTGTGCGCGAGTGTCAGGAAAACGGTCGTTGAATTGGTTTTCACCATCTGAGCGATGATGGAACGGCTCACGATGTCACGCGGGGCCAGTTCCGCCCGCTCGTCATAGTCAGGCATGAACCGGTAGCCGTTTTTGTCGATGAGGAACGCGCCCTCGCCGCGAATCGCTTCGGTGATCAGAGAACGGCTGCTTCCCGCGACGTACAAAACCGTCGGGTGAAACTGCACGAACTCCATGTCCTTGATTTTTGCGCCTGCCCGCAGTGCCATGGCGATCCCGTCCCCGGTGGCAATCGGCGAATTGGTCGTTTCACGATAAAGCTGACCTATTCCGCCTGTCGCGACGATCGTCTGCCTGGCCCAGTAGATCATCTGCCCGATGTTGGAATCATTTACGATCGCACCAACACATCGGCCTTCAAAGGTCAAAAGGTCCAGCACGTAGCAAAGTTTGTGGATCCGAATGTTCGGGGCCATTTTCACGTTTTCCAGCATGGAACGAACCAGTTCGTGACCAGTCGCGTCTCCGTGAGCGTGTGCGACGCGGTTCATTCCGTGCCCACCCTCACGTCCGAGTTCCAGGGTGCCGTCTTTCTGGAGATCGAAATGGGTTCCCATCTCGATCAACTCGTGAATTCTCTTCGGGCCTTCCGTTACGACGCGGGTCACAACGTTTTCGTCACAAAGTTCTGCGCCGGCGACTAACGTGTCTGCGATATGTTTACTGAAATCATCGGTTGGATCGAGTACGGACGCAATTCCCCCCTGAGCGCGATCACTGTTGGAAGCCAAAAGGTCATCCGGCTTGGTCAGGATCGTGACGCTTTGATCTTTGGAAATCGCCAACGCTGCCCGGAGACCCGCCAGACCAGAGCCTATGATTAAAATGTCGGTGAACCGATGCGGGAGTTCTCGAACATTGAAAGAGGTTAAGTAACGCGGGGAGTTTATATTCATTTTAAATGCCTGAGTGGACCCAAAATAAATGTTAGCTCTCTATTTTACCAAAGTTACGGGAGTTTGCAAGGGCGGAAAAGGTAAAAAAGAGGAAATTTTAGAGAAAATGAGAGAAAAAAGAACAAAGCGCGGCCTCTCAATGAACCGCGCTCTCTGTTGGGATTCAGGCGTGTTTCTTGCGCAGCCGGAAAAGACCCAAACCCAAAATGAGCAAAATCCAAGTAGCGGGTTCAGGTACGCTCCCCGAGTTGTATTGAGCAAACAAGCTATTGTCTTGAAGCAGGTAGTTCCAGCCCGGATTCGTGATGGAGATCAGCGCGTCCGAAAAGTCACCGCTCTGGAAAAGTTTCACGAGACCCAAATTATCCGGGTTTGTTCCCTCGCTTAAATTCAATACAAGGGTTGCATTTCCGAGTTTTGTATTGTCTCCGAGGATGACCAAATCGGAAGCCCCATCCGCGAAAACGTCAAACAGGAAACTCCCGTTTAACACACTTTCGTTGGAAACGATCTGAATCGTCGAGGCTTTCGTTGAGTCCGTTCCCACGACCAGCGCGGCATCTTCGGCCATTTCGGCTTTTCCATTGAGGGTCACGCCATCGTCCAGGGTCAGTGTTCCGCCGTCGATTTTCCAGCCGGAGGCTGCGTCATCGGTGACGGTTCCTTTGAGCGTCATCGCGCCGCTTTTCATCGCAACGGTCTGGCCGGAGCTTGTGAAGGACTCGTTGCTTACGAGCTCGCCACCGTCCACGATCAGGCCTCGTTCCCACGAGCCACCGCTGAGTTCTTTGACTTCGTACGATTTATTAATGGCGAATTCGTCCGCTTCGAAGGTTCCGCCTTTGATGACGATCCCGCCGTTGTTTAGCGTCAGTTTGGAAACGTCCGCGCCAGCGTTGAATGTCGCGATCCCTTCGCCGCCCGAGATGATTTCGTTTTCGCCGGTGACTTTCCCGTCAAAGGCGAACGTGGCGAGATAGAGGTCCGTGCTGGTGAACTGCGGAAGGTTCAGATTCAGCGTTCCTTCGAGCGTCACGGGATTCTTCAGAATGATGTTTCCGTTACCGTTGAACGTCGCGCCGCCGCTCTTGACGGTCGTGGCGGTCGGGTTCAGCGTGTACGTGCCGGTCCCGGTCCAGGAATTGAGTTTTCCGCCGTCGAAGTTGAGGTAAAGCTCCTTGCCAGCCGAGCCGGTCAGCGTGGTGGCGCCTTCGATTCCGAGGGTCCCGGTCACGTTCACGGTCGCGTTTTCCAGCTTGGTGTTCAGGAAGAGGTAGTTCGTGTTTGTGATATTAATCGTCCCGCCGTTTCCGGTCTCGCCGTCGAACTTGACGCCCATGCGCTGGTTGCCGCCGAGGGTGACGTTTGCCCCGTCAGCGATTTTCAGATTCGCGCCCTGCCAGTAAACCGCGCTGTTGCCGAGATTGTTCACGACCGAGGAACCGTCCTCGCAGATGATCGCGGGGCAGGAGTACGCCTGCTGACCGTTGAGGTCCAGCGTCGAGCCGCTCCCGAGGGTGATCTGGCCGGTGAACGAGTTGAATTTGCTGGAGCCGGCGGTTTGTGTCAGCGTGCCGCCCTGAATGATCAGGTTCCCGTTCCCGGTCAGGTTCCCGCCGAGGGTGAACGTTCCTGCGCCGCTTTTCGTGACGGTCACGCCTTCCGCGATACTGGTCCCGCCAGTCGTCGTAAGGTTCGCGTTAGTCTCCAGTGCCGTGTTCTGGGTGAAGCTCAGCGCGCCGACTTCCGTGGCGGTCCCGATGGTCAGCGAGCTGTCGGGCTGGTTCATCGCGACGGTTCCCAGGGCGGTCGTTCCGTTCAGCGTGAGGGTCTGAATGCCGGAGATCGAGGCGGCGGTCAGCGAGGCGTTTGGGCCGACGGTCAAAATGTGGCCGGGGCTCTGGCCCGTGACGGCGTTGGAAATGTTCCACTCGGAGTAATCACTCAGAATGATTTCGGAATCGCGCGTCGTAAGGTTGAAATTCGCCACATTCGTGACCCCTTTGGCCTCGGCGGACGTTCCTTTGAAGATCCAGTGCCCGGTTTGCGGCTTTCCGTCTCCGTTGCCTCCGGGGTTGATGTATGCGGAGTGAACGATCGTTTTGCCTTCGCCCGAGATGCTTCCGGTGAACGTCAGGGTGGATGAGACCCGGCACGCCGCACTATCCACCTCGATACTAATATTTCCGTTGATTGTCTGCGCGCCGGAGCCGTCTGAGTACCAATCGATCGTCCCGCCCTTGTGGTGAAGTGTACTGAATGTTACGTTGCGGCCCGTGCCCCAGAGCTTCATTCTGCCGCCCGATTCCAGGTAAATGTCGCCGGCTCCAAAGCCGGTCACGTTGGCCTCAACCGCCCAGGTTCCTGCGTTGATGTGCAGCGCCTTGAGGTTGGAAATGTTCGACTTCACGACCATTTCATTCGCGCCGGTTTTGTAGATTTCGTAGCCGCTGGCGTTCACCGCGCCGGTGATGCAGTAGCGGGTGGGCGTGTCGATCGTCAGGTCACCGCCGAGAGAGGAGATCGTGTAAATGCCGTTCTGGGTGTTCTGGACCGAGGTGGTGATTGTCGCGGCGCCGGTCGTTGAGATCGAGGCTGGGTTCAGGTATGCGCCATTAATGTCGAACGTTACGCCTTCCCCAAGGACGACATTCGCGCCGGAGCCGAGCGTGTTCGTGGCGTAGTTCGAGGCGAATTTGGCGGTCCCGGCCGTGATCGTAAGCGTCCCGGCGAATTTGTCGGTGGAGTCCAGCGTGACGTTCAGTGTCTCGCCGGCGGTGCCCCACGTGTAGCCGCTCGTGTTGTACGAACTGTTTAGCGTTACATCCGCCGCAAAAGCGTTCCCGGCCAGCAAGGCCGAAATCAACGCAAAGGCCCATAAAGAAGATTTTTTGAATTGACGCATTTTCAATCTTTATTTTCAGGTACTAAAAACTAACTCATTAACTTAATTATACTCGAAACGTCTTTTCTGTTTCAGTAAAATTTAAAAATTTCTCAAAAAAAGAAAAAATATTCAATGATTTTTAAGGGAGGAGGCTGACCACAAGAGATTTTTGGCGTATAATGAATGAAACCAAGTGGTCCCTGACCCTTTCCCCAAACCTTTACCCCGGACCCGTGCCATGAAGAAATTGAACCGAGCCTTTACGCTCGTTGAACTTTTGGTCGTCATCGCCATCATTGGAATGTTGGTCGGGCTGCTGCTCCCGGCCGTCCAGCAGGCGCGTGAGGCTGCCCGGCAGATGCAATGTGGAAACAATCTGAAGCAAATGGGTCTGGCGGCCCTGAACCACGAAAGCACAACGAAGGCTTACCCCTCCGCGGGCTGGAGCTGGGCGTGGGAAGGCGACCCGGATGGCGGGTTCGGCAAGAAACAGCCGGGCTGCTGGGCCTTCTCGCTGCTTCCGTTTGTGGAGCAGAACGCTCTGTACCAGCTTGGTGCGGACGGCGTGTTCTCGGTAGATGCCGCTCTGAAAAGCGCGAACAAAACCCGCGGCCAGACCCCGATCAGCATGTTTTACTGCCCGTCGCGCCGGCCTGTGGGGAACTATTACGGTTACGCCTACTACAACTGCGATTCTCTGGGCGGCGTCTGCTGCAAACTCGACTATAACGCATGCGTCGGCGATGGTTACGCTTCGTCTGGAGATGCGTCCACCTACGCCGATGCAGAGGCATATACTACTACTTCGGGCCGTACCGGGGTGGTTTTCTTTAAAAGCACGACGACCACCGGCGAGATCCGCGACGGAACCAGCAACACGTATTTGTTCGGCGAAAAGTACCTGATGCCGGAGCGGTATTTCGTTTCTTCAAGCCCCGGCCCGGCGGTGGGCGACAATCAGACGACATGGTCCGGGATCGATAACGACTCCGTACGCATAACGGCCTACAATGAGTCGGGAACGAACTGTCCCCGCCAGGACCGGTCAAATTACGACACGGGCTCCATTTTCGGCAGTTCGCACGCCGGCACGTGGGGCGTGGTTCTGTGTGATGGCTCGGTACATCGTTTCAGTTATTCCATCGACCCACAGACGCACGCCAACTTCGGGAAAAAAGCCGACGGCCAAGTCGTGACGAATCCGGAGTAAGAGTTTTTTCAAGATATTTGGATTTGGAGAATCTTAATAAACAGGGACTGCCGTTGTGCCCGACAGTCCCATTGGAAGATTTCACTGGAGGTTGTCAGAAAACTGCTTCATCATTTTATAGGCGATGAGAATCGGGTTCATGTGGGCGATCCGGAAAAGTTTTTTACCTTCTTTTTTGGCCATGGTGTAAAGTTCGAGTGAGTGCTTGTGGCTTGCTTTGTCCTGAAGGGTCAAAAGAGCGCCGACCCTTTCGTTTTTAATGGCGTCGATGAAGTGATCCAAAGGCTGACTGTGGTTGGTTTCGACCCAATCAATTTCACACTGAAAGGCTTTTGCGAAGCACTCTTTCTGTTCTTTTTTGGGAGTTCCGCCCGCAATGACCAGGATTTTGTCGCGGAAAAACTGACGGAGTTTCTGGATATTCGGATCGTTTTGGTATTTATCTTTCAGTTCCTGTTCCGAGCAGGCGGCAAATTCCTTCTCTATTTGCTGGTCGTCGATTGCATCCAGAATCAACGACATTTCATAACTAATATCCAATTTGCCGGTAAGTCTCGATTGGATTTGCTGAATCAAATTGCATATTCTGGAATTATCAGGTTTGACGTGAAAGTCTTGAAAAAGGGTGTAGATGTCTCTTTGGATAGATTTCAGTGAATCCTGAGAAATCTTTCTTGCGTTCTTCAAACTTTTGATTTGCTTCGCCAGACGATTCCAGACCTCCAATTCCGTTTCCAATGGACCCGATTTTTTGAGTTGGTTCGCAATTTTCTTCTCAATTTGAGAAAGTTCAGCCACATCTACTGTTTCAGAAGATTTCAGTTCAGGAACAGGCCACTTGGGATTGATTTCCTGTTCGATGAAAGCCTTGCATTCGACGCTTATCTTGCTAAGTTCCAGATTGGAAATTTTGTTCGCGATTTTACAAAGTTTCACAATACAAGAAGAACATTCTGTGATCCGTTTTTTGTTTTCCTGATTTTCAAGTACGTTACCAAGCCACTGAAAACAGTGGGCCAGACACTTTACAATTCGGAAGGAATTAACGGCTTGCTCTTTAGATTTAGGAGTGATGTCGGGAAGCCCCATAAACAGCGATGTTTTACAGGCAAGTGAACTGCTCTCGTCGATGGCTTTCTTATGAAGCGAAACTTCATGATCCTTTTTAATCTTCGGAAGGGGCTTGGGATCTTCTGCAGGTTTGAGGGTGATTTTGACTTCAGGTTTGACTTCAGGTTTGACTTCAGGTTTGACTTCAGGTTTGACTTCGGATTTGACTTCGGATTTGACTTCTAAGGATTCGGTGATTTGAACGGTCTCGGCAATTGATTCAGGACCTGCGTCCGGACATTCACAGACTTCCTCAATGGGTTTGGCAGTTTCCGAGGAATTGGTTTCCGGTTCGGGATCGGACTTTTCTTCTTCGTCAGTGGTTTCATCAGAAGCAGACGCGGCTTGGGAAGTGACATTAAACCAGTTTTTGACCATAGACTCGTATGGCTGGGGGCATTCGCCGATCCCCAGAACGTTTACACAAAGACCGGCCTGACGCAAGGCAAGAAGCAGATTCATCATAGGGTCCTGGCACTGAGCGATCAGGATGGACGGTTTTTCCCCCTCTTTCTTCGGCAGAAGAAGCGCCTCCAGACCCATTTGCATCTCAGAGTTTTTGACGGGTATGGCAGATATCCCATGCTGAAGAAGAGCCGGAGACAGATTCACGTTTTCAGGCTGAACAAAACAGATTTTCTTCACGAACGGGTTGGTGTTTATCTGTCGATCCAACAGCGAAAACACGGCTTCCGGCTGAACTCCCGCCTCGGCGGCCAGTCGAATAAAAAGATCTGTCAAAATACAAAGATTGATGGATTGGTCGGTATTCATATTCTATTCCTCCTAAAAAATGGTCATGTTTACATTGGCCCTCTATATCTATTAACGAATGAGTGTGATTTTTTCCCAAATTTTTAGAAAAATTCGAGTAAAAATATGTGTCATCTGAGAACAGCTTGCCGGAAAGATAATTAAAACTAAAATGTAAAACAATTAATCGGCTATACAAAAAAAGCCCTTTGCAATTTCTCGCAAGAAGGCTAATTTGGGCGATACAGGACTCGAACCTGTGACATCCGCCTTGTAAGCGACTCGATTATCTGGTTTCGATTCGTGCGCCCGTGCTCTTTTTATTCCGCGTTTTTAAGCACATCGTCTCTCATTATACCGAGGCGCAAAAAAAGAAAAAGGGGGGGGTAAAAGAATTAAAACGGTGGTATAAAACGGGGGTATTTTATGGCGTTTGAGTGCTCTCGGTCAGCGGATGGTAATAGGCGAGCAATTTGATTATTTGCCCACCCTGACATTCGTACGATCTGGCTGATGGGGTTGTTGGTGCATTTATCCATAAGTACTGCGAAAGCGACGGCACGTCAAAATCTGAGAAGCCGGTCGGTCCGAAGGTTTGCATGGAGTATGGTGGTACCGTGACCGTCTGCGTTTGGCGTTGAGCATTCGCTACTGAATTCCAAAAGCGAGCCCCGTAGTCGAAACTGTCCCACCAGCCATCTTTAATCCGTGGCGTTGGTAGTGTGTAGGTGGTGTCGCATGTTCCGACTCCAGCTATAAAGGTGTTGGTCGCCCCGGTCGGTAGTCGGACGTACAATAGTGTGATTTCGATGGCGTATGGGTATGGGTTTATGAGCTGCAGCGTTTCGTATGTGCCGTACATCTGAAACTGAAAGCTGCCGTTAGGTCCATAATTGCCTACGTTCCCTGTTTCGGTATAATAGTCCAATTCGTAATATGGAGGATAGTATTGCCCTGTGCCGGTCGTATCGGTCGTAGTTTCGTAGTCGATTGTGCCGTTGCCGAAAGTGTCCCACGTAGAGAAAGTCTCTTGACGGAAATGGCGTATTTCTTTGCCGTAAGTATAGGGAAGGTATTGGAGGTGTGCGGTTCCGGTGCGAATATCGGCCAGGATTTCGTCCCAATCGGAGAGCAGTGTGCCGTATGATTTGTGCATATAGGCTCGCGGCGCGACGTGCTGCATAGGGGTGGCTCGTCTGTCCCAAAGTCCCCAGCCCTGCTGCCAATAGTAGCAGGCGATCGGCAAGGAGCCAATTATGGCATCGGGGAGTACCTCCCATCCATCTGGATCGTTTTGAGGATGCCCGTATCGCGGTGCCGCGATGAGTGTTTCTTGAAATACCGTATTATGAATGAATCGATTTTCCAATGTTCCGAAAAGCCACAGCAGATGTTCCAGTGCTGCTGGCTTGGAGGTACTGATGTTATACGGCGTTTCCATCGCGACGTGTTGCAGGTCGGTTGCTGGCAATGTCTGGCCAGGCCAAGTTCCTAACCACATCAGTCGTTGGTTCAGTGCTTGTACGGTCGCATTGTAGGTTTCGAGGTCCATGTTAGTCGATGTCGTTTTGGCGTGTGATTACTTCCGGTGTGATGTACCAGATTTCCTCGGAAAAATCCCCGGCGATGTACTCCTTAAATGTGAATGTTAGATCTGCTCGATCGGTTGCTCTGTACGCAAAAATCAGCGATGTCTGCAGATCGCTTTCGTCGCATGTCCACCATCCACTTTCATCATCCAGTGTCCCTATACGGAATTGCTGGCTGCTTTCGTCGTATATGATATTGGTTTCGTTCCATGTGTGGTTCAAAATCTCGGCGAGCGTGACGGTCTTGGGTTCTCCCGTGACGGTGGAGTCTTGCGGCACATGAAAATCGAAAGTATAAGAAATTTCCGAAATATCCGCAGCTGCAAGTGCCCACCATGCGACCGGTGTGCTTGCGATTTCGTATGCCTGGCGAGTCTGCTCGTATACGATTTCGCCATTGGCGTGCTCCCATCCGCGGAGGATTTGAGCTGCTGTGGCTGTTTTGTTGGTCTTGATGTTGATTTTAAACTCAAAGTCTACATCGGAGTCGGGGTCTGGCTCCGTTGAGGACTCATACCACCCTCGCAGCTCGCTGCCTCTGGTTCCCAGAATCCATTTTCCGTTGTCCCATCGGATGTCCTTGTATTCGATGGAATCAATGGTCACGGTGCCGAGGTAGTCCCAGCGTATCCCGACCGGTTTCCACGATCGGGCGAAGATTTGAGTGCCGTCATTGTCGGTGACTTCCCACGTTGGGAGTCCGAATTGAAAAGTTCCAGTGGCTCCGTTCTTCGGCTCGTAGATCCCATATTCGTCATCGCATGTCCAATATGGCTTGGCTTTTGCAGTGAACCCTAAATCTTGTATAGTATCTGCTCCGTACACACCACCCGTTGCAGTTGGATCGTCTGCTGGTGGCTCTTGATGGATCAGCCCTAATATTGAACCTTCCATCCATTTACCAAAGCCGTCATGGTATAACCAGTCGCCCATGCCATCGGAGTAGCACTTGAGGCTGTTAAACCGGCAGAACGTGTCTTTAAATTCATTTCCATATTGGTTTAGATAAATTTCCCCGTAGTCCGCTTTGGCATAGATTCTGTAGCGATCTTGCGCGTCGAGTCCTTCATCGGTGCGATAGTATGTGCCACGAACGTACAGTGTTCCTTGTTCCTCGGGCATCGTGGTTGGGAACCGTAGCCAGGGCAGATCGGATTCCGAAGCGATGGCTGTCTGGTCATATACGATGGCGATGGTACGATAGCTGGCAAGATACCGCGTGGCTGCAGAGAGCGTGGTTGCCCAGATCGTTTTGCTGTCGTAAGTCCCGAAACCTCCGAGCGCACTTCCGGAGACGGTTAGTACCGCTGTCTGGCTGTCAGTTCCGTCTCCGGTTGGTGGAAAAAAACGCCATTCCCCCAAGGATTTTATAAACCGGCAGGTGACCGGCGTTTCGTCCGGCAGTTCGTCTGCCGTCACGGTTGGTGCGGGCTTCATTTCGACTTCATGCTTTCCCAGGATAGTGAAGTGCTCGTCCAGTTGGATCACAGCTGTCGGGCTGCCATTCCACCGCCCGGAAAGTTTGCCGAAAACCTCCGATGGCTGCACCCCCATCAGGAGGCGTGTGTTATATACGTCCGTGGTCATCAGAACCGGCGAGTCGCTTGAGATCGGCGTCTGCTCGATGTTGATTCCGTCCGTGGTGTCCTCGGTGGTTGCCAGGCTCGGTTCTGGGTTTTCATTGGCATCGTCCCAGTCCACTCGCTTTTTGATAGCATCCGTGACGGTGATTTTACCTTCTTCATCTGGCTCTGCTGCTGCGGACTCCAGTTCAACCAGCTGCGTGCGCATAAAAATGCCGACCGGCTCTGCCATCGACGTGGTCTGACTACGTTTCTTCCACGGCGTTTCGCGCCCTGCGTGGACGAGCGTTTGTGCCGTTTGTCGGTCTTTTATTTTGTATCCTTTGGCCATGATGTCTCCTATGCCAGTCCTAAATCTGCAAAAACTACCGATTCGTATTGATTAAATGCCAGGTACACTGGTTCGTCGGACTCGACTCCATCGAGGTCGAGGTTGATTTTGATGTTTTGCCCGTAAATCTCGGCGGTGCTTCGAATATTAAATCCTTTTGCTACTCGATAGGTGTACCCTTCGCATAGCGGTCTGGCCTTATACGGTTCCAATCCTCCGCGGATGGTGATTCGGTAGGTTACTTTGAAAAAATAACCGCCATTGATGGCTTCTCGCATGGCTCTCGGAGCGTGCATGAAGCAATTTCCAGGCGAGCACCCCAGGAAGGTGTCGGCGTTGAGTTTGTTGGAATAATAGGCAATTTTGGCGGCGAGCTGGGCCACTCCGAGCGGATTGTCCGGGTAGCTTTCGTATCGTGAAAATTCAATTACTGGGTAGCTTCGCGGCACCTCGATCTGGATTTTCTCCCCGTTGGGATTCTGGATCGGTTTGCCGGTGACGACGTCTTGCGTGAGCAGCTCGGTGACGTCCTCGGTGCTCAGACTCAGTTCGATGGGCCACTGCAGTGGGTCGTCAGTCTCAAATGGTTTGAAGACTACCTCGCTGTCAAATGTGCATTCAACTTCCCACAAAATCGTCAATTTTCTATTAAAGTGGATCGTGTGTGCCTCTTTCGGCGTGCGGCTTTTGCATCGGCAGCCGTCTCCCTTCCAATCTTCCAGAAGTTTTGGAAGTTTCGGGGTGTTCAGTATGCTGGTCCATGTTTCGTCCACAGAATCGGCGACAATGCTGAAAATCACCGAGTATTTCCGCTTCATTTTCGCGAAAATGGAGGAGCGTTCCTCATTTCCCGAAAAGCTCCCATCTTTTATGCCTATAATCGTGCCCATTACAGTGCCTCGTCTGCTTCTTCGTCTGCTTTTTCTGCCAGCTCAACGAGCCGCCCCGTGTGTTTAGCCGTTTCTGCTGCGTGTTTGTCACGTTCTTTGTCTTTTTCCATGTCCATAAGTGCATTACGGCGTTCTGCTTGGTTTTCGTAGAAGTGCCGTTCTGCTTCGATCGTGCCTCGCTGCGCAGACTCCAGAATCGTGGCGGTAAAGTGGAGGCGACTACTGACACCAGCTAAGGCTGCAGCGGCTCCCGTGGCTCCCTCGACACTTCCATCTGGGATCGTAGCTCCACTGAGAATGGTGTTTTCCAGAGTGAGGGCCTTCGATTCCGCTTCGGCTTCGCGCATGGCGTCTGCAGTGGCTTCCTCTGCGATGCGCTGCTCGTGTTTGGCCTTGAGTTCCGCGTCCTTGGTCGCCGTGTGTTTGGCTAATTCCTCGCGCATGGAGACATTGCTCTTTTGCGCGTCGGCGATGGCTTTTTCGTGCTTCGTTTTGGAATCAGTGAATCCCCGCTCCATTGAGGCGCGATCGGCTGCCTGCACATCATTGAGGGCTTTGTCGAATTCCGCCTTTTCTTCCTTGCTCATGCCAATTTTCATGAACCAGCCGACCAGCTTGGCCATTGTTTCGCGAGCGGTCTGAATTCCGCGGCGCAGACTCATCCAAATGTTCATAAATGCCATTGCAGTGGAATGCCAGGCCGTAATGAAGAAAGTTTGGAAATCGGACCAGACCGTTCGCATGGCCAGGACCGCGGTCTCGAAGGCTCCGGTCCAGTCACCCTCGCTAATCTGTGCGGAGATGGTATTGAAGGCCGACATGCAGTCCGTGGTAAGACTTCCCCAAAGCTGCGAAGCCGCAGGTTTGATGGCGTCCCAGGCTTGGCCGAACGACTCGGTGAGCGTTGACCAGATCGCCCGTCCGGTGGCTGCTACGGCGTCGATTACGTATTGGAAAGCGGCACCCAAAACCGAGGCGATTCCTTGCGCTGCTGCGACGATTCCCGCCTGAATTTCCGGCCAGAAGGCGACGCACAGAGCGATGGCTCCGGCAATCAGGCCAATCGCGGCCAGGTTCGCGGCGGTCATTGAGGCCAGCATCGTGGGGATTACGGAAAATGCGGCGATGATGGCTCCCTTGACCACCGCAAAAGCGGCGGGGATTCCCATGATAGCCGTCCGAACCAGTAGGCACCAGGTAATGGTCCAGGCCAGCAGCCCGGCCAGCATAGCGTTGTAAATTGCCGCGGAAATAGCGCAGGTGACTCCCCAGACGACGCTCAGGCCCTGAACGATGACGCCAATGGCAGCCATCGTCGCAGTGGTTATCGCCTGCATCACGACCAGCGTCCCCGCATATACGGCTCTGGCGGCGGCACAAATTCCCGCCCAGGCCATTGAAAACGCCCAAACGATCCCGCGAATGGCAGCCATCGTCGCGACGGTCGCCATGTGCATGGCTGCGAGCATACCGGCGTATACGGCTCTGGCTGCGGCGCAAATATTTAGCCACAAGAAATTGAACGCGTTCATGATGCCGCCAATCGCGGACATGACGACGACCGTCGCTGTGCGCATTCCGGCGAGCATGGCGTTGTAGATGAGTTTGGCCGATAGGCACACGGCTCCGAATGTTTGGGTGAAAACCTGCCACAGTCCCTGAATTGCGAGGACCGTTGTGGTCGTCGCCATGCGGATCGAGGTCATCATCGCTGCGTACACGTATTTCGCGGCGGCGCAGCTGATGGTGCAGACGTGTTCCGCGGTTCGGATCAGGTTGACGATGATTCCACTCGTAGAAGCGGTTGCAATTTGAAAACCGATTAAAAGGGCCAAGTAGATGGCTCTGGCTGCACCGCAAACGGCGGCGAACGTCACCCCAAATGCTCGGACGAGTGCGGAAATGGTACCCAGCGTGATCACCGTCGCCATCTGCATGCCGACGAGCATGGTCTGGTACGCGAGGCTCGTGGCGACGCAGGTCGCAGCCCATACCTGCTGGGCGATGGCCATCAACCCGCGAATGGCTCCGACCGCGGAAGCTGTCGCCATCTGCATGGTCATCAGGAGGACCGTGTATACCTGTTTGCAAAATGCGCAGGCCGTGGTGAAGCCGACGACTACTCCCTGCCAGGCTGCCTGTAATCCGGCGACCGTGGCGATGATGGCTGTGCGAATGGCGGCGACCGTGGTCAACATGACCGTCTTGATAAAGGTGCCGGTCGTGACGATAGCTGTCTGAATCCCTCGAAGCGCAATTACGAAGCCCTGGTAGATCCACGTCGCGGCGGTGGTTATGGCGCGAACGACCGGCATTATTCCGTTCGTGAAAACAAAGCACGCCCCCGCCCATGCCGCTTGCATGCCAGCGCACATCAAAATCCAGGCGATGTTCGCGGCGGCACAGGCAGCCTGAACCACCGCGGGCCATGCCTGGATGAGTCCAGTGACGATGGCCGACGTGACCAGCCATGCGGCTTGGATCGCGAAAATGGAGACCAGGGCTGCCATTTTAATGCCAATCCAGGCCAGTTGAAGTGCGGGCACAATGCTCGCCAGGAATGCGTGGCAAACGAGCACCAGCGTCTTGTATGCCGCAGCGACGGCCAGCACCGCTTTCTTAATCGCTCCGAATGCAATTATACCGTAGGTGTAGGTCCGTTTGATGGCAAAATATAGGCCCGTGACCGCGGCGATGGTCAGGTGAAATGCACCCGTGGCTGCTGCGATCGTCAACGGTAAAATCTGCACCGTCATCAGCAGTGCTCGGTAGGTCATCGTGATGGCTCCCAGCACAAAATAAAACCCTTTGAGGGACGCGATAAGAATGCGCATGGCCAGCCCGGTGGCGATGAGTGCCGCTCCGAGGGCTGCTGTGGCTGCGATACCGATGGTCGTCATGACCACCGCCTTCTGGTGTTCGTTGATCCAGGCCGTGAAAGCCTGCACGAGTTTAATCAAATCGTCGCGGGTACCGACGATGACTCCCCGGAAGGCTTCGCCAATGGCCAGACCGGCACGCTCGACCGCGGAGTTGACCAGTCGAAGTGCGCCACCGACTCCTTGGTCCATGACCGCGGCGGTTTCAGCTGCGACTCCTTTACAGTCATTGATGGCGGCTGCCAATGCCGCGAAATTGTCCTGGGTCAGCTTCGCGGCACCCGTCATGCCTCGAACCTCGAATATGTCCGTCAAAAGGGCGATTTTTTCGCCCTGCGGCAGGTCTTTAATCGCGGCGGCCAGCTCAGTGATAATTTGTGCGATCGGTCGGTAGTTCCCGGCATCGTCGAATGGGTGGACACCCATGCCTTCCAGCTTTTCCCGTTCGAGGGCGAGCTTTTCGTACACGCGACGCAGCGAGGTTCCTGCCATCGTTCCTCTGATGCCCATGTTGGCCAATGCCGCCAGCAGAGTGGTCACCTCTCGAATACTCGAACCGGCGAGCTGTCCAGATGAGGATGCATATTGGAGGGATTGCCCCAGGTCTTCCATCGTGAGTGCCGAGTTGTTGCAGGCCGCGGTCATCACGTCTGCGTATTCGGAAGCGTCTTTAAATTCTCCCCCGAAAGCTCGGACCGCTGTCAGGACGTAGTCTGCCATCGCTGGCAGCTCGGTGCCGGTCGCTCTGGCTCCTGCCATGATCCCGTCAATGGATTCTGTAATGTCCCCGGCTTTCAACCCCATCTGAGCCATGATCACCATTGATTCCGCGACTTGCTGAGCCGTATACGACGTGGTTTCGCCGAGGTACTGGGCGAGCTTGGTGAGCTTTTGGCAATCCGCAGAGGTGGCTCCCATTTTACCGCGAACGGCAAGCATGGCGTCTTCGAATTTCGCATACTGGCGAATCGGCAGCGCAGCCCCCAATGCGGCGATACTGGTCCCCATTAAGATTTGACGTCCGATCTGCTGCATTTCGACCGCGGCAGCTCGCAAGTTCCGCGTAACTTTACCGAGCGTGTGCTTGGTATTATCGATGGCTGAAATGACCACATAGGCTTTTCCGGCTGTGATTCCGCTTGGGCTGACGGCAGGCATGAGCGTTCCTATTTCTTAATGGAATTTTTAAACATTTGGGGCATTAGGGGAACCATTTTGACGAGGGCTGGCTCCATAAAAGGTCGCCGCGGGTATTTTTTCATTTTTATTGAGGTTTTTACGCGTCCGCGGAGGGCTTTGCTCTTGTACGTCCACATGTGCTTTTTTCTATATGCCGCACGTTGCCGTGCGGTCGTTTTGCGCCCTGTTTTAATCACATGCTTTACGACTAATGCTCTGCTCCATCCGTGTTCGTGTAGGGCTGGGGTGGGGCGGCTTCGCATCCCCAGAATGGTCGGACCGACCACCCATTCTCCCGGTTGGCGTTCGGCATATAGGACCATGCGCATTCGGTGTCCGCCTTTGGCTCTATTAAAGATGGTATGCGGTGGTGTGCCTGGTGCGGATGGGTGTTTACGTGCGGTGCGTTTCGGCACGGCTTTCATGCTACGCCGTGCGATAATACGCACACGTCCAGAAATTCGTCCTAGTGGTGCCTTTACACCGCGACGGACGCGTACATGCAGTTCGCGCCCGTCCATCGTGATTCGTACCTGGTATTTCGGTTGTAGGATGTTCATGGCTACCTCGGTGCTCCTCCGGCTCCGGCAAGGAAACAGTCGCCCATCATCTTGCAGGTCACCTCGAAATTGTCAGCCGTCAGCACGGTGCCCGTGCTTTTCGTTCTGACGCAAGGATTAAAATCTGCAGGCGTGGTGGCTCTCGGTTTCGCGTCGGAATTCATGCGAATCGTCGCCACCATGCCGTTATGCACTTCGGAAAGGAGAGCAGCCTGAAAGTTCCACCTACTCTCCACGGCGTGTTGAAAAACCAGAAACAATTCGCGAAATGTTAATTTTGCGTATTGCTCTGGTCCCCAGCGCAGCTCGGCCATGACCGAAGTCAAGAAAGACTCCCACCGTTTGCGAGCAGCGTTTCGACGTCCATTTGCTGCAGCTTGCTCACCATCTTGTCGATGTACTCCGATCCCTTCTTTTTGATCATCGCCGCCAGCTCTGGCTCCCTCGCTTCCATCTCCGCTTCCATCTCCGCCTCCGCCTGGCGGGGGCGATTTAAAGCATTCAAGATGGCAGTCTTCCTTGGTGGGAAAAAATCGGCCAGTGCCTCGAACAGGGCAGTTTTGGCCGCTTCGATGGCGGTGCCGTCCAGCCCTTTCAGGAAGGCCATTTCTCTTGGATTGACTCCGTCCTCTCCGACGAGGTCAGAAATGTCTTTATACCGTTCGTCCACTGTTGGTTTCACAATCGCGTACACGAGCGCGACGACCAGCCCTGCGTTCAGCGTCAGGTCTTTCAGGAGCTGGTCATCGAGCGAATAAAGCGAAACCGGACGACCGTAAACTTGCGAAAAGTCCCACCGATTGAGTCTGGCTGCTGTGGCCATATCGATGCGGCAGTTCCATTCGTTTCCAAAACGGTCTTTAAATTCGGTCATTCGGTTTCCTCCAGTACGGTTTCAACAATTTCCCGGCCATCGAGCGAGATACCCGTGGATTTCTCCACGATTTTCGCCCCGTCCAGAATTCCCAGCACGACGTTCTTTTCCACCGCGACGACCGCCTGCGGGTCCAGCAGCTTGGAGTGTTCGTCGTAAAAGCGACGAAGGTCTCCGGCTTGCGGATGGTTCGGGTTGGCGTCGAGCACTTCTTTCAGCTCTGCGAGCGTCATGTTCATCGGCGCGATGCGGCGCACTCGCATGGTGGGCGAGGCCGCCTGCGATGCGCTCATCGCCCGATTTCTCAAGTTTTCAAGGCTCATTTTAGTTCCTTTCGTGGTTATGGTTCCGGCTGCGATTACGACACGGTCAGCCATTCAGGTTCGACCATCGTGCTGCCGTTTTTGATGTATCCCAGTTTGATTTTGATGTCGTTGGTCACGATTTCGGAGAGTTCCTCGCTGCGGTTCATCTGCGTAACATAGGCCGGAATGGACCAGCCACATGTGCCCGCGGTGGCGATGTCTCCGTTTACCAGTGCATATTGAGCGGCGGTGCCGTTCAGCATGTCGTTGCGGATGAGGGCTTCCATCGTCGGTTCGATGTTATGAATCATCTTGATGGTGGCTCCCATCGATTCCATCATGCCAGGCATGATGCGTTTCCATTCCGTGCCGCGCATCGCGACTTCGACTTCCTCTCGGCTCACGTCATCGACGCTGACGCTTTGGACGCCACCGACCAGGGTCCAGGCAGTCGAGCCGCCTACAGTCCCTCGGTAGAGACGCATTTTAAAGCCCGGTACGGGCATTCCGGTTGGTGCGGATTCAGGCATTTGTTTGCTCCTTGTTTATGGGATGGTATTCATGAATCTGAATTCTAAAATCGTAAAAAATGAACCCTTTTCCATGTTGACGAAAAGGTAAGGCGTACCCCAGTCATCACGTGCGGGTTCAGCACGCATGAAGCCGTAGCCGTTGGCGGAGGCTGTTCGTCGGATCGTGTCGGTCAATTCTTCCAGAAGGCGAACATGCACACCGACTTGCTCCTCGGAGGATTGGCTGCGTGGGAAGGCCATAGTCAAATTGACGGTGAGTTCTTCTTCCACGGCATCCTGCCCTCCATTGTGCCTCGCCAGGTTCCGGATGAAGGCTGGCCGAGGGCAGATCCAAACCGTCCCGACCGGCTCGCAGTCTTCGTCGTAGGATTCTTCTAATTCCTCGCACAAGAACCAGGTCTTTTTCACCTCGAAGTTCTCACAAAACCCCCCGGCGATTTGCTTCAGCTCAATCGTCGCCATGATCAATTCGCGGAGTTGTTCGATTCTACTTGCTTCGATCATTCCTGATCCTCACGGTGTGGACGACGATTCTGTCGCCGTCGCTGGCCAGTGGCTCAACCGGTGGAATCACTTCTCGAAATCGGGTAGTAGCCGAGATTTGGTAAACCTCGCCGTTGATTTCAATCCGGTCATCCATCCTTGGATAAAAGTCCCCCAGCTGCTTGCGGAATAAATAAAAATCTTGGACGTCGGCTGTTACTGCGACATGCTCCGCGAGGTAGGTCGGTGGCTTCTTTACAGGCACGCAGGTGATGGAGAGTTTCCGTTCCCCGCGTACCAGTGTCGCTGCCACTCCTCCGATGTCGTCAAAGGTTTCCCCAACCGTGTGGAGCATGTCGTTAAAGAAGGACATTTCACCCTCCTTCGCCTTCTTCCGCTTCAGCCATCAGGCCAGCCGTCTGCAGTGCGCTGATAATCGCGGCGGTGTCGGTTTTCGCTTTAGCCAGCTGAGCGGCAATCGACGCGATGATGTTTTTCAGCTCCGCGGTAGTATAGTCCGTGCTCGCCGGAGCGGCCAGGGTGGTGCTCGCCGTGCCTCCCGTGGAGTCGGTCAGGGTGTCCTGCGTTTGCTCCACAGCCGTGGCGGGTGTCGGCTGCGTGCTACCCGACGTCAGCTGCGTGCCGTTCGGGAAATGCAGGATTTTGATTTCGCTGCCGTCCGCGCAGTCAGCGGGTGCGAAAAGGACCACACCGAGGTGATAAGCACCAGCCGCGGTCTTGGTGACTTTGCCGGTAGTGGGGTTGTAGTAGCATTCGTCGCCTTTGGCCAGCGAGCCGTCCGCGACGCCCTCGTATACGCCCCCGAAATATTCAAGGCCCACGTTGTCGTCTCCTGCGAAAGCTCGCACCGAGCTGATTTCGGGCCGGTTGCCGGTGATGATCACATCGCCAGGACGAATGTCCACGGCGAGTTTCGCATTGCGGATCAGGACCGGGTCTGCGATTTTATAAAGTGCCATTTTTCTGTTCCTTTCGTTGGTGGTTTATTAGTTCGCGCCAGTGACCAGGGTCATCAGCTCCGTCTTGCCAGGCACGACGTTAAAATCGGCGTAAACCTGGACGCCCGTTCCCAGCATGCCCGCTCCGAAGTCGTAGGCTTCCACGTGCGGGTTGATGTTCCCGTGCAGGCACGGAATGTAAAAAGCGGAACCTTCCGAGCTGTTCGGGTCGCAGTTCACGAAGTACTGGGTTTGGCTCTGGTTCGGGAAAGTTTTGCTTTCTTCGGAGAAGATCGTCTGCTTGATGGCGGTGTTGCTCAGGTACGGGCTGACGATCGGACGCAGGCGTCCCTTCACTTCGTTATTCATCGCCTGATACCGGATTTCACCGTTGTTGCCCGTCTGGTACGCCATGACCGGCATTTCGTAGGTGTACAGCTTCGTGGCGATTTCGTCCAGCTGCGTGCCGACGATGACTCGGTCCGGTGTGGCGGCGATCGGCTGTTTGTCAAAACCGACGCGATCGCGGTATTTCTCGCACACTTTCTTGACGGCTTCCTGGCTGAATGCCGAATCTGCGCCCGTGATTTTGTTACCCTTGCCTGCGGTGAAATAGGTATTAATCCCTTTCAGCAGGACGTAGTACGCGAGCTGCTCGACGGTCTTCGGGACAGTCTGGCCGATCGTGACGAATTTCGACAGGTAGGCGTTGATGTCATCGTTGATGCGCTCGACACGGGTGATACCGTAAATTTTACCGAACGTGCGCGTCTGGACGGTGAAGGTGCTGTCGCCCATGCGACCGTGTTCCATCACGCCATTGTTGCCGATCGGCGCGAGCGTGCCGTCAATGTCCACCGTGTATAGCGTCGTCGGTTTAAAGTCGCTCACGTTGATGACTTTGCACCAGTGCTGGTACGTGGTGGGGATTCCCTGGCTCGACGCCAGCAGGATTTTCCTGGCGACGTTCAGCCAGACCACATCGAGGGAAATGGGGGAACCCGCGGCGGCTTGCAGGCCGTATCCGGCGACGCGTGCGTGGTTATAGGCGTCGCTCGCCCGCACCCAGAATTCCTCATTCCGGGTGTTCGCAAATTCATTAAATCCGAAAACCTGTTTGATGAGCGTGGCGTAAATCATGCCGAGGCTCGGATTCCGCAGCTGGGGCCGATCCGACGCTTCGAGGGTCTTCTGGTCGAACCATGCCTCAAGGCCGTATTTTTCGCGCCCGTCCTTTGTCGCGGTAGCGGTGACCGGGATGTGCGCGTCCGCGGCGACCGATTTGAGGATGGCGCACTCCATCGCGGCGGCGGTGATTTCATTGTCGGTCACGTGCAGGCCAGGAGCGACCGGACCGACCGGTCTCTTGCGGCTGGCTTCCAGCATGGCTTTCTTGAAAGCGTCCGCGGTGACGCTCGGCGTCTTTTTCGCGTAATTCTCAGCAGCTTCAATGCTGCGGAACATGACGCCACCCTCGAATTCGATTTCACCGACCGTCCCAGCGGCAGCGATGGAGCTGGCGATGGTTTCAATACTCAGGATTCTCATCTGCTCCTGCATGGCGTGCATGTCGGGCAGCTTTTCCTTTTCCTTTTCCTTCGGCTCAGTCGGCGGCGTTTGCGTCTGGCTCGCGTTCATCGGCGGCGCAGGAGGCGTGCTCTGCTGCTGCGTCTGAGTGTCGCTCGCATTGGGGATTTGAGTGGTTTTACTCATTTCATCTACTCCTTTTATCTCTCGTGCCTTCATGGTTGACGTGAAGCGGTCGGCACCGAAAACCACAACACTCAGCTCTTTAACTAAGGATTTTCGGGCAATCTTCAGCGGTCCCTGAAAAGTTTGCCCATTGACTTCGACCGTCGCTCCGGCTTCGATGTCCTCCATCTCAACCGGCAATGCGCCGACCGATACCTGAAAAGGGAACCCATTGTCGAGGTTCTCCTTTACGCCCGCGGCCATTTCCTGCGAATTGGTGAATTTCCACTCCGCAATAATAGCGGGGCCTGTGAATGTCTTGTCTTTTACGGCGTAGGTTTCGCCCGCAGCCAGCACCCGTCTCCACTGGGTGGCTCCCAGCGGTTCGTCTGGCCAGTGGCTGTAAATCACGGGGAGCGTTTCGGACGCGAATTCCGCACCCGCCAGGTCAATGACGACCGGCAAATCGTAAAACATCAGCCGCATGGCCGTGCCGGTGTTGGCAAGCATGAAGTATTTGTCCCCGGCGTTGGTTGTTTCGCCCAGGCAGTTCATCATCGGCTTATTCATTGTCATCTCCCTCGTTCGGTTCCCGTTCGTCTTGCGGTGGTTCTTTGCTCCCTTCGTCTGTGCCTGGCGGCTGGCTGTTGGTGGTAATGCCGCGGATTTCGTCCAGCTCCTTCAGAAATTCCGCCTGCTCTCGCTGCGCGTCTTGCCATTCCTCGTAGTCTGCTCCGAGGAGCTCCTCTTGGATGTACCGGTCGGTGTAGCTGTCAATCTCACGGTGCTTCGCGATGGCGTTGGCCACTTTGGTGGGGTCGGTGTGCTCCACCGTCACTTTGTCCCACCCGAATTCGTGATCAGGCAGGTCGCGCAGGCTCATGGGCATGGTGCCGCTCTCGGTGAAGTATCCGGGTGTCAGGCAGCCGAGTTCATACCAGGCTTCCGCGATCGGCTCCAGGACGTCTTCCTCGAACGCGTACCGTTCTGCCTTTTGCCCCTGCGTGTAGAGTCCCGCATCGAGGACGCCAGACGCCATGTTGCTGTCCTTGGACGAGCCGATTCCCATGTTGTACGGCACGAGGAGCGGTCTGAAAATTTCCCGCATGAGCGCACCTATGAAGAGGTCGTATTGTTGCCCCACGGGTACGCGATCCCAGGTCTTCATTCTGAATCCCTGGGGGAGCAGGTTAAAGCTCCCCATCTCGATCGGCATAAGGTCGAACATCGGGCCGCCATCGTCATCAGTGACTTCTTCGGTGCCGATGGTGTTTCCGTTTTCGTCCTTAATCTCCACGATTTTGGTTGGTGGCGTGCTCATGTTCCGGTAGTTCGGAATGTCCGACTCTAAAACCGCAGCCAGGCATGCCTGAATTTCGGCGCAGCGAACCAGGGCCATCGTGTACCTTCTGGCTACCGCGCACAAGGGAATGGACGGCGTCAGTTCTGGAATGCCTCGGTGCCAGCTGCGCATCGGTCTGAAGATGTGGATCACTTGCTCGGCTGGTATCCATTTCCCTCCCGCGGTTTCTTTCAGGTCGATGTACCCGCTTCCGCCTGGGTGGTAGTTCAGGATGTGGTATGCGGTCGGAAACCCGAAGGCGTCCAGCTTGATGCCGTCTGCCTCGCTGGGGGCGATGGCTTTGTTTTGAGTCACGTGCTCTACGGGGCTGGTTACGCAGTCTGCTTCGACGATCCTGTAATCCAGTTTGACCGGGTGCTTGAGGTGCGCATTGTGAATCTGCACCGCGAATGCTTCCCCGCTGACGGCTTTGTCCATGCGAAGCTGCCAGAGCAATTTCCGCAGCTTGATTTTGCGCTGCCATCGCTTCCACTGTTTTTCGATTTTTTGACGTGTCTCCCTCGGTACCGTCATGTCGGTAATCCGCAAACGCACACCGCTTCCTGCGAAATCGTTACAAATACTTATGAGGGTGCCGTTCAGGTACGGATTGTTTTCGACGACTTCAAATCGGCTCCGGCTTCGGAGTCTCTCGCGGACGAGCGGGTCGTTGGCGGCATCCGGCGAGAGGTAGTCTGCTTTTATCCAGTGATTTTCGTTGGTTGGATAGGTCTGGGCCGCTTCATATTTGGCGCGAATCATGGCCATTGCTTGGCGGGTACGACGCAGCTCCGTCCTGAGCATGGAGATCGTGGCATTTCTATTTGCCGGTAACTCAGCCATAATTCCTCCCAGGTATGCATATCGCGGATTTGATGCCGTAAGGCGAGCGCAGGTTTCCTTCGGCTGCTTGTTTTTTCGCGAGATGGTCGTCCAGCTTGATCAGGTCGTCAATGTCGTGCGTCTCGTAGCTGCCTTCCAGGTTTTCCGCTTTCTTCGGTTTATCCGCGATTTTTTCAAGGGCTTGTTCGGCGATGTTTTTCTGTGACTCGGTCATTTGCTGAATGCCTCCAGTTGGTGGACCGACTTGGTCCCGTTCGTTGATGTCAGGATAACCTCCACGATGTAGGTCATGTTCCGGTTCGGAAATGGAGGATGGACGCCATCGTCTGGGTCCGTGTCAAAATTAAAGCGGTTTCCTTCGCAGTCTGTGGCTGGCGTATCAAGGATTGCACTCGTGGGGATCGTGGCGTTGGAGTAGCCTGGGACCGGCGTGTACTGGCCCATCGAATACTCGAAGATGTTCAGCTTGATCCCGGTGACGTCTGCCTGCGTGACCAGTGTCTGGTTGCAGTCGTGGAGGAGGCCGCGAATTCTTCCCGAACCGGACGTATAAACGATTTGTGTGGCCATTGGTGCCTCCGTCAGTTGGTATGAATCCACAGGCCGTCGCAGTCGATGGTCTGGACGCTCTCGGTGGTATCGTCGCTTTTATCCCACTTATAGTTCACCCAGTCAAGGTGCCAGGGTGGCTGCTGAGGCGTGACCGGCTGCGGCGGGAGGTTTTCTTCCGCTGCTTTTATCCAGCGGTGTGTTGCCTCGAAAAAACTGGACATTTCTAAACCTCCACGGGGGTAATTTCAACAATCTCTCCGTCGTTATTTCGCGTCAGTGCGTAGTTGCCGTGGCTGGTCGTAAGGGTCAGACCGTTGATTTCCCATGATCCCAGCAGGCTGTGGATTTTGTTCAGGAGTGCTATCACCGTCGTGCTCGGTGCGGCGTTCTTTGCAGCATCGTAGGCCGAGGTCAGCGTCATCGCATCGCCCGGCTGCGCTGCCGTTTTCGCTTTGTCGTAGGCTGAGGTCAGCGTCATGGCTGCCCCCGCGGGTGCGGCAGACTTGGCGGCGTCGTAGGCGTTCGTGAGTGTCATCGCACTGCCGACCGCGGCGGGAGAAGCTGGCAGATTGTCCGTTTTCGCCTTGATGTTATTTGCCGTTGTTTGCAGTGCCGAAACATCAGACGCACTCGCTGCGTTCTTGGCGGCGTCGTAGGTGCTGGACAGCGTCATCGCATCCCCGGTCGCAGCGGGAGAAGCTGGGAGGTTGTCGGTTTTCGCTTTGATGGCGTTGAGGGTGCTCTGGATCGTGGTCAATGCGTCCAGGATCGTCGTTACGTTGGCCGAGGTCCAGGGACAGTCTGTTCCCCCAGAATCGGGAGTCGAACCTCCGGAGTCTGCGTTCAGTTCGTAGGTTCCGAGGTTTCCGTAAGTGGTCAGGTCTCCATAGGTCATGGCCGTCATTCTTTACTCCTTTTCGTAGAGGCCCTCGCTCCGATGGCGTTGGCCGTCTTGCCCGCGGTATATAAAGCGGTTGTACCAGCGTTCCTCCCTGTCCCGCTTGCACAGCTCCGAGTAGCAGGCCCTCTGGCCGATGAAGTTCTGCATGGGGGCATACGCTATAAATTTCGGGTCTCGGTACAGGTACCCCAGCTGCTGCTCGCAGATGTGCTTGCAGGACCAGCTCGGTCTGCGTAGCTGCTCTAAAATTTTCGAGGCTCCGGTTGGCGTGATCAGCATGGCATTCGTGTTGAAGCCGAGCGTGGCTCGCAGGACGTTTGGCGTGACTTGTATGGGGGGGCAGCTCGCTGAGCAGATGTGGTATGTGCAGAGGTTCCAGACGTCTGCGTCTTTCGGCACTTCCTGGGTGAACGTGCGCCACCTCGCTTCAAAATCCTGCGCAAATATACAATCATCCTCGAAAAACAGGGTATTTTCGTTTTGATCCACGGTAAAGGTCAAAACGTCACAAAAGTTCTCAGTATGTGACCAGAAGGCTGGAGTCCCTTGCCACCAGTCGGGCATGGTACAGGCTTCCGGTGGTTTCGCTTCCCAGACCGATGGTTTTTCCAAAATGGACGGGAAGCCAGCCAGGAAAGCGTCGAGGCGTTCATGGCTGGTCTTTAGGTTCAGGACGTATATGTTCATGTGCTACTGAAAAACGGCATGTTTTGCGAGCCTGTTTGCCCGGAGTTCAAGTTGTCTGTCTGTCCCGTTATAATGGTGCCATGCATGCCTATCTGAAGATAGGACGCATCCGTTTGTCCGACCAGTTTGAAATATAAATCTCCATTGGAACATTCAAACCGGCCAAATTCCCGATCCCCGTCCGGGTTGAGGATGACCACCCCTGTGCCTTGTACCAGCCCGGTTCCGCTTCCCTGTACTCCGCTTGAGGAGTAAACGCAGATCGTGCCGTGGCACATGTGGACGTATCCGTAGCAGTCCACGAGGATTGCCTGCATGTTGATGATCATGCCTCCGTAATATGGCACGTCGATCAGTTTGTATCCGGCACTGGGAAAGGTGCTGCTGCTGGTCAGGTCCAGAAGCACCCCCTTCATAAAGGCTCCGGATTTGAGGCCGTATTCGTCCACTCCGCTCCATGCCATTGCCGAGTTGAGAGTGTGGCCGTTGTTGTTCAGGATGTGGTACTGCACGCCCGTGGTGGCGTTGACGGGACCTCCGTTGAAGTTACAGCCCACGTTGAGTGCCTGGCAGCCAGTCGAGCTGGAGCTGTCTGGGTGGATAATGTCGGCGATTTTCTTGAAGTTCGCGACGATGTCTCCCCCCACCCCCGTGTTGGGTGAAGAGACGATGCTGTCGGTCGCGGCTCCTGGGATCGTCACCAGGTTCTTGTACGTCGTTTTGGCCATAGTTATTCCTTTTCCTCTGTGTGAGCGTGTCGATCTGTTATCGTTTGATCGAGTTTGTTGATCGTCTCGGTAAGTTTATTTAAACCGGTGTTGATCCGGGTGAGCGTGTACCAAAAAAGCACCCCCAGCATGACCGTGGCTGAGAATTCTTTGAACGTCTGCACCTCTGGAACCTGCGAAATGATCGCGGTGACCGCAAAAACGGAAGTATAAAAAGCGGTATCTTGCATTTATGCCTCCGGTGAGTTCAGGTTCAGGTTGGTGGTTCCGTGCGGTGATTCTACCCACATAAAACCGCAGGTGTCGTGGAAGTTCGAGCCGACGTATTTTCGGAGTTCAGCTCGGCGCATCAGAGTTCCGGTCTGTGGTCCGTGCTGTCCGCTGTACCGGTTCCCGTGAGTGTTGTCCCATCGGTAGTAGGTTGTCCCGTCGATGGTGAGCACCTCGGTTAGGCAGCATGCGTGGCTCCAGTACCCTCCAATGTCTGCGATGTTGACTCCGTTCGCGTCAGTCGTCTCCCCGCGGACAGCGATGCCGTTTCCGATCTGGACCACTCGGTCGGATCGGAGTAGCAGGTCGATGGCGTTGACCAGGTCGTCTCCGTCCAGGTCCACTGTGCATGTCTGCACCTGTCTTTCGTTCGCAGCTGCGATGAATTCCCCGCTCTCCCACTGGGTTTTGTACCGCAGGTTTTCCTTGTAGTCTCCGACCAGCTCGGAAGGATAAACGCCCACCCTCGCTCCGTAAACCTGACCGGCTGCGATGGTCTGCCCTCCCCAGCTTGAGCCCCCTTTGCTCATCGCCCACGTGCAGAACGGGTTCACTTTCTCAAGTTTCTGCTCGCTCCCGCGGCTGATCTGCTTGATGAGCTGGATCAGGTAGCACCGTTCGTAGAAGCTGATCCCGGCGCAGTCGGTGTAAAACTGGATCGGGTGGAACAGTCTCTCGAACGTCAGGCCCATTTTCTGCAAACGCTCCCACCAGGGTGGAAGTTGCCCCGCGGCTCGGAGTTTATCGCAGGTTTCGGCGTCTTGCTCCACCTGTTCGCGCACTTCGTCCCAGGTCGTGACGATCGGTTGTTTGGTTGCGCTCCACGGGCAGGGCACATTGTGCATGGCGTCTCGAAGCTCCACGTCGGACGGGTATCCTTCTTTTTGCGCCTTGAGTGCTTGCAGCGTGTTTGGTATGCAGTCGGTTAAAAAGTGCGGGTTTACTCTATCCATGCCTATCTCCAATAAAACCCACGGGTGGTTCGGGTGGGGCATTGCCCGTTTTGGCACGGGCTGGCGGCTTTGGCTCCCTCAAGGATTTTAATCACCTCCTTGCAGCCCGTCTCCATTCCTGCCAGCGTGCTCGTGTCGATCCCTTCTGAAATGACATCTAAAACCGGACGCCATCGCTTGACGACGTCAGGGCTGATTTTAATCGCGGCGGTTTGCCAGGCAATTCTGAGCGTCGCTCGTGCGTCTTCCGCGGCGGTGATGGTTTTCTCCTCGATCCCGTCGACCACCATCTGGAAGGCTCCGATTAATGCTTTTTTCTCGACGTCCAGCTTGGTGGTTTCCAGCTCTCCGACCGCTTTGGTGATGGCTCCCTTGAGGGTGGTTTCGTCATCGTCGATGTTAGGCTCTGGTTCCGGTTCGGGTTCCGGCTCTGGCTTCAGATCCTGTCCGATGGTTATGTCTTTCTGAACTTGGGCGATCTTGCCATCCTCGATGGCGGTGAAGACGACCGTATAAGTGCCTTTCTTCTGCCCGACGAGGTACAGCTTCTGCCCGTTCGAGTCGATGGCGATGTCTGCTCCCTTCGCGGGAATGACCAGAAACGCTCCCGCGGTATCTGCCTCAAAAATCACCAGCCGTCCGCTTTCGGCGGTTTCGGGTCCAGAAACGCTCGCACCACTCGCAAAATGCCAACAAGCAAAATAAAAAAAAAGGGCGAGTGTAAATCCGACGAGTTTCAGGTGGTTCATTGCCTACTCCCTTCCCGGTGGTTAGTTTTTCGCCCAGTCCACGAAAAGCGGAGCGATTTCCTGTGAAATCGTCAGGGCTGTGCCGGGTGCCGGGTCTGCGCAAATATTCCCGGCGGCGATCGTCTTGACCAGGGCGACGAACCGCTCGATGTTTTCGGTGTTCAGGATAATGTACGCAATCCCGGCGATGGCGGCGTCATCCCATTGCGTATTAGTTTCTTCAGCTCGCTTTTTCAGTGCCGTCATCGCCTGTCGGAGCACCGTCTCGACGTTTTGCACGGTGAAGTTGACTTCCATCCATTCCTTGAGTGCCTGCGCGAGCCACTGTTTCAAGAAGTAATTCATGATTTGTCCCTTGTGTTGGTGGTTCAAAAAATAAAAAAAAATGAGGCTCTGGCTGTCCAGTCCTCATTTTATCATAAAAGTCCGAATTCTCAAAATTGCGGGGGTATATATCTATACCCCCAAGAAAAAATTCTTAGAATTTTTTTCAAATTTCTGGTTATTTTTCCAGAAATCGCTCCTCTCCGATGGTCGGCACCCACGTTGAATTCTCCGATTCGACCACTTCCACGGTGTTGAATCGGCACTGACAGTTTGAACACTTGCGCCTGCGTCGGACGATCGTGTAAGTCTTGCCGTTCAGCTGCTTCGTATCCTGCGTGGTCTTAAAGACCGAGGTGTTGGCTCCGCATTTCGCGCATTTAAGCATGGTCTTTTTGCCTTTTCCTTTCTTCCAGTCTTTCTCTGAACGATTTATGGTGCGGCTTCCGTCCGGTCGGTGGCTTGATGCCTCCGGTTGGGACGTAAACGCACCCGCAAAAACTAGCCAGGCAGCAACACCCGACCAGACAGTCGAAGTACTCGTTATCGCAGCCTGGCTGCGTTACCCACCTGTTGCGCGTGATTCCCCGTGAGGTATATTCCTCCGGTCGCTCGCTCTCGCAGACTTGCGTCGCAAAGAGTTCATGTTCGAACGGCGGCGCATTGAACAAGGTTAGGCTGCCTTTCTCGCTGGCGGGGGTTCTGATCCGTTCCATGAGGTAATCCTTCCAGCCGTTGACGTCACTGTGCAGCTCATAGGCTCTGGAAACCTCGCTATATTTGTACATCCATCTGGTGGCGTTGCAGGCTGGATTCCGCATGTCCTCGTATACGGTATCCTCGTGCCGTTTGTATGTCTCCATCCCCATTCTGCCTGCGGTCAACCCGAAGCCGTGGTACGCGATGACTTTCTCTCCTGGATATTTCTTCGCGACGTCTCGAACGATCGGAGAAATCAGCCCCTCTTGCGCGTCCATCGCGATATGGTGGATTCGCATTATCGTGTTGTACGCGTCATCGCGGACGTATTGCCGGGCGATCAAGTCGTCGAGGAGCGTGCGCAGCCCCCACGTGTAAATGTCGCCGATGTTGGCTTGCTTTTCTCCCGTGAGCAGGCTCGGTCGCGTGGCCAGGTACGATTTTGTGAGCTGTTTCCAGTCGTTGGCCTGGCGGCGGGTGTAGTTTTGGATGCCGAATTTGGGGAAGGTCCCGTAATCCGTAACGAAACAACAGGAGAAGTCGTAATTCACGGCCAGTACGACGTATGCAAAAAACTCAGCTTGGATGTCGATGTAGCATACGAGCCGTTGCGCGTCGCCCGGTACCGTCCCGCGGTCCAGGTCGAGCGTTTTGGCCGCGAAGTCTTGCCATTTTACGCGACCGGCTTCCGCGTCTAAGAGGTCGCCTCCGATCTGCTGCATGTTACTGAGAAAGGCCCGATGGTCTTCGAAGCGCAGATCCATCGCGTATTGGATCGCGGAAAGCTCGCCAGGTTCGTGTCGTTCTTCCCATGAGACGATGAACCCACGGTCCATGACTTCGCGGTGCTGTTCGTAGAAAGCGGTCGCTGCGCGTATGTCGTTATGCTCTCGCAGTGAAAGTCTGCGAATTTCGGCATATTCCAGCCATTTTCGCGACGTCTCGGTCTCCTGCGTAATCGTGCGATCGTCCATACCGTCTGGCCATTGTACGACCATCGGCACGCGAATGCCGCGCCAGTCCGGCTTCAGCTCCTGATTCCCGTAAGTGTCCGCGAGGTCATTGCTCTCGATCACCGTGCATGGCATCAAAATCGCGATCGGCTGCCCTGGTTTTGATAAGAAGCGAATCGCGGAGGTGATGGTGCTGTCCATCTTGGCGACCGAAGTGAGGCTGGCTGCTTTTTTGTCGTTTTGCACGTCGTCAAGGATGACAAAATTCGGGCGAACCTGCGAAAGCGTGACCGGATTGACGACGTTTCCACCGCGGATTCCGGACTCGATCCCGTCCGTTGTAAATATCGTATAGCCTGCGGTGGGCACCCAGAAGGCTTCCTCTGGTTTGGCGGGGTCCAGCTGCACCTTGGTCACTGAGTCTGGGTCGTGTTCCCGGTACCACTGAGCCGTTTCCTCGTCGAGGTGCAGGCACGGGAACCGGATTTCATCCCTCCCCCATACGACGTAGGTTGGGTGGCCGTGGTAGGTCTGGCTTTCGGCTACCGAGCCTGAGTGCTTCGTTTTCAACAAGGAGATGGGGTAGCAGATTTCTGGAAAATCGGCAATTAAAAGCGGATTATTTTTCATCCACATTTTAATTGTTTCCAGTGTCTCCAATGCTTTCTTTTCGCTCGCGCCAATATTGCAGCCCCAGCGAATTCGCCCGTACAGCCCTCCGTGAACAGCTCCAGACCGGCACTTGGTGGTCTTCGCCCCGCCTCGCGGCAGAAGAATCGCCTGCTTGCCTCCGTGCTGGATCGTTTCAGCGATCCGTTCGGCCAGAAGGACGTGGTACGGTGCGTTCGGCAGGTCACAAATCATCGGCAGGTACGTTTTCTCGAAGAGGAGCTGGTCGTTCTTACAGGCGAGCCTGCGCTCCCAGTCGATGGTTCTAAAGTTAATTTCTCCGATGTCGTTTGCTGCTCTGGTGGCTGCGTTGACTCGTTCGAGGTCTGCAGCCCGCTTCTTTGCCTTCTGCTCCAGCTCGGTGAATTGCCGCTGACGTCCGACCGCTCTCGGTTTCCCGTCGACGAGCCAGACGCAGTACTTGATGAGGTCAATGGTCCCTGGCTCGCTTCCGGCAAACCGCACCCCTGCCATCTGCTGGTGCTGGTCCACAGCAGGCTGGTCGAGGAGTGTGATTGCTTCAGCGAGCGTCAGGCGTGTTATGTTCATTGGTGAGCTAAAAATCGCACAAATTCGATTAAGTTTATGGTTCCGTCCGGATTGGTGGGGCACCCATTATCCAGGATTTCCTGGATTTTCTTCGGCGTTGCCTTCTTGCTCCCCGCACGCGTCAACACTTCCGCCAGCTGCGTCTGCGTCAGCCGTGTTAGGCTCGGTTTCGATTTCGCAGTCATAGTAATCCTCCAGGTTCAGCTCCGGATTGTGAAGCAGGACGTTCTTTTCAATGAGGCTCTGGACAAGTTTGCACATCTGAGGTATGCCATCTTTGGCTCCCTTGAAAATGCTTTGACGCCAGATGTACTCACCCTTGAGCTGGCCTGTCCGATAGGCTTTCTGCATCTCTGGGGAAGCGTAGAAATCCGCCTCCTCAATCTCGCAGATCGTGCAGCTCTCGCTGATTCCCATGCCCACGGCTCCCAGCCGCGAGAGTTCTTCCAGTATCTTTGGTTCGGTCATAATTTCACCCGTATTCGCTTTCTCATTTTTTCCAGGGCCGCGTCGGTCGCGCCGTGAATGTTGAAGTTGTTGGTTCTGTTTTCCGTCACGAAACAGAACACGGTGTAGCCGAAAATCCGCGCCAGTTCGTAGTACGGTTCCAGGGCGAATTCGTCAATGAAACAATTGGAAATGGCTATTTTGTGTACTCCCTTCTCCATCGCCTCCCTGCAGTGCATGAAGCACTCGCTTTTGGCCCATTGGAGCATTTCCGGCTTGTAATCGTAGGCGTCTCCTTGGTAGAAGTAGTCATCATTCTCGTATACGACGTCGGCGATGTGGTGAGCGAGTGTCGTTTTTCCTGCTCCGGGTAATCCGCGAACCAAAAAAAGGATTTTGTCGCTCAGGTGCGGTGGCTGCGGCGGCGTGATTTTGTCGATGACTTTGTCCACCAGGAATTCCGAGCCGGTCTTGAATAAGTGCTCCAGCCATTGGTGGTGAAACTCGAAGACGTCCGGTCGGGTGCAGAGCACCCCTCCCTCGATGGTCATGTTGTTGGAAAAATTCGCGGAGCCGATGCAGGAGACTTTCCATTCTGCGTTTTCCAAAGTGAAGCCCTTTGCATGAATAGGCACCAGGACGACTTGCCCATAGTCTTTCATCTTCATGAGTGCTGGGGTGCTCCATCGCTTCATTACGGAATTGATGGCGATTCGGATTCTCTTGATTTCGCCGGTCTCGCACATTCGTCCCATTTCGCGTGTGGCTGCTGGCCCCCAGGCGAACGTGAACGCGTCCATTTCGGCTGGCCCAATTTTGCCGATGACATATTTCACAAAGTCATGCATGGACCATGCCCCGCTCGTGATGAAGTGGGTGGTTTTGTCGTGCTCAATTTCGCCCAGCGTGGATTGTAGGCACTGGTACCGTCCGCTCAGCTTGATCTGCTCTCGCTCCGACGCCACCTTGATGGCGTGCGCTTTCTTTTCCAGCTCCAATGCCTCGGCGATGGCTTCTTCTGATGTGTCAAATAACGCCACTGAATTCATCCTCCTGTTCTTTTTTGACCGCAGTGTTTCCGGTGAGACGTTCCCATCGGGTGAGGATTACGTCGCAGTAGTGGGGGTCCAGCTCCATCGTCAAACATCGGCGGTTGAGCTGCTGGCACGCGATAAGCGTTGAACCGCTCCCTCCGAAAAGATCCAGCACGGTGTCTTCGGCTCGTGAGCTGTTCCGGATCAGACGTGCCAGTAAACGGACCGGCTTCATCGTCGGATGTTCGGCATTTCTGGCGGGTTTATCTTCATTGATGACCGTGGTGCTCACTCGGTCGCCGAGCATTTTTTTGACCAGTTCCTCAAGCTCCGCTTTTTTCATTTTGTGGACGTCCAGCCCTGCGTCCTCGAAGACCGTAGATTGGGACCGGTCGTCCACGAAGTAATGGCTGTTCCCTGTCGTCCATCCGTACAGGCACGGTTCGTGCTTCCAGTGGTAGTCCTGCCTTCCCATCACGAAGGAGTTCTTATTCCAGATGATGCACTGGCGCACTTTCCAGCCAGCGGCTTCCGCTGCTCCGCGAAACCTGAACCCTTCGCTGTCGGCGTGCCAAATGTAAAAAGCCGCGCCGGAGCGCAGTGCGCTGTTCGCGTTAGTGAACGCTTTCTTCAGGAAATCAAAAAACTGGGAGTCCCCCTGTTTGTCGTTGGCAATTTTCAGGCCGTTCGATCCTTCGTAGTCCACGTTGTATGGCGGGTCCGTGACGAGTAGGTCTGCTTTCTCGCCTCCCATCAGCGTGGTAACATCTCCGGTGACGGTGGAATCCCCGCACATCAGTCGGTGGGGTCCCATCAGCCAAACGTCCCCGACTTTGCAGCGTGTCTCCACGTATTCCGGCACTTCGTCGAGCGTTTCGTCTGCCTCAGTCTCGGCGAGCAACTGGCTGTCGTGGGAAACCTCCAGGTCGGGAAAGTCCCACATGCTCGTCAGCTCCTCGAAGTCCCACTCCGTTTTCAGGAGGTCGAGGTCATCCTCGCCAGCCATGCGGTTTGCCTTGATCACAATTTTCCGCAGCATTTCCGGTGGCGTCGTTTCGTCCAGAATGTCGCAGGTGAGCCGCTTAATCTTCAGCTCACGGCAGGCTTGGAGTCGTTGATTCCCGGAAAGGGCCACCCACCGCCCATCGAGGGGATAAACCGTCAGCTTCCAAAGGTTCAGCAGGTCCGGATCGTCGTGGATCGACTTCTTTAATGCGGCCATATCTTCGTCGGAAATTTTACGGGGGTTCCGTGGTACCTCTGCAATCTGCCCGACATTTGGGTCAATGTCTGCGACCGGTAGTGCTCTCGTGGTGAATTTTAGCTTCATTGTCTGTTCCTTTTTCCCTTGCGTTTCGTCAGAAATTCCTGAATGCGTGCGAGTGTCTTTTTCCGTATCGGATGCCCACTGATTGCCATCCGCAGCCTGTATTCTGAATAGTTTGCGCCTTTGGCGACTTCAGAAATAGGCATTTTCTTTAGTGCGTCAATTTCTTGCTCGCTGAGTGCTGCGTGATTTCGTTGCCGTTGATATGCTTCGTTCATAGATCCTCCAGTGCGGTTCCTCCGATATATTGAATGCCTTGGTAAATGTACCGACGTTGGCCGTTCATACCCATCCGGCTGCGCGATACATTAAATGCTCGCTGCACTTCTTTACCGAAGTTTCGGATGTTCATGGGCCGGTATCCTGATTCGTTGCACCACTTCTCGTAGTTCTTGTAAAGGTCTGAGCACGCGATCCATCCGTAAGTGGCTTTTTCCACGGTTTCTTCAAAGAAGCTCAGGACCGGGTTGACGTCGCGTTTATATTCCTCTCTGGCTCGCTCGGTTTCTGCGCAATAGGTGAATTTTCCCTCGTTCAATACCCGAATCAGCCCATTCAAGCACCACATGAACAGCCCCTCGCGTCGTGCCTCCCAAAAGCTCACACGGCTGTAGTCCGGGTTGATTTTTTCCTCTGGAATCACGTTGTTGAACCGGATCATGATCAAGCGTCGCCAGATCCCGTTGGATTTATCTGCAAATTTCGGCGGAATGTTGCAGGCAAAAATGAGCCGAACGAAAGGCGCAAAATTCAACCCACTCTTGTTCTTTCGGTCCGTGTTGATGTACTGCCCGGAAACGATCGACTTGAGCTTCCCTTCGCAGACTTTGTCGGTCTCGCTCATATCATCCACGATGTTGACCAGTTTGTCCTGCAGCTGGATCAGCGTGAATCGCTCCCCGAATTGCTCAATGGCAAGATTCGACACGTTTTCGTGCCCGAACATTACCCGCATGGCCATCATCATCGCGGATTTTCCGTTGCGTCCCTCGCCTTCCAGAATCATGAATTTCTGCATCGAGGTGTCGGGGATCAGGCACAGGCCCATGAATTCCTGAAAAATACAAATTTTTGACCAGTCCAGTTCCTCGCCGTCTCGCTTGTCGAGCAGGTTGTCTTCGGCCATCTGCACCCATTCGTCGCACCAGGCTTTCGGGTCATAGTTTCCCGGTATGAGGCTCGTATGAAAAAAGAGCGGCGTGTTTTCCATGAAATAGTCCGGCTGGCGTAGTCGGAGCCGATCCACGTTCAAGACGCCATTTTCTCGAACGATGAGCCGTTCAAGGTTTTCGTAGCCAGGTGCCGGTTCCCCGTCTCGCCAGTAAAGACTGCGGGTCTCAGTGGTAAAAATAAGGGCCTGCAGGATGTTGAGGACGTCGTTGATGAGTCGGCTCGTCGTGTTGCGCACCTTCGGCTCTCGCTGGCTGGTTCCCGTTCGCTCCCATTCTGCTCGCTCTGCCTTGTAATCTTCCGCGAAAAGCTCCAGGCAGAATTTCGTCACCTCGCCCTTGATGTACTCCGTATTCCGGTTCCGGTAAACGCCCCCGGACCATTCGTAGTACGTGCTGTTCTGGTAAATTAAAGTATAAATTCCTGGGTGGCCTTCGATCCGATGTTTCCGTTCTAAAAACTCGAATGCGATTCTGTGCGGCGAGTCGTTGGTCCACTCCGGCTGGCTGCTGCTGGCCGTGGCTGTCGATTCCGGGGTGCTTTCGACCAGCTCTAAAAATTCAGCCCAGCTGTGGCCCTGCAGGTAGTCTTTCAAATCGTGGCCGTGGTCCGGAGTAATCTCGAACGGCAGCACCACCGTCTTGACGCTCCGTGCCAGCCCTGCGAGGTAATTCTCCCACGTCTTAGCACCCGTCTGCCCTGGTGCATCGGCGTCGTGGCATACGACGACGTTGGCTCCCTCGAAGGCCGAAGCCCAGCTCTGTTTTGGTTTTTCGCCCGCCCCGCAGCAGTTCGTCAGAACGACGTACCGGTCCCGGTCGCGGTCGGGAATCCTGGCCAGCAGTGCCGTCGCGTCGGAGATTCCCTCCACCTTGATGATGGTCAGTTCCCCGCACGTGCCGTCAGCTTTCGCTTTCTGAATTTTCAGTAGGGCCTCGGTCCCGATGAGTCCTGACTCGGTCCCGGCGATCACTTTGTATTTGGTGGTTCCGAGGACGTTTCCTTCTTTGTCGAGTTTCGGCACCCCCATGCCGTTCGTCTGGGCGACGACGTACCCACTCGCGCCGTTGACTGTGATTTCTGGATTTGCGAAAACCGGAAAAGCGACGCACGTGTACTTCTTCAGGTATACTGCCAAAAACCCGCCAGCCCGTTCCACTGCATCCCGATTGGTTGATTTCAATCCGCACCATCGGTCTGCATTGCCGTCCCACGGTAGCGGGTGAATGGATGCCTCCGGTGGCTTCCGTTTTCCCGGAAACGTCCGCAATTCCAGACCGAGCACGTCCGCATAGTGTTTGAGGACGTCCGTGTAGCTGGTGTAACCTCCCCACATCTGCATGATGTCGAAAAAGTCCAGTTTTTGCCCGCTGCCTCCGAGGTCGGTATAGTACCCGTTCGTAAGATTGACGGCTGCGCTTGCATTTGCGTCGGTGCGGTCGTAGGCGTGAACCGGCACCCAGCCGTCTGCGTTGGGCGTTTCGCTCTGGAATCTGAAACCGATTTTCTTGTATTCCGCGATGAAGTCCAGCCGTTCCAGAATCTGGGCCTTGACGTCAATTTGTGGTGGATTCTGGATCATTGTGGTCATGGCTGCTTTGGTGGTTTGCGAGTTCGACAATAAGTTCGACGGCATACATGTAATGCCCTTGGATGATTTCCGTCATGATGGCACGTTCTGCCACAGGAAATTGCTGCAGGAATTGATTGACTTTCGTTGCTCTCGGCGCATTAAACATTTCCTGCAGATACAGGCAGTGTATCGCTTTTTTTAGATCTTCCTGCCCGTTCTTTTTGCGCCATCGCGTCAGGTATTTCAATGCCATCATTGCCATTGGTTGCATGTGGATCAAATCGAAAAGCTCGGCAGGTTGAATTTTCAGGTCTTTGTAGTGCGTTCCTCCTACCTGTGTTTTCAGCGGATTATCCATTTTTTTTCTCTCCTGCTACCTGGCGTTTTTTGTATCTCGTTATAATGTTCCAGATGTAGTTTCGGGACCGTCCGGTTTTTAACGCAATTTCCGATGTTGACAGTCCTTGCTGATACAATTCCTCAACCTGTCGGATCGCTGTTGCGCGTCTGTCTTTCAGCGTGGGAATCCGCAGCGCATTGATGACCGCTTTTACCTGTACTCCCCATCGCGAGGCGATCTCGCTAGGAGACACACCGCGGTCGTATAAAACTCTAAAGTTGGCCTTCATCCGCTCGGTGATTTCAGACGGGATTCTCATCCTCTCCCCCTTTCTTCGTGGTAAAATCGCGCCAGGCAAAGCGTAAAAAATCAAACGTGGCGCGTTCCGCCTCGCGGCGGTCGTGCATGAAAAACCAGGGCACTCGGTACCGACCAGCCCAGGAGATGGCAGTTAGGACGACGTTCAACGGGTCCACCCGTGATTCCGCGATCCCGGCTTTCACATCGTCCATCGTGCATTCCACAATGACGCAGGCTCGCTCCATTTTGGCCATGCGACGCAGCTCTCGCTCGAACCGGTCCCGCCCTTGGATCACCGAGCCGAAGAGGTCCATTTTGCTCTTACGCTCGACGCATATCCGACGTTCCAGACCGACGATAGAATAATCGCCTGTCCGGAGCGTCTGCCGGTTGGTATAAACTTTTTTATCGAGGCCCGCGAACGTGAACGGGTGCTGCTCTCTGGTGTCGATCGCGATAATGAACGGCACCAGCTCCTTTTCAGCGTCTGGGATGAGCGATGGCTGCGGCTGATTTAGGTAGTCCTCTTTTCCGGTCAGTCTCAATGGCTCACCCCCTTCTTTTTTAGTCTGATCACCGCTGCACCGTTTTCGCCGCTGATGGTCGAAAAAATCCACCCGCGCCAGTTCTGGCTCCAGTAGTTGTAATCCTTGCCCCAGATTCCGGCCGCCTTCATTCGTCCTTGGACGAGTCCTGCCTGCGGTGCGATCCCTCGTCGATTCAAGTCGGCGATGATCCACATCAGACCGGTCATCTCGTCCACGGTCATTTCGATTTCGTCCTTGACGAGTCCGTTCGTAGATTGGACGATGGCTTTCACTTGAGGACTCCTTCGGCTGGGGCTTCGCGGATGTTGGTCACTGCTTCGAGCTGCTTCAGGGTGTAGCACTGGTTTTCTTTCACCCAGTCTCGAATCCCTTCTAAGGTGTCGGTCGCGTATTCGTATTCCGGCGAGTCCAGCATCGAGTCGATTTCGTCCAGGAAAGCGGACACCTCGAATTCGTCACGCTCGATTTCCATCGTGCTTTTTTCCTTCGGCTCCAGTTTCGGCTCCGGCTTTACCTGCTGCGGTGCTGGCGTGTCATGATCGCAGAGGTCCGGCAGCCCTGCGAGCTGGTTGACGGCGTCGCTGAGCTTCTCCCTGAATTTCTCCCCGAAACCGGAGATTTTGTCCCGGAAATCGTCGCCGAGCCATGCGCAAAGCTCCCCGCATGTTTTGAAATGCTCCGCGACGCGTTCGTGCTCCCGTTTAGTCAATCCAGGCAGTTCGTTGGTTGGGTGGCTCCACCACTCCGGGTCCGCGCATTCCTCGCAGTGCTCCGGTGTTTCGCCTGGCTCCAGCTTCAGCGTGAGCTGCTCCGGCACTCCGTTCCGTGCCATGTTCATCAGCGCGTTTTGTTGGCACTTTAGGAGTGCTTTGTACTCCTTGATTTTGTCTTTCAGGTCGTCAATCTCGCACTCGATTTTCGTAATATTGGCCGCCACCTTGGCCATTTCAGCGAGATGGTCCTTCTGCATCGCCTCGCGCAGCTCACGGTTGGCGATGTCGTCTGCCGTTTCCTGTTCTGTTTGCGGCTGCTCGGTTTGCTGCTGGTCAGTCTGGTTTGTTTCCATGTTCTGGTTCCTTTCAATCTTTGCCTCTGAGTTTGGCGTCAATTTGTAACAATGATTCCGTTTCTTTGTAGAGGAGTGGAGCTTGTTGCCCTCTGGCGGCTCGTATCGCTGCGTGCTTACGCTCCATTTCGAGCATTTGTTCCCATACCTCTGGGAAGTGTCTTTTTTTCATCAGAAGTTCCTGCTTGCTCTGTAACGGGCAGCAGAAGCATGAAACCCGATTAAAATATTCGTAAAGCCCCCCGAACGTGTAACCGAGTGAGTAGCAGTACTCTTTGCACTCCCGTTCGTCGTAGTTGTACTCTATCAGTGGGTATCGATGGTTTTTTTCCTTGGACCGTTCGACTCGCCGTTCCTCTCCAACCGCAAAGCCGACGCATTGGATAACGTCTGCAAATAAATATTTTCCTTTTAAATAATTGGAGACTGCGTTGATTTTTTGTCGGGTGCACCAGCGTGCCGATGCCACTGGCCAGCCATAGCCTGTCAAGTGTCCTCTCTTTTTGCTGTTGAATTCGTGCTCATAGAACCAATAATTAAACGGCTTTGGTGGTTTAATTCTGCTGATTTTAATTCCTGTCTTACGCTCGACTTCGTCGATGTGAGCATACATTTGAGGCCAGTCCCATCCTCCGTCAAAAAAAACGACGTCGTCAATCTGCTCTCCGCGTTCCAGCATTAAATGAAGCATGGCCGTACTGTCCTTGCCTCCCGAAAAATTCACGATCTGAATCATCGCGACTCCTTTTCAAACAATGCCATTAAAATCTGAAAAGCTGCAGCAGCGCAAGCAGGGACTTGCCCGTTCCCGATTGCTTTCAGGCGTTTGCGTCGATTTCGACATTCTGGTGTAATGCGGGAGATTCCCCATTCGTCTTTGGTCCAATACTCCGCAGTGGTGTTTCCGGATCGGTCCATCCTGGTGGCCACCCCATGAGGTATTCCACCCAGTCGGGATTGAGAATCCCCCCCCCCCCGCTTACCATCGCACGTTTCTCCGATGCTGCAATAGAGAGATTTTGCGTCTTTCGGTAGCTCCCTGAACCGCCATATAATCCGTTCGTTGTCGGTGTCGGATACTTTGCCGTCCAGTTCATCAAGTCTAACGAGTGCCGTTTCATTTGACTTTCGGACACACAATTTTTCGCCGTGTTTACTGTCGGAGTTGGCAAATAACCCCCACCATCTTTCCCTTTTGTGTGGTGCGCCAATGTCGGCAGCGGCAAGTATGCACCATCTTGCGTCATACCCCAGCGTGACCATGGTCCCCAGAACGGTTTCCAGTCCTCTGGAAATAATGCAAGGTGAATTTTCCAAAAACACCCATTTTGGTCGTATCTCGGAGACGATTCGTGCCAATTCAAAAAACAGGCCGGATCGCTGTCCATGAATGCCTTCGCCTTTTCCAGCAGCACTGATATCTTGGCACGGAAAGCCCCCGCATAAGCAGTCCACTTTTCCACGCCAGGAGATTCCATTAAAATTTCGCACATCGTCATAAATTTCAAATTTAGGAAGCCATCCGTCATTTTGTCTGGCTTGTAGTATCGCCCGGCAGAAAGGATCGATTTCTACTGCCGCGATTGGCGTATGTCCCATCATCATGTCGGCAATGATACCGCCTCCCGCTCCCGCGAACAAATGCAGCGTTTTCATGTCCGTTTCGATCCTCGTTCGTTTTTGTCAATCGCTCGCAGCTCTCGCTGGTTATCATGTTCGCTTGGGGTCAAAAACCCCCACAGGCGTCCGCAAATCGGACAGGTGTATTTCATGCCCCACTTCGTTTTGGTGACTTTCCAGGCGTTAAATCCCCAGGTTCGGCAGACGCAATGTGGGAAATGCTTCATATTTCGTCCTCTGGCTGCTCTGGTTTAAATGCTGCCTCATTCCCATATTTTAAATGAAATTGCTGGATTTCAATCAGTCGCTTGATTTCGTCCGGTCGTAACCAGAACCCGTCATAATAGATCGCGTCCGGTGGCTGTTTTCGGTCCTTTTCCAGCTTCTCCCACTGATTCAGTGATCGTTCGTCTGGTTCCATCCTCGATCCTTTCTGCCTGGATTTGTTCCGCCAGAAACGTTCGACGAACGTTCCCCAGCTGGCGGCAGAAAAGGTCCGCGGTGGTTTTCTCGCCGACCAGCCAGCAGTGATGTTTTGCTCTGGAGATGGCCGTATATAGCCACTCTCGGTTGCAGACCGTTCGTGCTTGGTAGCTTGGGTCCAGTACCACAATGGCGACCGGCGTCTCACTCCCTTGCATTTTGTGCCCGGTTACGGCGTATGCCAGGTCAAACGCGAGGCTGCTCTCACTGATCCATGCTTCTTTTCCCTCTCCAAAGTCTACCAGTATCCGCGGTTCCGTCTGAGTGCAGTATCCGATTTCCCCGTTCGAGAGGTAGATTTCCGCTTCGTCGCCTCCGGTCATGATAGCTGTCTCGGTCTTGTATTTGCCATTTTTTAGGCAGATTACCGGGTCTCCGGCGAGGTATTTCTGTCCTGGGATCGGCATTCCATTCAAGAATACCTGCATCTGGCGATTCAAGGTGTCGCGTCCGTTCGATCCTTTGTTCAACCCCACGATTACCTGGATGTCGCGTATGACATCGTACCCTTTCCCTCGGTACCATGTGTTGATGATATTCTGAATTTTCTCGAAAACGTCCGACGCTCGCACCAGTGCGAGGTTTTCGGCGAGGATGTCGTTGTTTGCCGTCCACGGCTGATTTTGGCGTATCTTGCTGCAAACCTCCACGATTTTTCCGCTGTTCCGCATCGTTTGGGTAAGCCGTCCGACCGGAATCTTGCCCGATTGGATGAAATCTGCGAATGGTCGCCCTTTCCCAACCGGCAGCAGCTGCCCGTCATCGCCCACGAATAAAATTTTGGAGTCTCTGCTGGCTTCCAAAAAATCCCGCATGAGCTGCAGGTCAACCATCGAGGACTCGTCCACCACAATGTACTCGTAAAACCGGCGATTAATGCCGTACACATAGCTGTGCATGGTGCAGGCGTTGCAGCTTGCGTTAATACTGGTCAGCATTTCGCGGCTGCGGACGACCGCTTTCCCGGTCGGCGCGACGACCAGAATGGAATCCTCGCCGTGGGTGGCTATGATGGCTTTTATGTACCTCGCCACTGTGTAGGTTTTCCCCGTGCCTGGGCCACCTACCAAACAGCCGACGTAGTGCGAGGTGGCGATGCTCAAGGCTTCCGCTTGCGTAGGCAGCAGCCGTCCTTCGAGGTCCATGCCTGGATGGTCTCGCTCAATGAGCCGTGCGCACATGTCTTCAGCGATGAATCGCTCATTTTCCGCGTCCTTTGCCAGTGCGATATTCCATTCCCGCAGGTCTTTGCCGGTCGGGGTTTTATGGACCGGTTTAATCCTTTTGGCTTTGGCAAGCAGTCGCAATGCTCGCACATACTGGCTGGCTGCTCCGAATTGCGCGACCAGCTTCCGGTTCAGGTCGGTTTCTGAGTGCCAGCAGTCCTCGCTTTCCTCCATCTGGTAAAGCAAGAAGAGGGCTTGACGCTTGAGCCGTTCCGGTGGGTATCCGTGCGCCAGCGCGAATTTGTCCACACTCAAAAAACCGCAGCCGTCGTATGCCAGAAGCATGTAGGGATTCCGTATCAGCATCTGCACGGAGCGGACTCCCCATTTCTGGTAGATCCGCTTCGCCAGTCCCTTTGGAAAGCCTGAACCCGCCAGAAACGATTGGATTTCAATCAGTCCTCTGGACCGTTTCAGGTCCTCTACTACGAATTGCCCGATGTTCTGTGCTCGTTCTGCGTCGATTCCGCGAAAAGTCGCCAGGTACGATGGGTCTTTGGCGATCGCTTCCAGTGCGTCGGCTCCGTAGTGCTCGTATACCTTCTCTGCCGTTCGTGGTCCGATCCCCTGGTACTTGGTCAAGTAGAAGATAGTCGCTTCTCTTGTGACCGGTACGCTCTCGACGTATGAATCCGCGATGAATTGCCGACCGTATTTGGGGTGATTTTTCCACTTCCCTGTCATGGCGTATGTCACGCCACTTTCGATTTCTCCTTGCGCAGCGTCTGCGATGACCATAGTCAGCCCTGTCTGTTCTGGGAGTGTCCCTTTGTACACGGCTCGGCTGTCGTCAAATCTCCGAAACTCGCAGAAGATATGGATTCTGATTTCTTCCATGAAGCGTTTCTCCTATGCTGTTGGCTAGGCCCCCGGTGGGAATCGAACCCGCGATTCTCGCTTACAAGGCGAGCGTTTTACCGCTAAACTACGAGGGCTTTCGGTCTATTCCCGAACGTCAACCCTTGGTATCTCTCCATCAGCATCCACATCTGATGGTTGCGCGTCCTGCGCGTCGTCGTCCCTGTGGAGGTGTTCCTCTTTGGCTCGTGCTTCGAGCAGGACCTGACATTTTTCACAATCTCGCGGCCAGTCTGGGCACTGGCCGATGTATTTGCAGTGGAACATCGCGGCTCCTCAAATATTCAAGTCGTTGAAGGCCGAATCCCCAGCGGAGTATGGTTTCGCCACTGCTCCGCGTGGGATTCCTTGCGTTTCCGGATGGTTCAGCGGCCAGACGTCGTACCCGCGGTTCCCGATTTCCGTGTACGTCTTGCCATTGCGCTCGGTCTGGACCACCTGCACGATGACCTGGCAGCCACCGAGCATGTCGGGCCTGAAATCGATCGTCTGGTTTTCGTGAAGGATTCCGGCTCCCCAGGCCCAGCGCACGTGTGCGTCGCTTTCTTGTCCGGTCTTTTCGTCGCACCAGAGACTCTGGCGGATCGTTTTGCCAACCTGCTCTGGCGTGTCGCCTGCCAAAATTTCCAGCGTGAGCAGGTCGTAATTTTTGCCCGCCTGCGTTTGTTTAGCTTCGACGTTGGTGATGATACAGTGATACTTCCCTGGCTTCACTGGATCATACCCGTTGATTTCGTCGCCGCGTTTTCCTTTCGGAATTGATAAAGCTCCCATAGTTCTCTCCTATCTTGGGTAAAATTAAAAAGGTGTAGGTTCCCACCGTCCGGTGCGCATTTTGTGGTCGATGTCGGCCAGCAGCAGCTCCAGCTCCTCGCCGTTGAGCTGGCGGTCGGTGGGTATGTATTTTGACGTGCGCCATTCTTCGTATTGCGCTCTGGTGATCACCAGCCCTTCCAATGCTCCGCGAATCTGTCCGCGCAGCTTCTTGAGTTTTTCTTCCGGGTATTCTTCAGCCGTTGGCTCCGGCTCTGGTGCTTGCTCTGGTTCCGGCTCCGGCTGCTCGACGGGTTCCGGCTGGGCTGCCAGTATCGGCTGCGGCTGCTGTTCGTCGTGAGGTACGCAGTCGCTCGTGTGCAGCCATTGAAGAATGCGGTCCGCGAGGGCTTTGCCCGGTCGTTCGAAGGATTCCAACATCGGCAGCCGTCGCGAGTGCGTCTTGACGATCGTACCAGTGTTTTTGCTGTTCATGGTCATGCCGAGGTCGAATTCGTATTCTATGCCATCCTTCTGAATCCGTTTTTGATACTTCGTTGGCTCCTCCCGTGTCTTGCGCTTCAGGTTGAGTTTCGTCTTGGTTCGCATCGTGGCGATGACGTGCGCTTTTGCGCTGTTCATCGCGTTGATGAGTTTCCTCTGGTTTTTGGTGGCCTCGTTCCATGCTTGCAGCGTCGCGTCTTTCGGGTAAGTGTTGACGAATTCCAGCGTGCCGCCCGTGCCGTCCCATGCGTGGCTCAGCGAGTCGATGATGATCACTTCGGCTCCGATTTTCTCTGCTGCCTGGATTGCCTCGATGAAGTTGTCACAGCTGAAAAAATTCAATTCCACGATGTAGAAGTCGTACCGGTTCCCGTCTGCGTCCACGTCTCCGGCGTACAGCTTCGCGGCTCCGTTCTGCGTGTCAATGACGCAGATTTTTTTGCCGAGATTAAAGGCCAGCCGTAGTGCCGTGTAGGTCTTACCACTCCCTGCTGGTCCGTCAATAAACATGCGCAGAAAGTTCTGGGTGCGTTCGGCTTTCTGAAATTCAACCATGCAATGCCTCTTTGATTTGCTGTGTATAAAGTGCCTCGAATTCTTTTTCTTTGGTAGTTCGCTCTGGCCAGTCCCAGCTGAATGGATTCCTGCTGTTATCCCAGCAGTTACCGGTGTAGCCAAGCTGCCGCCAGCAGCGGACTCGGATGGCGTTCTGTTCGTCGCCGGTCAGCTCGCGTGTCGCCTGCGGCTGTTCGCGTCGGATGTCCAGTTTGTGAATCCATCCGGTCGCCATCGTCTGCTCAAGAATCTGAATGGCTCGCTCGATGCCGTCTTGGTCCGCGTAGTGCTCCAGTTCTTCCAGAAACTTTTCCTCGTAAAGGCGACCAGTGCCTCGCTCGTAGCGGCTCGCACAGTGTTCAGTGCGGAAGGTCTTGAATGTCTCCCAAAGCGTCACGAATTCTGAAGAATTCAACCCTGTGGGTATTCTTGATGTTGATGTTTCTTTTTTTGTTTTTCTTGAATTATTATTATCACCATCAACAGGTTCGTTTTGCGTCACTTGCGCGTCACGCTTCCGGTCACGGTATTTTTTGGCCCGGTCACGGTTCTGCCGTTTGCGGCGTTCATCTGCCGTTTCTTCTGGCTGCTTCACTGGTCCGAATCCGGAGACGACCAGCTTCGGTTCTTGTCCCGTGTCGGTGTCGCCGATGGCGATGCTAATTCGGCAGCCGTCTGCCTGCAGATCCACCGAGTTGCCGTTAACTGAAATGGTCAACCAGTCGATGTGTTCAAGTGTCATGGTCTTCATGCGTCTCTCCTTGCTGACATGAAATGGTGAGTTCCGTCCTGACGATGTTCAACCCTTGCGGTGCTTCGATCCCAATCCGCACCGTGTCGCGTCCGGTTACTTTCACGACGGTGATTTTAATGTCTTCTCCGATGAGAATTGACTCGCTTGTGTGTCTGGTTAGTACGAGCATTGTTTTTTCCTTCCTTGGTTTGGAGAACATGCGCCACCGAGTGTTGGCTCTGGAAAGGTTGCCTTTCATGGTCCTTTCTGATCACGCATTTTCGTGTTATATCCCTAATCGCTCCAGGGTGTTCCTGGCTTGTTCGATCCTTGCCGCTCGCTGGAGTGCTTGGCCGTCATCCGGCTTGCGTGGCTGCTCCGATTGAGTGGTTGCTTCGGCCAGTGCCGAGGCTGGTATTCTGTGATGCCCGCCTGCGACTCGGTATGCCACCAGTTTTCCGGCGTAGATCCACTGGCGGATCGTGGCCAGGGTGACGTGCATGCGCTCGGCTGCTTCGCGGGTGGTCAGGAGTTGGTCGTTGGTCTGGGTCATCGTATTTTGCAAAAAATAAGGCGATGTTACTGGAAAACGCGACTAAACCAGCACACCGCCTTGGGTAGTAAAATCGGGGAATTTGTCGCGTTTGGTTGTCCTTGTCCCTTGCGGAACGTTTGAGATTATACCATGCTGGCTCGTTTTTTTTGCCGCAAACTGCGGCAGTTTTTGCGGTAGTTTTTGCGGAAATTAAAATTTTCTTAAAAAATATTCTTGTTGGGTGCTGTCAATGAATAACCGGTGGGCTTCCAGCTTCCGGTTTACGGCTCCGCGGAGATCCTCCATCGCTCCATCTGCATGTTTCAGGCCCGTCATCTGCTCTGCCTGGGTGTACACGTAGTTGAGCGCGTCGAGTCGCGTGCATCGTCCTGCTCCCATCGAAAGTCTCCGAAGCAGTTTGAGCTGCTTCCCCCTGAATCTGTAGGCTGCGCCGTTGATGAGAACCTGTCCTGCAGCGTTGGCGTATAGCAGTGCTTCTCCTGGTTGTGTGCTTGGACGGTCGTGGTTCAATTCCGCATTTATGTTGGCGATCGTCGCCCGTGCGTCATCTTCCGTCTCGAAGTAAACCATGCCGGTCGTTGGATCGATTAGGCACTTCCCTAACTTCACGGCTATCATGGTTTGGTGTCCCCCTTCAATTTTCAATCCCTGAAAATTGACAATTATAAGATTTTTTGGGAATTTTTCACCTATTCGGCCAGAACGCTCTTGACACCGTTCAGATTTATGGTATCATAGACTTGCTCTGGTTGAAAGGCTGGAGCTGTTCTCCTATGCTGTTGGTGAACATCGCCCTGCTTTGAGCTTTGCTGGTTCCGAAGCAGGGCACTTTTTTTACATGAATCGTCGCTCCAGGGCTGCGATTCTTTTTTCTAATTCCTGGATTTTCGCGTCCAGCGTCAGGCTGGCGGTTCCTTCCAGGACGGCCATGATGAATTTCGGCACGGTCATCTTTCTCGCCTTGGCTTCCTTCTCGACTTTCTCGAAAAGCTCCCGCGGCATCCGCACGTACACGGCTTTGATTTCTTGTTCGCTCATTTTCTCACCTCCTCTGCGACATTATATCGCACTTTGTTGCAGAAGTCAATAGGCTATTCCCGAAAATTTCCAAAATTTTCTAAAATTTTCTCAAAAAAAAAGTTTTGCGGTGTAAAATGGGCAGAGGGCAATTCCCCTGGTCATCATATTTAAGAAAGGAGTTTATATGTCTCAAAATATCGATCCTCGCCAATCGTCAGATCATGGTCGTTTGGCTGTCGACTCACATGCGGCTGGCTCAAAAAGTAAGTTGGTTGCGCTGATTCTTAATTTGTTATTTGGCTGGCTCGGTGCCCAGCATTGGTACGTCGGAAATGTCACAAAAGGCTGCCGTGGTATGTTCTGGGCTATTGTCGGGCTTATTTCATTTTTCTGCTGCTCCGACCCAGTGATTGCAAAAGTCTGTCTTATTGTGTTTTGTGTTGTTGGTGAGTTGATTTCACTGCCGAACGCTTTAGGACTACTGCTTATGTCACCAGAAAAATTCCATGCAGAAAATGGGTAATTTCCCCCATCACGTGCCCTATGTCCTATGCTGCCCTATGAATTTCTTAATTTCATTAATATGTAAATATTAATATTAATATTCTTCTTCAATGCGCGTATGTTTCGCATTAAGAATTACATAGGACGCTTGGGGCAGTGGGTGGTTTGGTGCCGTGTTTTGCGATGTTTCGGCGTGCCCTATGGAGTGGCTTTTCTTAGGGATTACTGGGGGCAGAAGGGGGCCGAGATGGCCCATTTTCCCCCGATCGGGCTGCCCTTATACGGTCCGCAGGCCGAAAGTGGAATTTTGGGAAGAAAAAAATTTTTTTTTGCGAGCGATAAAAAATCCGGGGGGACCTCAATCGCGCGGTGAGAGTCGGCGCGGCGGGCCGGAAAGAACCTATTCCCCGCCCTGCCGTCTTGCCTATTTTAACCAAACTGACTATTTTAACAAGTCTGACCAGTTTAACACTGCTGCCTATTTTAACATTTTGAGAGTCGTTTTTAGAATTTTGTTTCTATTTTCAGTCTGTTTTTCTGCTCTGCTGCTGCTCCCCTTCTTTCTCTCTCGCTCTCCCTGCCTGCTCTCCGTGGCGCACACAGCCGCTCTGGGTGCGCTCTGTGGCTCGCTCTGGCGGTCTGGGTGTTCTGCCTTGCTTCTTTCCTTGCTCTGTTTCTGGCTGCTCTGGTGGGCTTTTCTGGTGAAGCCGTCCGTGGCTCCCTGCGTGGCTCCCTGCGTCGCTCTCTGCCGGGGGTGGGTGTTTGGCTGGCAGACTCCCTGCTCGCGTCTCTGGTGCTCCCTGGCGGCTTTCTGTGGGTGGGTCTGGGGATCGTGCCGGGGATCGTGCCGTGGGTGCGTCGCTGCTCCCCCGATCGGCGTCTGTTGCTGGGGTGGTTCCTCTGGAAAGCGTTTTTTCTTCCGGCTGTTTCCGTGCGGCTGAGGGTGGCCTTATACGACGTTGGATCGGGGGGCTGGGTGCGTGTCTGAAAATTTGCCGGAGACGGTCGGTCGGGCTGGGTGGGGGCTTTTTTTCGGGCTGGGTGTTTTTTCGGGTGGATCGTCTGGACGGATCGGGTGGGGTTCCGGCTGCTGTTCCGGTGCCGGTCTGCTCCTTTTTTTGTTGCTGCTGCTGCGCTCCCCGTCTCCGCTGCGCTCCCCGTCTCCGCTGCGCTCCCCGTCTCCGCTGCGCTCCCTGTTCCGGCTGCGCTCCCTGTTCCGGCTGCGCTCCCTGTTCCGGCTGCGCTCCCCGTTCCGGCTGCGCTCCCCGTTCCGGCTGCGCAGATCCGGTCGCCTTTTCTGCCTTGCTTTTTTTGGGGTGGTTTTTTGGGGGTGCCCGTATACGACGTTGCTGGGGGGCTTGGTGCGGGTGCCGAAAAAAACCGCGGTTTCCCGCGGTCGGTTTCGGCAAAAAAAAAGCCCCAGGTGGGCTGGGGCTTTGTTCGGTCGGTTTGGCTGCTGCTGCTCTGGTTATGCCGTTTTAAGGGTCCAATGCGGGGGGGCGTTGCTGGCTTGCTCTGCGTCGGTGCGGGTGTCGGTCAAAACAATTTTTCCCGCGTTGATGGCGGCGGCGGTTTCGGCTGTTCCGGCTCCGCTGGTCAAAATGGCCAGGATCGTGTCGAGCCTAATGTACTCCTCTCTGGCTGCTTCGGTCAATCGTTTTCTTCGGTCCATTCTCTTTGTTCCGCGGTGCGGAAAAGCCAAAATTCAAGCCGTGAAAAAATAGGGGCCGTTTCGCTGAGGTTGGCAAAATTTACCGGGGGGATTTCGATGGTGTTGTTGCCTTCGTCGGCGCAAATGGTCCAGCCGTACCAGGTGCTTTCTTCGTCCGTCTCTGGGTCCGGGTTGCCTGTCGTGGTGGACCAGTGCTCAATTTCCAGACCGTGTGCTTCGGCTCGTTTTTCGAGTTTTCTGAAAAATTCCCGCTGTTGGTCCCGTCGTGCGGTTCTGGTGCGGTCGGCGTCTTGTTGGATCGCTGCAATAATGATTCGGTCAACGATGGCGGCGATTTCTTCGGGCCGTTCGTGGCTGGTGACAATGTTGCCGTTTTCAAGGTCGATAAAGGCTCCGGGGTCTTCTGGGCAGGTCCAATCGATCCGGTAGTCGAGGATGTCTGGGTCAATAATCAATGTGGCTCTGCCTGTGGGGGTGTGTTTCAAAATGGTTCCTAAGAAGGTTTGCGTTTCTCCGGGTTGGCCGTCTTCGGTTGGCTCCGCTATTGGTGGGAAAAATTCTGCAAGCATGGTGTTTGTGAGGCAGCAGCGTGCGGTGTGATCCTCTGGTGGTGTTGTGTCGCTGCTGCGCTGCGTGTTCTGTTCGTTTGTGGTTTCTGCCGGCTCCGGCTCCGACTTGCACGCATCGTCCTGGTCAAAGTCGGCAAGCTCGGCGATTGCGTTTTTGTCTGCTTTTATAAGGTCGCTCTCGAAAAATCGAAAAATTTGAGCTCCGTCTTCAGGGCCGTAAGCGTCGATCAATTGCTGCTGGACGTGTTCGCTTGGTAACACGTACCCCTTTTGGCCGGGGTAGGGGTACGTTGGGATCCACTCGGCTTCGGCTGCAGCGGCGTGGGTGAGCGGCTCTGGCTTACCGTACTCGCTAAAAGTCAGGAGGATCGGCTCGGTGCGGTGCTCTCCGCAAAAGTCGATGGTTGCTGCGCCCTTGACGAGTGTGATTATGTAGCCGTCGTCGCGTCGGTCTAAAATTATTTCTTCCAGTTCCGGCTCCTGTTCCGCGGCTGCTGCTCTGGCGGCTGCTTCGGCTTTTTTGGCTGCTCTGGCGGCGGCTTTTTCGGCTGCTTCGGCTGCTTCGGCTGCTTCCGCGGCGGCGGTTCGGGCGAGTTCGGCTGCTTTGGTGGCTTCGGCTGCGTGCTCTCTGGCGTTTTCTTCTGCTTCGGCTGCTTCGGTTGACGCGTTTTCAGCTTCTCTGGCGGCTTCTTTGGCTTCGCTGGCTGCCGTTTGTGCGCGTTCCTCGGCTTCGGCTGCTTCCGTGGATGCGTTTTCTGCGGCATAGAGGGCTTCTTCTGCTTCTTCTTGTGCGCTACCTGCGTTTTCTTCAGCTTCCGCTGCTGCCGCGGCTTTTTCGCGGGCAATTTTGGCGGCTTCGGCTGCTTCGGCTGCTGCTGCTCTGGCTGCCTCAATCGCGGCGGCGATGGTGCTCTGGGTTTCGTTCGCGGTGTTCGCGTTGATCGTGTTCGTGGTCATGGTTTGTTCTCCTTGTTTTTTTGCTGTTGGTGTTTGGTGGTTGTTTGGCTCCCCGCGGTTTTGCTGGTTCCGGTGGATCGGGGTGCCCTTATACGAAATTGTGTTTGCTGGTTTGGTGTGGGTGGTTTTTAGTTTCGGCTGCTGTTCTGCCGCTCTTGTTCGCGCTGGCTGGCTGCGTCTGGGCTATTAATCCAAAGGTTCAAAAAAATGGGGGTGAAAATGGCGGCAATTTCTTCTGGTCGTTCGTGTGTTGTGATTATGGTGCCGTCGCTGAGGTCGATGCTGGCTCCGTGTTCCTCTGGGCACTCTGGGGTCCACTCGATGTGCGTCAAAAGAAGGGGGTCAATGGTCAAAATTTCCCCGCCTTCGGCAAAATTGCAAATCCAGCCAAATTTGGTTTGTTTGTGGGTGTCGCGTCCGTCGATGTGCGGGCACGGGGGCAGGATCGCTTTGCGGATCGTGGGGTTCATCAAGCAGCGGGTGCGGTGTTTTCGCTGCTCTGGCTGGGTGGTTTTGTTCGTGTTCATTTTGGTTCTCCTTGTTTGGTGTTTGTTTGGCTCCCGCGGTGGGTGCTCTTATACGAGGTTGGTTTTTCTGGTTTGGGGTGGGGGCTTTTTTTGCCTCCGTCCCCGCGTGGGGTGGGCTGCCTGCATCCGCCTGCTCTGGCTCCGGTCGGGTGCTCGGTGCGGGTTCCCGTGCGGGGGGGCGATCGCGGGTTCCGGCGTGGTTCCCGCGGTCGGTGTTCGGCTGCTGTTATTCCGCGGCTGCTGCGAGCCGTGCTTCTTTTCTCAATTGTTTAATTTTGGGAATCGCGTTGATGTCGGCTTCCCTTAATTCCCGCGCAAAATGGCGGACCAGGGCGTCCACGGCTTTTGTGGTGTAAATTCGGCTGAGGCCCTCGCGGAAGCCCTCGCTGGGGAAAAGAATTTCGTCGTCGCCCCACTCGTTTTCAAAAACGGTCATTTTGCGGACGGCGTCGCGGGTAAGGTGCCGGATTATGTAATCGGTGCCGCCGAGGAGGGTGATTGGCGTCCAATCGTCGCCCTCGTACCCTGCTACTGTTTCTCCGTTGATGTCGATTATGACGGTCTGTTCGGCGCACGAAATTATGTAATTTTCACGTTCGTCGGCGTCGTGGACTGGTAAAACGGGAAGCACTGGTTCGGGTTCCTGCTCCGGCTCGCTCTGCTGCTCCGGCTCGCTCTGCTGCTCCGGCTCGCTCTGCTGCTCCGGCTCGCTCTGCTGCTCCGGCTCGCTCTGCTGCTCCGGCTCGCTCTGCTGCTCCG